>JBBQXQ010000089.1:0-13128 GCA_038209515.1 Gemmatimonadales bacterium
ATATTGTTCGGTGGCCGAGAGATCAGAGAGGCACTCGCCGACAAGGAGTCGCTTCAAGTGTCGGCCCAGCCAGAGCGAGCTCTTTGGGCCACCGGACTCTCGGTAAGCATGGACGAGTTGGCGGTCGGTTTCTCGCTTGGAGTGATTCATGCCCCCGTCGGACTCGCGCTCGGCTATATCGCCCTCCAGGCGCTGATCCTTACGTTCGTAGGGCTGCAGGTGGGGAGCCGCATCGGTGGCCGACTCGGAGAACGTGCGGAGTTAGTGGCGGGGCTTCTGCTCGTGGTCTTGGGCCTTTTCCTCCTTGGCGAGCAGGTCATCGGTGCTGGGGTCTTATAGCGTCGTAAGCCCGGTGTCGTTTCAACCGGGCACGGGAGAGAGTCGGCCAGACTAACGACCTTAAGGCAAGTTCGCCTGTTGTGAGTTCTGTTGTGAGTTTCTTTCTATTTCAGAGACCAAATCGCTCTTGAACTACAGCGCCGATGCCCAGGACAGCGCGTAGGTTCAACAACTTGTAGAATTCGGGCACCTTCTTAATCGGCTGTGCAACCGGGGTCGCCGGTTCGATCCCGGTCCGCTCCATCCTACAACGAATTGGCCCGCCTCATCTTGTTTGAGGCGGGCTTTTCACGAGAGGATCCCGTTTTCCGCGGTCTGGCGGACCCAAGCCGACGCGCCATTTACGAACGTCTCACCCATGGAGAGGCCGCCGTGAAGGACCTCACGGCGCGCTTCGACATCTCCCAGCCGGCCGTCTCCCCGCACCTCGCTACGCTTCGCCGAGCCCGCCTCGTGTCCGAACGGCGCGATGGGCGCCTGGTCTACTATCGGGTCGAGCCAAAGGGATTACGACCGCTGATCGATTGGATCGCGCACTACCAGACGTTCTGGCTCGAACGCGTCGACCGACTTCAAGCATGGCTCAAGGAGATGGATGATGAATGCGAAAGCCGAAACGAAGTCGATTTCTGTGGAGTTCGACTTGCCACACCAGCCCAGGAAAGTATGGCGTGCGCTGACCGAGCCCGCACTGCTCGCGGAGTGGCTCATGGCCACCGACATGCGGCCTCTTGTCGGGAACAGTTTCACCTTCAAGGCGAGCCCACGCCGTGGTGGGACGGGATCGTGCAGTGCGAGGTGCTGGAGGTCGATCCGCCCAAGCGCCTCCGTTATTCGTGGCGGAGCGGCCCGGAGTCGTCGGGCCTGGACACCGTGGTCACCTGGACGCTCACGCCGATGCCATCCGGTGGCACGCGGCTCGCGCTCGAGCACTCGGGCTTCCTGCCCACCAACGCGTTCGCGTTCGACGGCGCCATCAAAGGGTGGCAGCGGATGGCGGGCGAGCGTCTGCGCGAGGTGTTGGCGCGGGCCGCTTGAAGTGCATTCGATCCGGCCTGCACTCAGTACGCAGACACGGGCTGCGTCACCGACAGGTACTTCCCCTTCCTCCGGATCACTTCGAGGCCGGTGATGCACGCCGCCAGCCAGACCGTACCACCCGCATAGCCGGCGATTACGTCGCTAAAAAAGTGGACCCCCAGGAAGAGCCGGGTAAAACCTATGGCGAGGACCAGGACGACCGCACCGGCAATGACCGCCCATCGCGCAGCCCTGGAACGCAAGTGTAGCACGAGCACATAGGCAAGCATTCCGTACGCGACGAGCGATCCCATGGCGTGTCCGCTGGGAAAGCTCCATCCATGTGCCACAAGGTAGGGTGCTTCCCAGGTGGGACGGGGACGACGAAAGGCGAGCTTCAGACCCTGATCCAGGAGACCACCACCGACAAGGGCTGCGATCCAGCCAATCAGTAACCCGCGCTGGCGTTCCTTCAGGAGCACCACGCAGACCACCACGCTCCAGGCCGCGACGATAGCGGGAGAGCCGAGCTGGCTGATGGCCTTTGCCAACTCGATCAGAACAGGGGTGCCGTGTCGATGGAGTGCATTCGCTACCGTCAAGTCGAATTGGGTGAGCGGATCGTGGTGGATCACATCCTCGGAGATGCCCGCGAACAGCCATAGTGCCCCGAGGCTGAGCACGAGTCCCAGCGTGAGATGGAGTCCCAGATATTCCGTGCGGGAAAATCGCTGAGCGAGGAAAACCCACGCTCGCGGATGGCGTTTCCGGGAGCGCTGCACCAACCTAGATGTACTGATTCGCTTTAGTTGACCCCTCGCCCAGGCGAGAATCTCGTCCTGGTGGCTCTGGAACCAGCGGCCGAGCAACACGAGCCCCAGGACGACCGCGAGCAAGAGGGCAACCATCGCGCCGGCTTGTCCCGCCGCCTTCTGAAGCTGTGGCAAGCTACGTCCGAACAGATATCCCAGGCTCCCAAAGAGCGTAGCCCAGCAGAGCCCCCCGGCGACGTTGTAGAGCGCGAATCTGCCGTAGGGCATGCGGCTGACGCCGGCCAGCACTGCGGCCCACATCCGGAGGAGGGAGACGAATCGCCCGAGGAAGACGGTCTTGCCGCCGTGCCGCTCGAAGAACGCATGCGCACGCTTGAGCGTCGCGTCGTCAATGTGGAGGAACTTCCCATACCGCCGAACGGCTGCGAGTCCCCCCTTCCGGCCGATCCAATAGCCTCCGGTATCACCCGCGATGCCACCAGCCGCGGCCGCAAGGATCACTCCCACAATAGAGAGGTGCCCTTGTGCGGCAAACGCCGCTGCGGTGAGCAGGGCAGCTTCGCCGGGTAGCGGTACGCCGAGACTCTCGAGCCCTACTAGCACGAAGACCCCAGCATAACCGTAGGTTTCCAACAGGTGCCGGATCATGAGATGACTCGCACGAGCTCACGCCTTGACGCGCTCCTCGAGACCCACGCGGTATCAGGCCCGCGTTGCGGTGATCGTGATCCTAAAGCCATCCCGGTCCTGCGCCGTGAAGCTGTACGTGTCCCAGTGGTCGCCCGGCTCTTCGACGATGGTGCCGCCAACGGCCCGAAGGCGTTCGGCGAGCGCGTCTATATCCTGCGTCGTCTCGCCCCAGATGCGGAACCCCACGCCCTTGGGTCGGTCGCGGCCTTTGCTAAAGTCGTCCTGCGAGAGGCCGAGGTGACAGGTCCCGGCCTTAAGCATCACGCCCTGGAGCCGGCCGCCTTCCTCCCAACGTTCGGACACGAAGAACCCGAGCCCGTCGCGATACCAGGCCACGCTGCGTTCGAGGTCGTTGACGGTGAACGACGGCGAGATCGAGCGGAGCCGGAGCGACTCGGGCTGCTGGCGCTTGGATTGGCTCTCTGACTTGGGCTTCGCTGTCATGGTACTCCTCCTTGGTTCAGGGCACTTCCTGGGAGAAAGTCCTCATCCCACTCTGATTCGCCGATATCGCGCGTTCACCAGCTCGTACACTCCGTACGCCACCAGTCCCAGCGCAACCACCACGAACGGCCACCGCCCGATTCCGGCGAGAAGGTCCATGGACCTCCGAAGCCCTCCGGCCTGGGCAGCATCGTGTCGCGCAGCCGCGCGGGCCATTAAAAACCCGATGAGGCAAAAGACAACGCCCCGGGCCGCGATGCCGAAACGGCTCAGGCCGACCACCCAACGCATGGTGGCGGTGCCCACCTCGCCGAGATTCAGCTGCCGGCTCAGCTTCGAGGCATATGCCCGGTAGAGCTGGTAGAGACCATACCCCGCGATCCCCAGAGCTGCGAGCCACACCAGCAGGTCGCCGGCGGGCAACCCAAAGGCGACCTCAGTCCAGTGCCGTGTCTGGTCACGGTGCGGGCCGGGTCGCTCGCGGGCGGCGAGGCGCAGCGCTGTGATGCCGAGGGCGCCGTGCAGCACACCCCTGCCCACGAAGCTGGTCCGGAGTGCCAGACCCTTGAGATCGTTGCCGCGGCGGTCGGGATCCACCACCCCCTCGACGATGCGCCAGACCGCATACCCGAGCAGTCCGGCCGCGACGACGATGAGCGCCACCCGGCCGAAGGTTGCGTGGTGAACAACCCGGAGCGCCCCCTGGGTATCGACCGTCCGCCCGCCTCGCCCGAGCCCCGCCTGTGCCGCAAAAAGTCCGACCGTGATGTACAGGACCGCCTTGGCGGCGTACCCGATGCGCGCCAGTCGCTCCACCCAGGGCGCCGCGTCCCCCGCGCTCGGCGTTGTCATACCGGCGATTCGAGGGGAGCCGCAGCCTCCACGATCATCCGGACTGCGCCGCGCGGTTTGAGCGTCAAAGGCGAACGCACCCTCGGCAGGTCTCGCGTGAACGGTCTGAGCCGCCAGCGCTGGGCGAGGGTGGCGACGGCGAGCGTCAACACCATTGTCGCGAAGTGCTCCCCGATGCAGGAGCGAGGGCCGGCCCCGAACGGAAACCAGGCGAAGCGTGGCCGGTCGGGCGCAGCCTCGTTCCAGCGCTCGGGCCGAAAGGCCTCCGGCTCTGAAAACCAACGCGGGTCGCGCCCGGTGACGAACGGGCTCAGGAACACGGTAGTGCCCTTCCCTAGTGCGGGAGCATCCAGATCCAGATCCCGGAGCGGGCGCCGGCCGATCCGACCGATCGGAGGATAGAGACGAAGAGTCTCTTGACCACGCTGTCAGTGTAGGGGAGCCGCTCGAGGTCCGCCACCATCGGCTCCCTTCCCCCAAGCACTGAGGCGAGCTCGGCCTGGAGCCGCCTAGATGTCGGTGCCGAGCAGGGCGCGAACTACGATGTTCATGGCGAGCGCGTCCATCTGTGCATCAACCCGAATCACCATCCCGTCGCGCCACCCTGCTGTCTGCAAGGCGACCAGCGTGGGCACCAGCGCAGCATACCCTTGGAGGCGCTCCCGGGTGAAGACCGGCTGAATGCGCCGCCGCTGTGCCCGGTGCATCACCTTCGGTGGTCAGCAGACCATCGCCGAGCAGGCGCCAGGCGCGCTGCATCAGCCGGCCCTTGATGAAGTCGGCGGCACGATCGACCAGCACCTGGCGCACATGATCGGGATGTGACAACAGCACCGCGTCGGTGCGGCCGAGCCGGAATCGCGCGACGTCGCCCTGCTCCTGAGCCATGCGGAGAAGGAAACCGGTAATATCGGCATGGAATGAAGGAAAATGGCCGAGCAGCGGGCAGGAGCGAAACCGTGGCACGGTCAGGGGCGGCGAAACCGCTCTGCCAGAGCCCCGCGTGCCGCTGGTGCACCAGGCCGGAGGCCGCCGACCAGGGAAGGAAGCGGCCATGGGAGCGCCGAGGGTAGGAGAACAGTTGATTTAGCCTGGTTTCTGTGGCAAAGATGCCACCGGCCACGAGCACCCGGGATACTTCTCGCAGTGCCTCATCGGCTCGCGCTATATGAAAGCAGGTGCCGAAATCGATGATCAGGTCGAAGTCCCCATCGGGGAAGGGAAGCCGTCTGACATCGCCCCGAACCAGCTCGGCGCGGGTACGGGTACTGCTGAGCCGACGTCGAGCCTGATCGAGCAGCGCGCGATCGACGTCGAGTCCCACCAGCCGCGCCGGTGCGAGATGGCGGTCGAGCGCGGGCAAGGCAATCCCCCGCCCGCAGCCTAGCTCGAGTACCCTGCCCCCGCGAGGGAGCCCAGCGCCAGCAGCATCAGGGGTAACTCGAGGTGCTCCTGGCGCCAGTTGCGGGGAGCTCGTTGGGGAATGGCCTGTACTCCGGCAGGGTGAGCTGGCATTGCGGGTCAAGGTCGCCCCCTCCCGTAGCCTCGCTATGTGCCTTGCCGTGATCCCCCAAAAACCACACACCGACACCCCCGCCCGTGGGCGGGAATGCCGGTGTATGGGACGGGTGCTCCCGGATGCGCACGCGCGCACCAGGGAAAGCTCAGGTACTCAGAACTGTATTGTAGCGGCTGAAGTCGTCGAGAATGCGACCGGTACCGCGAACGACGGACGTGAGTGGATCTACATCCACCCTGACCGGCAAGCCGGTTTCGTCCATCAACCGCTGGTCCAGCCCCCGAACCAGCGAGCCGCCGCCGGTGAGCATAATGCCGTACTCGAGCACGTCGCTGGCCAGCTCGGGCGGCGTCATCTCCAACGCCCGCCGGACCGCGTTCACGATGTGGGAGACGGGCTCCTCGATGGCCTCGCGCACACCGCGGGAGTCGATCCGGATTGTCTTGGGTAAGCCGGAAACCAGATCCCGTCCCTTGACGTCCATCTCGCCCTCGCGCTCGAGCTGCACGGCCGAGCCCAGTCCGATCTTGATGCGTTCGGCGGTGGGCTCACCAATGAGGAGGCTGTAGGTCTTCCGCATGAACTGTACAATGGCCTGATCCAATTCGTCACCCCCGGTCCGAATGGATGCGTCGCATACGATGCCGGAGAGTGCGATGACAGCGATATTCGTGGTCCCGCCCCCGATGTCGATCACCATGCTTCCGACCGGCGTGTCTACCGGGAGGCCGACTCCGATGGCCGCGGCCATCGGCTCCGCCACCATATACAGCCGCTTGACGCCGGCAGACTGCGCCGAGTCGCGTACGGCGCGGCGCTCGACTTCGGTGATACCGGAAGGGACGCAGACGATGACGGTGGGCTTGACCCGCAGGAAGGTCCGATCGATCACCAGCCGGATAAAATGCCGGAGCATCTTTTCCGCGATATGAAAGTCTGCAATAACCCCGTCCTTCATGGGTCGGACGGCCAGGACGCCTTCGGGGGTCCGGCCCAACATCCGCTTGGCTTCGAGCCCGATGCCGAGAATCTTGCCGGTGGCCTGATCCACGGCGGCGACCGACGGCTCATTCAGCACCACGCCTTCGCCCTTCACGTAAACGAGGGTGTTGGCGGTACCGAGGTCTACTGCAAGCTCTCTTGCCGGCCGCCAGGATTTCCGCTTGGTGAGCTGGCCCCGCTTAGCCCTCGCCTCGCTCAAATAGGCCTCGGCCGCCGCCGAAGGGTTGATGTCGATGGCTACAGTCACGGGCGGTAGTCCCTTCTGCTGGGGTGCGTGGGGCGAGTGGATGTCGTTCAGGGTCTTGCAGATATCCGCGACGGTTGCGTTTCACCCGAAGTCCCTCAGGGCGAACGTTTTGGCCGTCCCTTGAACGAAAGTCCCGATTTGTCCTAGTGAGACACAGCACGCCGAGGGAGATTCTGCTGCACTCGAGCACGACGACGGTGCAAAATACGATCCACAACCCTGCCACACTTGGCAGTGCCTAGGCCATCACCGCCAGGGCACCGAAAACCGGCTCGCCGAGCCGCGGGTCGCCCTCGATCCTGACGCTTCGCCGGGCCGCTTCCGGAGACAGACCCTTGGAGAAGAGCCTCCAGGCGTTCTCCTGGTCGAGGCTCGCACGGGCGGCGGGGTGATCATCGCGTCCGGTAAACAGACTCCAACCCTGCGACTGGCGGCGCAGCGTCCAGTCGCCACCCGCCTCCCCCCGGATGGCGAAGTGAATGCTCTGCCCCGGCTGCGCCTGGATCGCGCGATACGTGTGGGGCAGGGCGCGCATGAAGATGTCCAGCGCGGGGTAAAGCCATTCACGCCCGAGCAGGCCCGGCGCGCCGACGGCCTCACGGATCTGCTGCTGGTGGAGCCATCGCTCAGTGTACTCGCGGCCGATATCGAACCAGACCGGCGAGGACTCTTCGCCGGCCCAGGCGACGCCGAATTGGGCCCGCGCATGCGGATCGAGCGAACCGAAGAACGCATGGACCTGGGGAGCCATGCCATCCATCAGCGCCATCAGAACGGGGGGGCTGAGTCGCCGGGTCGCTCGCACCCACTCCGCGTTGAGCCGATTGAGGTAGGCGACAAGATCGGTGTAGCTCGCGATCCCGCTCTCGGGTGCCGGCATGAAGCCGTCGCGCCCGGAGGAGAGCCGTCTGAGGCCGGTATCGAGAAGATGCGCTACGAGATCCTTCACCGACCATAGCGCGCATGCGGTAGGTCTGGACCAGTCCGCTTCATTGAGCCCGCGTAATAGCCTCATCAGCTCCTGATGCAAGCCGGGAAAACGCTCGATGAGATAGACCGGCTCCACCGGCCGGACCGACGAATGCTGGGGACCGCCAGCAGCCATTGTCGTTGACCCCTCTGTTGCACGCAATGATATTTCGCCGCTGAAGCCAGGAAAGTTATCGACGTATCTTCAGCGCGAGGAGTTGATCATGCCGTTCACCCTTCCCCCTCTACCCTACGACTATAAGGCGCTCGAGCCGCATATCGATGAGCAGACTATGCGGACTCACCATGACAAGCACCACGCCGCCTACGTCAACAACCTCAACGCGGCGCTGGAGCCCCATCCCGACCTGCAGAAGAAATCGATCGAAGAGCTGCTCGCCAATCTGAACCAGGTCCCGGAAGGTATCCGGACCAAGGTCCGCAACAACGGCGGCGGCCATGCCAACCACACCATCTTCTGGGAGATGATGGCACCGGGCGGCGCCAAGGAGCCGGGCGGCGCGCTGGCCGAGGCCATCAACGGCGCGTTCGGAAACGTCGCCGCGTTCAAGGAGCAGTTTGCCAAGGCGTGCGTGGAACGGTTCGGCAGCGGCTGGGGTTGGCTCACGATGGACCGCAGCGGGAAGCTGGTCATCGAAAGCACCCCGAACCAGGACACCCCGGTCATGGAGGGGAAGACGCCGGTGCTCGGGTGTGACGTGTGGGAGCACGCCTATTATCTGAAGTACCAGAACCGCCGCCCCGACTACGTGACTGCATGGTGGAACGTGGTCAACTGGACGGTCATCGCCAAGCGGTTCGAGAAGGCCAGAGGGCTCGAGAAGGCAATGAGGTGAGCGAGCCGGCCATGGCATCTCTCCCACGCCCGGGGGCTCCGGCCCCCGATTTCACCCTTCCTTCGACGTCGGGCACCGACGTCACCCTGTTGAAGCTCCGGGGAAGGAACGTTCTGCTGGCGTTCTTTCCCCTGGCCTTCACCAAGGTGTGTACCCAGGAGATGTGCTCGTTCAGCGAGGACTACGGCCGCTTTCGCGACGCCAATACCGAGGTCCTGCCGATCAGCGTGGACTCCATTCCTACGCTCCGGGAGTTCAAGGCCAAGGAGCGCATTTCGGTCGATCTGCTGAGCGACTTCAAGCGCGAGGTGAGCCGCCGCTACGGGACGCTCATCGAGGACAAGTTCTTTTCCAATCGCGCCTACGTGCTGATCGATTCCGAGGGCATCGTCCGCTGGGCGTTCTCGGAGGACACTCCAAGCACCCGGCGGGAGAACCAGGAGCTGCTTGCACAACTGGAGGCGCACCGGCGGTCCGCATGAGCCGGCTGCGCCTGGCGGCGCTCTGCGTCAGTGTCCTCGTCGTCGGGGGGTGCCAGATCGAGGACCGCACCCCGACGGGTACCCGCCGGGATGAGGACAGGATCCAGCATCTAATCAGCCACTACGCGCGGAGCCTCTCGGCGCGCGACTGGACCAGTGTGCGGTCGCTCTTCTGGCAGGACGGCACCTATGCTGGGCCGCTCGGTCCCGGGGCGCCGACCAGCTACCATCAGGCGGTGTCGATCGATGTGGCGCTGCGCGTGCTGGACCGTTGGCTCCAGGGTGCGGAGCGACGGAACTTCGACGTCCGGGTGCTCCGCACCGATTTGCGGCAGGAAGGCGACCTGGCCGCCGTATGGGTGGTCACCAGCCGGCGGACCCCCTCTGGATCTACCTCCACCGAACGTGACTGGATCGAGCACGTCGTGCTTCGCCAGATCGATGGGGACTGGCGCATTCTGAGTGTGGCCGCGGTTTCCGCGCCACGAGGGAGCGGGCGCTGACGTCGCATCGGGGACTGGACCTGGTCGGCACCGTCGCCAAGCTGCTGAACGACGGGCTCGAGGCCGACGAGACGTTGATGGCCGTTGCCGAGTCCCTGCGAACCGGCTTGCAGGTCGAAGGCGTCGGCATCTGGTTTCGCGATGCTGCGACCGGCTGCTTCCGCGTGGTGTCCTCCCCTCCGGCCTCCGGCCCCCCGCTCCTGGCCGATTCGCTCCAGGCCATACCCGATGGCGGGCCCGGCGCCCGCGTTCCGCTCGAGCACGAGGAGGCGTGCATCGGGCTCCTCGAGATGCGCCCCGAGCCGGATGCCGACGCCAGGGATATCCTGGTGGTCGTGGCCGATCTCCTCGCGACCTTCCTCGCCTCCCTGGCGCTGTCGGCAGACTTCGCGGTCGAGGTCGCCGCGCAGTCTCGCGAGATCGACGAGCAGCGCCGTTTCACCAGTCTCATCATTGACAGCCTGCCGGTCGGGCTCTACGTCGTGGACCGGGATTACCGGATCCAGATCTGGAATCGCCAGCGCGAGATCGGCACCCCCGGCCTCCGCCGGGATGAGGTAGTGGGCCGCCCGGTGTTCGAAGTCCTCACCCGCCAGCCGGCCGAAGAGCTCCGGGCCGACTTCGACCGGGTGTTCCAGACCGGCGAAATCCAGCAGGCCGAGCTGGAGGTCACCCTCGGCGGCGAGGTGCGCTCCTTCCGGCTGAGCAAGATCCCCATGCGCCTCGAGGGGGATGCGATCAGTCATGTGATCACCATCGGTGAAGACGTCACCGAGTCGCGCCGGACCCAGGGCCAGATCATGCAGAGTGAGAAGCTCGCGGCCATCGGCCAGCTGGCGGCCGGGGTCATGCACGAGATCAACAACCCCCTCGCGACCATCAGCGCCTGCGTCGCGGCCATCAGCGGCCGCCTCGAAGACCTCGACAAACGGGAGAAGGCCGCCGTCGAGGAGTACCTCGAGATCATCGACAAGGAAGTGGACCGCTGTACCCGCATCGTCGATGGCCTGCTCGACTTCAGCCGGCCCAAGGGCAAGACCAAGTCTCGGGTGGTGCTGAACGCCCTGGTGGACGAGACCCTGTTTCTGTTGAAGCACCACCAGCGCTTCAAGCGCCTGACCGTGAGTCGCGAGCTGGACCCGGCGCTTCCTACCACGACCGGCGACACGGAACAGCTCACCCAGGTGCTCATGGCGCTGATGCTCAACGCGGTGGACGCCATGGATGACCGCGGGAGGCTCACCGTGCGCACCAGGCGGAGCCCTCACCACTCCGACGAGGTTGTACTGGAGATTGAAGACAACGGGATCGGCATCCCCCGGGCGGACCAGTCCAAGATCTTCGAGCCGTTTTACACCACCAAGCCGCCGGGGCGCGGCACCGGCCTCGGACTCTCCATCTGCTACGGCATTGTCGAGGAGCACCGGGGGCGAATCGAGGTGGATAGCCAACCGGGCCGGGGTTCGATCTTCCGAATTTACCTGCCGGCGCATAGATCAAGCCCATGAAGATTCTCGTCGTCGAAGACGACCGTACCGTCGGCCAGTATGTGAAGCGGGGCCTCGAGGAGCAGCGGTACCACGCCGATCTGGTGGACGACGGCATGGAGGGGCTCCGGCTCGCCTCCGGCGGACGGTACGACCTGATTGTCCTGGATCTGCGTCTGCCCGAGATGAACGGGCTGGAGGTCCTGCGCACCCTCCGAGACCGGGGCAACACCACGCCTGTGCTGGTTCTCACCGCCCAGGACGCGGTGGACTTCAAGGTGCAGGCCCTCCGGTCCGGCGCCGACGACTACGTGACCAAGCCGTTTGCGTTCGAGGAGCTGCTGGCCCGGGTGGAGGCGCTGGGCCGGCGCCCCAAGCAGATTCGCACGCCGCTGCTGCGGGTAGGTGACCTCGAGCTCGATATGGCCACGCGCGAGGTCCGCCGCGCCGGCGAGCGGATCGAGCTCACCCCCAAGGAGTACACCGTCCTCGAGTACCTCATGCGGCACGCCGGCCGGGTCATGTCCCGCACGTTGATCACCGAGTATGCCTGGGATTACCACTTCGATCCGGGCACCAACATCGTGGATGTGGTGATCAATCGGCTGCGCAAGAAGGTCGACTCGGGGCAGAGCCAGAAGCTGGTGCACACGGTGCGTGGCGTCGGGTACGTGGTGAAGGCATGAGATGACCACCATCCGCCGCCGGCTCACCGTGTGGTATACGGTGGCCCTCGCGGTGACGGTGCTTGCCTTCGGCACCGCGCTGTACATCGAGCGCCGTCAGGCCAGCGTCCGGGAGCTGGACCAACGTCTGAGCCTGGAGTCCGATCTCGCCCATCGCTGGCTGACCCAGTCATACAAGGTGCTCGGACGGATCGTGACCAACTCCGGACTGAGGCCGTCGCTCGACCCCGCTATCAGCGCGTATCTGGAACCGGCCCGCGACTACCTCGTCGTCGCCGACACCGCCGGCCAGGTGCTGGCGCTTTCCGACGTCACCCGGTCCCTGAGCGCCGAGGCGCTTCAGCGCCTGACCGGTTCGCTGGACACGCTGCCGCTTACCCGCCACGGGGGCGTGCTCGCCCTGGGACCTCCGAACGGCAAGGTGCGTTACCTCGTGGTTCCGGTCGATGATGCAGGGACCGGCATTGGTGGGTTGCTGGTAGCCACACCCACCAAGCAGGCCTCGTTCGGTCCGACCGATCTGCTGCGCTCCATGCTGCTCATTGCCCCGGTGATCCTGGTGAGCGCCGGGTTGATCGGCTACTGGCTCGCCGGCAGCAGCATGCGGCCGGTCGAGGGGATCATGGACGAGGTCGATGCGATCTCGGACGGACGCAGCCTCCACCGTCGATTGGCGGTGCCCCTCTCCGGTGACGAAATGGCTCGCCTGGCCCTGACGGTGAACGGCATGCTGGCCCGGTTGGAGCAAAGCTTTGCCAGCCTGCGCCGGTTCACTGCCGACGCGAGTCACGAGCTCAAGACACCGCTGATGGTGCTGCGGGCAGGAGTGGAGCGGGCACTGGTGCATCCCGGTATCCCCTCGGAGATCCTCCAGTCACTGGACGAGACGCTGGCCCAGATCAATCAGATGACTGAGATGGTGGAGAACCTGCTCACCCTGGCGCGTGCGGATGAAGGACGGGCGCCGCTGGCGGTGGAGGAGTGCGACCTCCGTGAACTGGTGGCCGACGTGGCCGAGACCGCCGGGATCCTGGGCGAGGGGGCGGGCGTGACCGCAGTGCACACGATGCCGGAGACTCCGGTACGCCTGGCGGTGGACCGTCACCGGATCCGGGAGATGCTGCTCAATATCGTGACCAACGCGATCAAGTACACTGCTCGAGGAGGATCCATCGTCCTCGCTCTGGAGGAGAACGAGGACGCGGTCACCTTCACGGTGCGGGATACCGGAATAGGCATCGCCGCGGGCGACCTGCCC
>JBBQXQ010000090.1:0-12902 GCA_038209515.1 Gemmatimonadales bacterium
CCGTGGTCGAGAGGGCGTCGATGGTGCTCGACTGGAGCGATCCAATGTAATCCGCCGACACCAGCGGCTCGTCGCTCACTACGAGGATGTCCTTGAGAGGGCCGGATTTCGCTGCCGCGCGGAAGGCGGCGTTCACCTCGTCGGCCGAGGTGGCCTTCTGCACCACGCAGGTGAGGGCGACGACCGACACATCGGGCGTGGGGACCCGGAGCGCCACGCCGTCGATCTTGCCCTTTACCTCCGGGATCACCAGTGACGTCGCCTTGGCGGCGCCCGTGGTGGTGGGGATGATCGACATCGCCGCCGCCCGAGCGCGCCGGAGATCCTTGTGGGGGAAATCGAGGATCACCTGGTCGTTGGTGTACGAGTGTACCGTCGTCATGAACCCGTTGACGAAGCCGAACCGGTCGAGAATGACTCGTACGACCGGCACCAGGCAGTTGGTGGTGCAGCTTGCATTGGAGATGACGTGGTGCTTGCCGGCGTCGTAGGCCTCGTGGTTGACCCCGTACACAATTGTGATGTCTTCCTTCTTGGCCGGTGCCGAGATGATCACCTTCATGGCCCCGGCCGACAGGTGCAGGGCGGCCTGCTCGCGATCGGTGAAGCGGCCGGTCGACTCGAGAACGACGTCCACGCCGAGGTCCTTCCAGGGAAGCTTGGCCGGATCCTTCTCCGACAACACCCGGACCGTCTTTCCGTCTATGCCGAGCCCGTCACCCTGAGCGCGGACGTCTCCGGGGAAGCGCCCGTGCACCGAGTCGTACTTGAGGAGGTGCGCGAGGGTCTTGGTGTCGGTCAGGTCGTTGACCGCGACGAACTCGAGCTCGGTCGCCTTCATCGTCTTGGCGACCCGCACCACATTGCGGCCGATCCGGCCGAAGCCGTTGATGCCTACTCGGATTGCCATTCGGTCTCCAGGTAATTGTCAGTCGCGAGTCACGAGTCGCGAGTCCTGCTCCGAGTCGCTCCTCATCCCGAGCGGGGCGAGGGACCTTCCCCTCGGGTTCCAGGATGACGAGTCTGCGTCGAGCAGCGGACTCGCGACTCGTGACTCGAGACTTCCTAGCCCCCCATCTCCAGCTCAATCACCGCGCGAGCAAACGTAACCGCCTCCACCCGCGCGGCGCCTGCCCCGACCAGTGCGGCGGCCGCGGCGGCCAGGGTGGCACCGGTGGTGAAGACGTCATCCACCAGCACCAGCTCGAGCCCTTTGACGGGCCCGGCACGAAACGCCCCGGAGACGTTGGCGTGCCGTGCCTCCGGAGTCAGCGCGGTCTGGGTTCGCGTCTCCCGCACCCGCTGGAGGATGTCACAGCGGACCGAGAGTTTCATCCGGGATCCGAGCGCGGCGGCAATACGCTCGCTCTGATTGTATCCCCGCACCCGAAGCCTGCGCCCGCCGAGTGGGACTGGTATCAAGCATACCTGCCCCGTCAATGGCTCCAGCTGCCGCATGGTCTCGGCCATCGCTTCCGCAGCCCGGCTCCAGCCCTCGTATTTCAGCCGGTGCACCGCGGCGCGAGCGGAGCCGTCGAGCCAGACCGCGCTGCGCGCTCGTGCCAACCCCTCCGGCCACTCGGCACAGAGACGGCATTCCAGCCCCTTCTGCGACGGCTGACCACACCGCTGGCAGACCGGATGGGGCACCGCTCGCCAGCGCATCCGGCACAGGTCGCAGATGAGCGCATCGCCTTCGCGATCCGGGACCGGCTCGTTGCAGAGAAGGCAGGCAGGCGGGAGCAGCCAGCGCTCGACTCCTGCCAGGGTGGCGAGGACCCGATCAGCGAAGGGCAGCATTCACCGCGGCCCGCATCACTTCCACCGGCGCATGCTTGCTGGGGTACCAGCACTCCAATGCGGCGGCACCCTGCGCGACCAGCATGGCCCGGCCATCGGCAGCGCGCCGGACCGTCGGCCGCATGGCACGGACCCAGGAGGTCTCCCCCTTGGCATACACCATGTCGAAGGCAATCTCGGCGCGGGGGAACCGGCCCGGCTCGATCGGCAACGGGTCCCCGGCCCGGAGGCCGAGTGGAGTGGAGTTGATTAACACGCGGCACTCCGCAGGCGGCGCCAGTGTCACATCCCGGGCGGAGATCCACTGCTCGAATCGTCGCTGCCGGTCGGCGCTACGCGAGCCGACCGCAACCGAGACGCCCATCTCCTGCGCCGCGACAACAGCCGCTCGGGCCCCGCCGCCGGTGCCGGCGATGAACCACGGCGCATTCGCCACCTCGAGCTGGTGAAGCGCCTCGATCAAGCCGTGGACGTCGGTGTTGTCGCCTACCAAGCGCCCTTCCTCATCCCAGAAGGTGTTGCACGATTCGACCGTCTTCGCGGCGTCCCGGCAGACGTCCACCGCTCCAGCGGCAACCTCCTTGTGGGGCACCGTCACGTTGCCGCCGCCCCCGGCGCGCCCCAGAGCGCGCATCAGCGCCGGGAGATCGTCGGCCGAGCACCGCAGTGGGACGTAGGAGGCAGGTAGACCGAGCGCACGGAAGGCGGCGTTCTGCATGAGCGGCGACAGGGAGTGGCTGACAGGATCGCCCAGGATTGCGAAGACGCGGGTAGCCCCGTGGATCACCGCACGGTGCCGGCCACCCGGCTCACCACCCCGCCGATCAGCTCCTGGAGCTCGTCGTAGGTCTGACGGTAGCTGGCGAGGTCGGATCCGAATGGATCGCTCACCTCGGCTCGGTTCTCGTCGCGTCCGGCGTATTCGCCGAGCACGTGCACCTTGTCTTCGCCGCCCAGCTCGGCCACCCGGGCCCGATGGTGGCCCGACATTGTGAGGATGAGGTCCGCCGACTTGACCAGCTCGCGGGTAAGCAGCTGCGCGCGGTGGGCGCTCAGGTCGAGGCCATGCTCCAGCCCGACGAGGTACGCGCCTTCGGAGACCGGCGCACCGTCCCATGCGCCGGTGCCGGCGGACGACACGGTCACCTGCTCCACCCCCCGGCTCACGAGCGCCTCCTGCATCATCGCCTCGGCCATGGGGCTACGGCAGGTATTTCCGGTGCAGACGAAGAGGACGTGCATCAGCGGAAGATAATACGCGGGGAAGCGCCCGCCTTCACGGTGCCAGCCGCCCAGCGGCCTGCCGCAGCTCGGCCCGCGGAATCGCCCCCTCACGAACCAGCCGGGGCACGGCGTCGGTGCAATCCACCAGGGTGGACGATGGGACGTTGCCGAGGACGCCGCCGTCGAGCACAAGGAGCTCGCCATTTCGTTCTTCCGGGCCGAACAGCTCGACCAGCCGGTCGGCGCCGGGCGCCGGCGGTCCGCCGGGACGGTTGGCCGAAGTCGAGGTCAGCGGCTCACCGAGCAAGGCGACCAGCCGCGCGATGCCGGCATGCGATGTGTGCCGCACCGCGATGCCGCCCTCCTTCCCTCGCAGCTCGTCGGGCAGCCGCCCTTCGCCGCCGCGAAGGATGAGAGTCAAGGGCCCGGGCCAGAACGCGTCCGACAGTGCGGTTGCCGACGCGGTAAAGACCAGACCGCACTCCTCGGCCATTCGCCGGCCGGAGATGAGCAGCAGGAATGGCTTGCCGGGGGCCCGGCCCTTGAGCCGGCTAAGAGCTGCGACCGCCGCAGCCGTCGGGGCCGATCCGAGACCGTAGACCGTTTCGGTTGGATAGGCCAGCAGCTTGTCGGCCCGAAGGTGGCGTCCGATCTGGGGAATGGCGGTGGAGACCTCGGCATCGGTCTGGAACGGAAGGATCACCGGGACGCTCCAGCGAGCAGCTCTGCGAGCGCGAGGTCCTCCGGGGTGGTGATCTTGATGTTGCGGCTCGAGTCGGGAACCAACCGCACCGGGACACCCATGGCCTCGACGAGCGCGGCATCGTCGGTGGCTCGGCGCCCGACCCGCGCGGCGTGGGCATGGGCCTGTTCCAGCACTGCCCGGGGAAAGCCTTGGGGCGTCTGCGCCCGCCACATCTGTGAACGGGGTCGGGTGCGGACGATACGGGTGGGGTCCCTTCGGTCGACCTCTTTCAGCGTGTCGCTGAGCGGGATGGCCGGCACCGCACCCTCACCCTTTCGAGCGTAACGGATCACCGCATCGATCACCGTTGGATCCACGAATGGACGGGCCCCGTCGTGTATCAGCACCACGGTACACTCGGCGGGCAGTGCTGCGATGCCCGCACGGACCGAGTCGCCCCGATGAGGGCCGCCGGGTACGATGGAGAACGCCAGCCCCAGGCCGAGCGAGGCAGAGAAGGCGGAAAGGAAAGCCGGAGGGGTGGTGGCATCCTTCGGCCGAAGCACGAGCACGACGTGCGCCACATCCGGATGGTCGGTAAACGGGCGGAGCGCCCGCAGCACAATGGGAATACCACCGATCGGCAAGTACTGCTTGGGAGTCTCGCTGCCGAAGCGGTCGCCCCGTCCCGCGGCAACTACGACCGCTCCTACATCACGCGGCAAGCGCCCGCACCAGCTGATCCACGTGGTCCAGTCCAACCAGCGACGCGCCGGGAACCTGTACGGTGCTGCGGGACGAGCCGAAGACCCGGTGGAAGCCCAGCCGGACCGCTTCAGCGATGCGGCGCTCGACCGCCCCACTGGGCCGGATCTCCCCGCCGAGACCGATCTCGCCGAGGAAGATCACGTCGGCCGGCGCGGGCCGGTTGTAGAGGCTCGACACGAGCGCCGCCGCCACCGCGAGGTCGGCCCCTGGCTCAGTGAGCCGGACACCGGCGGTGACCTGGACGAAGACGTCGAGGTCGGCGAACGAGGTCTCGGCGCGCCGCTCCAGCACGGCCAGTAGCACCGCCAGTCGGCGGGGATCGAGTCCCGTGGCCACCCGCTGGGGAGTGCCGTACCCGGACTTGGCCGCGAGTGCCTGGACCTCTACCAGCACCGGCCGGGTGCCTTCCATTAATGCGGTGACCGCGCTGCCGCTGATGCCGTCGGCCCGCGCGGCCAGGAAGACCGCCGAGGGATTGGGCACCGCCAGGAGGCCGCTCTCCGTCATGGTGAAGACACCCAGTTCGTCCACCGAGCCGAAACGGTTCTTGGTGGTGCGGAGGAGGCGATAATCCAGCGTGGCCTCGCCCTCGAAGTACAGCACCGTGTCCACGATGTGCTCCAGCGTCTTCGGGCCGGCAATCCCGCCACCCTTGGTCACGTGTCCGACCACGATGACTGAAGTCCCGCTCTCCTTGGCAAAGCGCATCAGTTGGCCCGAGCATTCCCGCACCTGGCCCACGTTGCCCGGCGCGCTTTCCAGCATTCCGGTGTAGATGGTCTGGATCGAGTCGATCACCACCACGTCGGCCGCGATGGCACCGGCCGCCTCGATAATGGATTCGAGCCGGGTTTCCCCCAGCACGTGCACCGCGCCGGCGTCTTCGGTCAGCCGGTCGGCCCGGAGCCGGAGCTGGTCGGGCGACTCTTCGCCGCTGGTATAGAGAACGGTCCGCCCCGCCGTCTCCAACCGCGCCGCCGCTTGAAGCAGCAGAGTGGACTTGCCGATTCCGGGCTCGCCGCCGATCAGGGTCATCGAGCCGGGGACGATCCCGCCGCCGAGCACGAAATCGAATTCGTTGAGACCGGTCCGCCAGCGGGTGAGTGATTCTGCGGCGATGCTGCGCAGGCGGACGGGGGCGGTAGAGACGGAAAAGGCGGACGCCCTTCCGCCCTTTCCGCCCTTTCCGCCGCGCGCCAGCGCGGGCTCTTCGGCGATCGAATTCCACTCCCCACACGCCTCGCAACGACCCGCCCATTTAGGGTGTTCGTGACCGCACTCGGTACAGCGGTAGACGGACTTGGGTTTCACTCCGGCGCCTCGCGCTCGGTGCGGTTGTCGAACCGGGTGAACTGCTTGTGAAAGTACAAATTCACCGTCCCGGTAGGACCGTTGCGGTGCTTGCCGACGATGACCTCCGCCAATCCCTGGAGGCTGTTCCCCTCGCTGTCTTCCTTCTGGTACATCTCGGGCCGGTGGATGAAGATCACCACGTCGGCGTCCTGCTCGATGGCGCCCGAGTCGCGCAGGTCCGACAGGATGGGCCGGCGCTCGCCTCCGCGTTGCTCCGACGCGCGGGAGAGCTGGGACAAGGCGATGACGGGAATTTCCAGCTCGCGGGCGAGCCCCTTGAGCGAGCGCGAGATGTCGGAGATCTCCTGCACCCGGTTCTCCGAATATTCCGGGCTCCGCATCAGCTGGAGATAGTCCACCACGATCAGGCGTACATCATTCTCCACCTTGAGCCGCCGCGCCTTGGAGCGCATCTCCAGCAGGGTGAGCGCAGGCGAATCGTCGATCCAGACCGGGCAGCTCTGGAGAATGCCCGCCGCGCGTGCCAGCCGGGTGAAGTCGGGATCCCGGAGCGTCCCCCGCCGCACCGCCTGGCTGTCCACCCGAGCCTCCGCGCAGAGCATACGCTGCACCAACGCCTCCTTGGACATTTCCAGCGAGAACACCGCAACCCCGAACCCGTCCACCGCGGCCTGGGTGGTGACGTTGAGGCAGAACGCCGTCTTTCCCATGGACGGCCGCGCGGCGACGATGACCAGCTCGCTTTTCTGGAAGCCCGACGTCATCTCATCCAAATCTTGGAAACCGCTGGGCACCCCGGTAATCGATTTGCCGCTTCGCTGGAGCGTTTCGATGCGCTCCATCGTGGGCCACAGCATCTCCTTGAGCCGGGTGAAGCCTTCGTCACCTCGCTGCTGCGAGATCTGGAAGATCTTCGATTCGGCGGTGTCGAGGAGATCGTTGGCCGTGGAGTGGCCGTCGTACGCTTCGGTGATGATCGAAGTGGAGGTCTCGATCAAACGGCGGAGAATGGCCTTGTCTTTGACGATCTTGGCGTGGAACTCGATGTTCGCGGCCGTGGGGACGGCGTCCACCAGCTCGGCGAGGTATTCGAGCCCGCCCGCGATCTCCAGCTCGCCCCGGCGGAGCAGCTCGTCCCGCAAGGTGATGTGGTCGATGACCACCCGATGCTCGGTGAGGGCGAGCATGGCCCGGTAGAGCCGCCGGTGCGGCTCCCGGTAAAACATGCTGTCGTCCACCAGTTCGGCCGCGCGCAGCGCTGCGTCCTGATCCAGCAGCATGGCGCCCAGCACGGCCTGCTCGGCCTCCTGGCTCCACGGCGCGGACCGGCCGACGTAGGGATCAGCGGTCGAGTAGTTGTCTTGCGATACGGACGTCATCCCAGGTCGGCTTCTTCCAGTTCGGGTTGCGGAGCAGCGCCGCGGGATGATACGTCACGATCAGCGGAATGCCGTTGTACGTGTGCACCTTGCCGCGCAGCTCTCCCAGACTCTTTCTGACCCCCAGCATGGCCTCTGCGGCCGTGCTGCCCAGGGCAAGAATCACTTTCGGTCGAATGATTTCCAGTTGGCGATGGAGATATGGAATGCAAGCCGCGATTTCATCCGGCAGAGGCTTTCGATTTTGGGGGGGACGGCATTTTATAATGTTCGTGATGTACACCGAATCACGGGGAACTTCAATAGCCTCCAGGATCCCGTTGAGTAACGTTCCCGCTTGACCGACGAACGGACGCCCTTGCGCATCTTCGGTTGCGCCCGGTCCCTCTCCCACCAGAAAGAGTCTTGCGTTCGGATCCCCCTCGCCCGGCACCGCTTTGATGCGAGCGGGGCAGAGTCCACAGCAATAAGTGGTGCGAATCCGTTCCGCTACTTCCTCGATCGTGGTCAGCGAGGCGAGGTCGTCGCCGAGGAGGTGATGCTCGGGCGATTCGACAGCGAGGCCGGGGCCGGGGATCGGAGGAGCGCCCTTTGTCCAGGCGGGCAGTCGGTCAGGCGGTCGGACGGTCGGACGGTCACCTGGAGGGGCAATCTGGCGTTCAGGCTCGGCGACCTGCTCCGCCGATTCGGCGGGTTCTGCATCTGGCGAGGCCGACTGACCGCCCGACCGCCTGACCGCCTTGCTCAGGACCAATTCTGCACCACCGAGCTCCACCTGCTGCCGCAGATACCTCTCCCACTCATCGCCCAAGAGTCTGCTCCACCAGGTCGAGGATGGCTTCGGCCACGTCGCGCTTCGATTGGAGTGGAAGGATCTTGCGAGTGCCATCGCGGCCCAGCAGCGCCACGCGATTGGTGTCCTTCTCGAATCCCGCGCCCGGTTCCAGCGCATCGTTCACTACGATGAGATCGAGGTCCTTGCGCTCCAGCTTGGCGAGCCCCTTGGCCAGCGCGTCTCCGGTCTCCAGCGCAAACCCCACGACGACGCTGCCGGATTTCCGGACTTCGCGCGTGGCGTCGAGCACGTCGGTGGTAGGCTCCATCGGGATCGCGAGCGCGCCGTCGATGCGGGATCGCTTGCTGTCGCTCGGGCTGCTTGGGCGGTAGTCGGCCGGCGCGGCTGCCATTACCAGCACGTCGGCGGCCGGCAGCTCCGTCCGCACCGCGTTCTCCAGCTCCTCGGTGGAGTCGACCCGCTTCATGCGGACCCCGGTCGGCTCCGGGAGCGCCACGGGTCCCGAGATCAGCACCACGTCGGCCCCGCGCTCCCACGCCACCTCGGCCACCCGGTATCCCATCTTCCCACTCGAGCGATTGGTCACCACCCGGACCGGATCGATCGACTCCCGGGTCGGGCCCGCAGTCACCACCACCCTCCGACCGGTGAGCCGTCCGGCCCGGAACAACCGAGCCGCGTGGGCCATGATCGTCTCGGGCTCGCTCATGCGTCCCGGCCGTTCCGATGGTCCTTCGGCCAGCGCGCCGATCTCCGGGCCGACGAACGCGACGCCAATCGAGCGCAACGTCTGAAGGTTGGCCTGGGTCGCGGGATGGGCGAACATCTCGTCGTTCATGGCGGGCGCCACGAGGAGCGGTGCGGTTCGAGCGAGCAGCAGCGCGGTGAGCACGTCATCAGCGAGCCCGTGGGCCAGCCGGGCCAGGAGGTGCGCCGTTGCGGGGGCCACGATGATGAGGTCGGCCTGGCCCAGCCGGACGTGCAAAAGCGCCCCACCCGGCTCCCAGAGGGAGCTCTGGACGGGACGCCCTGTCAATGCCTCGAATGTCGCGGGCCGGACGAACTCCGCCGCGGACTGCGTCAGCACTACGTCCACCCGCGCGCCCGCCTCGGTCAGGCGGCGAGCGAGAGTGCAGCTCTTATAGCACGCGATCCCGCCGGACACGCCCAGAACGACGTGCCGGCCGGCCCATACGGTCACGCCTCGGAGCGGCGGCGGCGGAGGAGCTTGTAATTCAGTTCGCCGTCCACGAGCTCCTGCATCGCCTTCGTGGTGAGCTTCTCGGTCGGCCGGGCGAGGTGGTCCTTGGGGAACTCGTTCAGGAAACGAGCGAACTTGGCCGCCACCAACACGCCGAGGTACTTGTTGCCGGCCTGCTTTGCCACTTCTGCGGGGGTGATGATGCGCATTTTGTCTCCGTGATGGTTTGCGAGTCGCGAGTCACGAGTCGAGAGTCTCGAGCGACAGCTTACTTTCGATCACGCGACTCGCGACTCGCGACTCGCGACTTCTTTCCAATCTTCTCCGCGGATGCGAGGACGTCCCGTCGCAGCTCCTCGACAAACTCGGGCAGTGCCCGCTGCCGGGGAACCCGCCGGGCCTCGGCTTCCAGAATCGCGGCGACCTGCGACACCGCCGCGACCAGGTCCTCGTTCACGATCGCGTAGTCGTACTCCGACACCACGGTCAGCTCCTCGGCGGCTCGGATCATCCGTTGCCGCAGGATGGCCGGGTCTTCCGTGTTGCGGCCGGCCAGCCGCTTGAGCAGGACGGCCGCCGACGGCGGCAGGACGAACAAGAGCAGGGAGTTCGGGAAGTTGCGCCGGATCTGCCGGGCTCCCTCGACCTCCACGTCGAGCACCGCATGCCGCCCTTGCGAGAAGATCCGCTCGATCTCGCTCTTGAGCGTGCCGTACAGCTCGCCGGCGTAGGTGGCCCACTCGATGAACTCGCCCGCCTTCTGCCGCCGCTCGAACTCCGCTCGTGAGAGGAAGTGATAATCCACTCCATCGCGCTCGCCGGGACGCTTCGCCCGCGTCGTGGCCGAGACCGAGTAGCCCAAATCGTCCCGGGCCTGCAGCAGCATCTTCGCGATCGTCGTCTTCCCGCCGCCCGACGGCGCGGAGAGCACGAGGAGAAACGGCATCACTCGAGGTTCTCGAGCTGTTCCCGGAACTTCTCCAGCTCCCCCTTCATCGCGACGACCGTCTGCGCGATGGCGGCGTCGCCGGCCTTGGCGCCCATGGTGTTGACCTCGCGCCCGATCTCCTGCGCCAGGAACCCGAGGCGCTTTCCGACCGCGCCGTCGGCGACCAGCGCCTCCCGCGCGGCGGCGACATGGGCGCTGAACCGTACCAGCTCCTCGGTGATGTCGAGCTTGTCGGCGAGAAACGCGAGCTCCTGCGCCAGCCGGGTGTCGTCGATCGTGCGGCCGTCGAGCAGTTGCGCCACCGCGGCTCGGAGCCGATCCCGCTCCCGAATCAGCCGGTCGGGTGCCCGGGCCCCGATCTGCTCGGCGGCGCTCTCGAGCAGCAAGAGCCGATACCCCAGTTCCTCGGTGAGCGCCTTTCCCTCCCGCGCCCGCATAGCCCGGCACTCCGCGCCCGCCTGGGCCACCACCGACTCGACCTCGGTCCACGCGATCTCGCCCGCCCCGTTCGCCCGGGAGCCGAGCACATCGGGCTGCCGGGCCACCAGATCGAGAGTGACTTCACCGCTCAGACCCAGGGTGCTCTGTAACTCGCGCAGCCGGGCCGCGACAACCCGGGCGCGGTCGAGATCTACCTCGAACCCGGCTTCACGTTCGGCGCTCTCCGTCCAGCGGGCCTGTATCGTGACGTGGCCTCGCTCGAAGTCGCGCCGGAGCCGCTCGCGCAACTCACCTTCGAGCGAGCTGAGGTCGCCGGGGAGCTTGGCCGACAGGTTGAAATAGCGATGGTTGACGGTCCGGATCTCGACTCGGAGCCGTCGGCCGGCCACCGGCCCTTCCGCGGCACCGAAGCCCGTCATGCTGTACGGCAAACAACCTCCGATCGAGCCGGAATAGCCGCGGAATTTAGCCCGGGAATGGGATGTTTGGTAGGGTGACCGCTACCAGGGTAGTGTCCGGTTTTGACGGTAACGGATTTTCAGGCTGAGTTATTCGGGGGACTCGTCTTTGTCGAACAGGCCCCGGACCTTCTCGGCTACCTTCTGTACCTTCGGGGCCTTCTTGTAAGTCCGGTTGATCCCGGCTGTTTGCGGGTAGTCAATCCGCTTGCCCTCTAGCAGCTCACCGACCGTGAGAAGCTGGATGCGGGGATGCTTCCCCCAGGGTGACTCATAAAACCCCGCACTGGCGGCTTCCTCGCGCATCGGGCGTGTGGCCTGCTCAGAGCTGATAAGCACTCCGATTTCCGCTTTCTCGCGTTGCATCACTCCACCAAGAGAATGGACCTGGTCACGTCCAACCTTGCCCGCTTTTACCGACAGGATGATCTGACGGGTCTTGCCGGCTCCGGTGCCGTCGTGGAAGTACAGTCGTCCGTCAATGCCCTTATCGGCTCCCTTCCTCTGCTCGACTGGTCGGGCACCCACAAGCCCCAGTGCCCACCATTGAAACTGATAGGGATCAGCCTCGGCTAAGACCTCAGCATCCTCGACCGTCGTCGGCTCACCAATAACCTCATAGGTTGCCGCGGGGCCGTAGGCATCAAGCAGGCGTGCCCGAATGAGTGAAATGGCGAGGTTGGTAATATCGATGCCTATCCAGTGGCGTTCGAGCTTCTGGGCTGCTGCTATGGTTGTTCCGCATCCACAGAAGGGGTCTAGCACTATGTCTCCGGGGTCGCTGCTGGCTTGGATGATTCGCTCTAACAGAGCTTCGGGCTTCTGGGTCGGATAGCCGAGCCGTTCTGCTGCCTGCGAATTGATAGGGGGTACATCTTCCCAGATGTCGGAGATGGGTGTGCCCCTGGTTTCATCCAAGTAGAGCTTTAGGCGCGGTACGCCGCTTCTCCCATATACCAGCAAGCCCTTAGCTTCAAATTCCTCCATCCGGTCTTTCGTAAACGACCAGCATCGCGAAGGAACAGGACGCACGCCTTTCCAGTCGTACAGTTGGCCGGACGATGCGCGGGACATGGAAGCGGTAAGGTCGCGGGTAGTGAACCGGCGTCCCTTGGCGTCCACCTGACCGTAGTGTGATGTTATGTATTCGGGGTCGTAGACCTGAAACTGCTGATTCCACCTGAAGTCATCAGTTTTGGTATAGTAGAGCAGTTGATCCGACACCCAGGCATAGTTCAGCGCGGCGTTGCCGTGTGCGGAGGTGCGTTTCCACCGAATGTCTGCACGAAAGTTGGCGGGGTCGAATACCGCATCTAGGAGCAACTTCAGGTAATGGCTGGCGGTCGGGTCACAGTGCAGGTAGAGCGAGCCGGTAGGCTTCAACACGCGCCGCAACTCAACGAGGCGGGGAGCCATCATCGCTAGATAGGCCAGCATATCCGTCTCGCCGAGGAACAATCGGAAAGCCTGCAACACTTCCGACACCTTCCCCCCGCCCTCGACTACTTCGTAGTACGCGGCCGAGGCCGCCGAATCCCATCGCCAGGTGTCCTCAAATGCTCGGATTTGGGCGGCTGCTCGGCTGCCGTCCTGCTCGGCGAATAAGACGTTGTAGTCCTGGTCGCTATTGAAGGGCGGATCGAGATACACGAGATCCACCGACTCGTCCGCGATGTGACGGCGGAGCACGTCGAGGTTGTCACCGTAGAACAGAAGGTTGCCTGTGGGGAGTTGCGGCATAGCCGTAAGACAATCTACCCCAAGAGCTTCGTCGGGTCCATCAGCGCCATGATGTCCTTCACCGTCCAAACGTGGTCGGTCAGACCCGAGGCCATTGCGGGCGTCGTCTTTACTCCGTTCGCTGCCTTGGTGAGCGTCTGATGTGGG
>JBBQXQ010000091.1:0-12860 GCA_038209515.1 Gemmatimonadales bacterium
CCGCGGAGTACCGCGACCGACATCCCGGGAATCCGCTGTCGGGCAAGCTCGGACCGGATGAACCCGTCGATCGAATCCACAACAGCGCGCGTCTGTGCCGCCGCAGGGCAGGCGAATAGCAGCAGAGCGAGTAGCCCCATATCCCACCAGGTGACGATGCCTCGTGGTTCTGCAAGTCCTCTAATCGCCATGCCCGTGGCGGTGGTGGATATCCGGGAAGTGTGGATGACGATGTGTGAGCTCCTCGTGAACGTGAACGTGGGTATGCGGATCTCCGGGCGGATCATCCGATGCATGGGAATGCTGGTGGTGAGCGTCGTGAGTGTGCGGGTGAGCGTGGGACAGGGGTTCGTGGGTGTGGTCGTGAACGTGGTGCTCGGTGAGGTGCAGCCAGACGCCGAGCGCCATGAGCCCACCGGCCGCGACGAGTGTCATGCTGACGGGTTCATGCCAGAGGAGCACCGACAGTATCGCTCCAACGAATGGCGCGGTGGAGAAGTAGGCACCGGTCCGCGCCGTACCCAGGCTCCGGAGCGCTAGGACGAACAACACGAGGCTCAGCCCGTAACCAAAGAAGCCCAGCACGAGGGCGGCGCCGATCCGTGGCAGGGTTGGGAGCGATCCGGTGAGGGAAAGGCCGATGGCCAGGTTCACCGTGCCGGCAGTGGCCCCCTTGAGTGCGGCGATCTGGAGCGGGTCGCTGGCCGAAACCTTCTGCGTGAGGTTGTTGTCGATGGCCCAGCAGAGGCATGCCGCCGCGACCAGTAGCGGGCCAGAGAGCCCGCCCCACTCGAGCCGCCCTTGCCAGGCGAGGAGTGCCCCTCCTGCCACGATCGCCATCATCCCCAACGCTATCCGCCGGTCCACGTTTTCGCGGAACACGATCCACGCCAGTAGAGCGGTGAACACTCCCTCGAGGTTGAGGAAGAGGGAGGCAGCGGAGGCGGGGGTGTGGGACAGTCCGATCAGAAGAAGGAGCGGCCCCAGGAAGCCACCAAAGCCAATCGCTCCAACCAGCCAGGGCAGGTCACGACGGGTGAGCGCGGCCTGTCCCAGCTTCCCTGTTCGACGCCGCCAGAGCCACAGCACTCCGAGGCCGAGACCGGAGCCGAGGTAGAGGAGGCCAGCAAGGACCTGAGGTGGAACGTTTGCCAGCAGCCCTTTAGCGAGCGGGGTGCTGGCGCCGAACAGCACGGACGCCAGAAGGGCGGACTGGACGCCTCGATTTGATGGCCTCGGCATAGAGCGAAAACCTCTATACCCGCGCCGCGATGGCAAGGAGCATCTCCGGCCGATACACCAGGTCCTCGGCTGGCAGCGCCGCCAGCGCCGCCCCGACCCGCGCCAGGCATTCCCTGCGCTTCGCGGGATCCAGCGTTGCAAGCCGGCGGCTCGTTGCCCCGTACCGGCTGGTGAGCTCGAGGAGTTCCGGCCAACTCCAGCGACGCTCGGGCCGCTCCATCCAGACCCGGGAGACCACCAGTCCGGCATCCTCGAGCCGCCTGCCGAGCTTATCGCTGGTGTCCATGAGGGTGTCCGTCTTCGCAGCATCCGGTTTGGAGTCGGGACCCGCGCCGTGCCGATCCAGCTCGACGGTCCAGATCGCAGTACCCGGCAGCTCGTAACCATGCCCCCAGGCAGTGCAGCCTATTGTCCCGCCCGGGCGGAGAACGCGTCGCACCTCGGCCAGTGCGGCCGCAGGGCTCGGAATCAGGAACAGGACGAACGCGAGCACCGCGGCATCGGCGACCGACTCGCGGATCCCGAGCTGCACCAGGTCCATGGCGGCGAGCGGTGTACGTGAACCGCGCGCCCGCGCTTCGGCCAGCATCCCTGTTGCTCGGTCCACCCCGATCAGGCAGGCCCTGGGCGCCGCCGCGCGAAGGGCGGGCAGCAGCGCGCCGGTGCCGGTGCCCAAATCCAGCACCATGGAGGCTCCGGCCAGTGCCATTGCGGCGATCAGCCGCTCGCTCGTCGGCTGGAGAACCGGCGCCCACAGGTCGGCGTACTCCCGGGCCGACGCCGAGTACAGCCCGGCTAGCACCTGGGACGGATGGGTCTCTGGCCAACATGACATGACCGCTATACCATAGGAAAACGCCTCTTCCTCGCAAGCCCTAGCCGACTAGCATCGCTGAGCTGCAGGCTGCAATCGCGGACCGTTACCGCATCGAGCGTGAGCTCGGCCGCGGTGGCATGGCGACGGTCTACCTCGCGCACGACCTTCGCCATAACCGCCCAGTCGGGTTCAAGGTGCTCCGTCCGGAGCTGGCGGCTACACTCGGCCCCGAGCGTTTCCTCCACGAAATCCGCATAGCCGCCGGACTCCAGCATCCCCACATCTTACCGGTCTTCGACTCCGGGGATGCAGCCGGCCAGCTCTGGTACACCATGCCTTACGTGGAGGGCGAAACCCTCCGCCAGCGTCTGCTCCTAGAGAAGCAACTGCCCCTCGACGACGCTCGCCGCATTGCGGTTCAAGTGCTGAGTGCTCTGGAGTACGCGCACGCCCATGGCGTTATACACCGGGACGTCAAACCGGAGAATATCCTGCTCGAGGGTGATCAGGCGGTGCTGGCTGACCTCGGGATCGCCCGGGCCATGAGCGCCGTAGGTGAGAACCGGCTGACCGAGACCGGGTTGTCGCTGGGGACTCCGTCCTACATGAGTCCTGAGCAGGCGTGCGCGGATCCAAGTCTCGACGGACGGACGGACCTCTACAGCCTCGGCTGCGTGTTGTATGAGATGCTCGCGGGAGAGCCGCCCTACACCGGGCCGACGCCTCAGGCCATCGTCGCTCGACGTCTGGTCGAGCCGCCTCCGCGCCTCCGCACGATCCGCGATGTCCCCGAGTCGCTCGAGCAGGCTATTCACCGGGCGCTTGCCCGCAACCCTGCCGATCGCTTCGCCACGGCCGGGGAGTTTAGTCGGGCCCTGCTTGACCCTGCGCGTTCACCCGTGAGGCGGCACCGTCTCTCACGTCGCTGGCTGGCCGTGGGTGGAGTGGCCGC
Source organism: Gemmatimonadales bacterium (assembly GCA_038209515.1). Lineage (GTDB taxonomy): Bacteria > Gemmatimonadota > Gemmatimonadetes > Gemmatimonadales > GWC2-71-9 > CAVVWJ01. The sequence goes on from JBBQXQ010000091.1 coordinate 3,012, forward strand.
TGGGCTTGCCGTTGCCGCAACTGTCGGGCTGATGCTCCGGCAGTGGGGTACTCCTGCGCTGGCCCTGGACGAGAACCTGGTCGCCGTCGCCCCCATCGAGGTCCTCGCGCCGAAGCTCGAGTTGTGGGGTGAAGGCTTGGTGGACGTGCTGTCTCGCAACCTGGATGGTGCGGGACCGCTCCGGACGGTCTCTCCCGCGCTCCTGGTCCACCATTGGCGAGGCGCAGGAGATCGCGCAGCCGCAGTACGGCTCGGCCGACGTAGCGGGGCTCGCTGGGTCGTCCTTGGCAGCCTCGTTCCGGCCGGGCCGGATTCGATCCGCCTTGCGGCAACCATCCTCGACGCCCGGAGCGGCGGCCCCATTGGAGAAATCGACGTCCGTGAGAACCAAGCGCGGATTGACCGGCTGACCGACTCGGCCACGGTCCGGCTGATCGGGGAGCTCGGTCGCAGACTGCCGATCGGGACGCCCCGCCAGAGCTCCCTTGCGGGCGTGAGTCTTCCCGTCCTGAGGTCGTTTCTCCGGGGTGAGCAGTTCTACCGCCGCACTGTGTGGGACTCGGCGATGGTCTACTACGAGCACGCCATCTCACTGGACAGCGGCTTTGCGATTGCCTGGAGGCGGATGAACGGGGTGCGCGGATGCGGACGAAAGGGGTTTCGGGGAGACCCGCTGGCGCACGAGTGGGGCCTTCGCGCGGGGGCGCTCAATCGGGGCCTGGCACGGCGCGATAGTTTGCTCATCGCCGCTGACTCGCTCTCCGAGGCGCTGTTCGATCAGCTAGGGGATTCGGTCTGGCGCGAGCAGCGAGGTCGGCTCTTTGCCACCCTGGACGCGACGGTGCAGCGCTATCCCGGCGACCCCGAGGCGTGGTACGAGCTGGGCGATGCACTCTATCACTGGCCCGCCCCGAGTCGTACCACGGTGGATGGTATGCTCAGCGCGTTCGATCGGGCCATCGCGCTCGACTCGGCGTTCGGACCGGCGTACATCCATCCGATCGAGTTGGCGTTCCAAGTCGGACGGATCGACGCCGCGCGGCGCTACCTCGACGCCTACCTGGCACTGAACCAGACCGATCCGAACAGCGAGGGGATGGGGCTCGTGTCCAAGCTGCTCGCAACGGGCCAGCCCTCCCCGGAAGCCACCCGCCAGCTCCAGGCGGCATCCAGTTACGTGCTTAGCGCCGCGGGCTGGGTCCTGCGGAGCATCCCGGACTCGGCAGAGTCGGCGGTTCAGGTGGCTCGCGCGCTGGTCCAGAGCCGCCCGAGCGGCGAGCCGGTGTTCGACCAGCCGACGGTCCGAAGGTGGTGGCTCGGTCGAGCCCTCGCGGACCGAGGGCATCTCCGGGAGGCATACTCCCTCGCCGAGGACCTATCGCCGGACGACTTTGTCTACCTGGCTCGCGCGGGTACGGTGCCCGGGCAACGAGCGGACGCGACGTTTCGTAAGTGGATGCTGACAGCGGACCCGAAGGAGTTGAGCTTCGAGCTTCTGAGCGGCCGGCTGGGTGCTCTGTCCTGGTGGTCGAACCGGCGAGACACGACCGCACTGCGGAGAGCATCCGTTGGCTGGGACGCACTTGCACGGAGTGCTGGGGGATCCAGGGAGCTCGAACTGTGGGCTCGGTATGGCGTGGCCGCGACCGAGGCGCACCTGGCCCTCGCCCGCCGCGACACCACGGAAGCGGTCCGGCGCTTCGGGGCGCTACCGGACTCCGTCTGTCCCTGCCTCCCCGACCGCATCTTGACCGCGCGGCTCCTGACGGCCAATGGCCAGGCGGAGCAGGCAAGAGCAATCCTCGAGCGGATCTGGCCGGTGAACTGGGATCCGAGTGCAGAGCTGTTGGTACTCGAGCGCGCCCGCGTGGCAGATCGATTGGGCCGGCGGGAGCAGGCGGCGGGACTCTACCGATACGTGGCTGACCTGTGGAGGAACGCAGATCCGGAGCTGCAGCCATACGTCGCCGAGGCACGCGCGCGGCAACATCAGTCACAGTGACAGTCAGCCTCGGCTCCAAAGCCTTCCAGTCCCTCTTTGGCGATGATTGGCACCATCGCCAGTGCCGCAACGGGATCCGCCCACCACAAACCCCCGAATGTATTGAGCGCCACGCCCGCAAGCGCGATGACTGACAGGTAGGCACAGATCGAGGTCTGCATGGCGTCCGCTTCCAAGGCCCGGCTCCCGAGCGCCACAGCCACCTGGCGCTTCGCTCGGGCCAACACCGGCATGACAAAGGCTGACAATACCAGGATGCCGAGTCCCACCAGGCTCGAATCGGGGGCCTCACGCTGCCAGAGAGTTATTACGCTATCAACGGCGACATAGGCCGATAGTGCGAGAAACGAGCCGCCGATCACTCGACGAGTAAGCCACTCTACGCGTTCGCGGCGCACAGAGTCACGGTCGGACCGGAGTCGCCATTGGGCCGCCACGCTCGCGGTTACTTCGATGGCGCTGTCCACCCCAAAGCCGATAAGCGCAACACTCCCTGCAACCACACCGGCGACCAGAGACACAACGGCCTCGATCGTGTTATACCCGATCGTGAGGTAATTGAGCCAGAGTCCCCGGCGTACTAGCGCCAGGCGGGGGACAACAACGTCGGTCATGACTCGAACACTAGTGGCGGGCCCCTACGGTGTGCCAGCTTCTCCGCTTGACCGCCACCTGCCGTGCCCTTACGCTCCCATCATGTCCCGTCGTGTAGGGTCGATTCTCCTGCTGCTCGGTCTCCTCCTCAGCATGGCACCAAGTCCTGGTGGGAGCACGCAAGCCGTCTTGTATATACTTGAGGAGTAACTAGGCTTGAGTATGGGCAGATTCGCTCTGTTGCTCGTCGGCATTCTGAGCACGCCAGGGTTGGGACTCGCTTTGGTTCAGCGATCCCACTGCGTGGCGCATGAAGGCTCAGTGATGCACGCAGTTCACCCGGGGGGCGGACATGTCGGCCACCACGGCTCGACACCATCGTGGACTCGTCCGACGCATTCGGATTGCCCCCACTGTCCGGCTCCTGAGTGTGCCAGCCTTGCTCCGTGCTCCACCTCAGGTGTCTCTTCGGCATTGCCCACCCTCCTGACGCTCAGCATCCCATTGGCTCATCATCTGGGCACCATTCGCATAGAGACCTCGCCCGACTCCACCCTCCAGCAGCCGCCCACGCCTCCGCCTCAGACCGTCGCCTAGTCCCGGTCACTGTTAGTGCTGCTTTACGACTAGGAGATCACCACAATGCGAACGTCTTTACTGGCCGCAGTCGCGGCCGTCCTTGCCATTTCTCTAAGCTCGAGGATGGTTCAGGCCCAGCACGAGCCGCACCACCCGGCCCCGCGCGACACCAGCGCCCAGGCGGACTCGATGATGCAGATGTCAATGCCTGAGGAGGGAATGATGCCAGGTGTCCTTGGCATTCCCATGACTCGCATGGGCTCGGGCACCTCGTGGTTACCGGACGCGGCGCCGATGCACGCTGTGCACTTCCGGGCGGGTTCCTGGGCTCTGATGGTCCACGGCGTCGTCTTCGGGATGTACGACAAACAGTTCGGCCGGCGGGGAGACGACCAGGTCAACAGCGTCAACTGGGGGATGTTGATGGCCACCCGGCCCGTTGGCCGAGGGTCCCTGCAGCTACGCGGCATGTTCAGCGCCGAGCCATTTACGGTCGGGGCCAAGGGTTATCCGCTGCTGCTCCAATCTGGGGAGTCCTACAAGGGTCAGCCGCTGCATGATCGGCAGCACCCTCATGATCTCTTCATGGAGCTCGCGGCGCTCTACGAACGTCCCATCACGCGTAACCTGGCGGTCTCGTTCTATGTGGCACCGGTGGGCGAGCCCGCCGTCGGGCCGGTGGCCTTCCCCCATCGCCCATCCGCGTCAAGTGACCCGCTCGCGCCCTTGGCGCATCACTGGCAGGATGCCACTCACATCTCCTTCGGCGTCCTCACTGCCGGCCTCTTCAGCCACGCGGTCAAGGTCGAAGGGTCGTTGTTCAACGGCCGGGAGCCGGACGAGAACCGCTACAATTTCGATTACAGTGGCCGCAGCCTGGACTCCTACTCCGGCCGACTCACGGTGAACCCGACCCCCAACTGGAGCATCAGCGGCTCCTACGCGTTCCTCAAGAGTCCCGAGGAGCTTCGCCCCACCGAATCGCAACACCGAGTCAATGCTGCCGTCCTGTACTCCAAGCCGACGCGGGGCGGCGACTGGTCGAGCGCGCTCATCTATGGGGCGAACAAGCATACCGGCGGCAGGTGGGAGAACAGTTTCACCGCTGAGAGCAATCTCGATCTCGATGGCCGCAACTCCATCTTCGGACGAGTCAACTACGCCCGCAAGAGCGCGGAAGACCTTGCCGTCGTGGACTCGGTACCGGCCACCGAGTTCAACGTTGGGTCCGTGGAGCTGGGATATGTCCGCGAAGTGGGCTCACTAGGTCGAACCACGATCGGGGTGGGCGCCACCGGAACACTTGGCTTTATCCCGGCCGACCTGGAGCCGGTCTATGGCACGAGGACACCGACAGGACTGGCGGTGTATCTCCGCATCCGCCCGAAGGTCATGCAGATGGGCCATGAAATGGATCACCCGATGATGCCGCGGGACTCCATGCCGACGGATTCCATGCCGACGGATTCCATGCCCGGTATGCAGATGCCACGGGATTCCATGCCCGGTAAGCATGCGCCGCACGATTCCATGCCGGGTATGCGCATGCCGAGGGATTCCATGCCCCGGAAGCGTACGCCGCACGATTCTATGCCGGGCATGCACATGCCGATGGATTCCATGCCCCCGAAGCGTACGCCGCACGATTCTATGCCAGGTATGCGCATGCCGATGGATTCAGCCCACCCGGCCGAGTCGGACCGCAGCTCGAAGCGGAGGGGCGAATGACCTGGTTCCCTATGCACAGTTGGCACCCGGTCATGGTCCACCTTCCGCTCGTGGGCCTGGTGATTGCCGTTGCGTTCGACCTGGTCGCGTCCCAAAACCGGTCCGCCCGTTGGCGTGACGCCGCTACCGTATTGTGGTGGGTGGGCCTTCTGGGTGCGGCAGCAGCCATTGCGACGGGGCTTCTCGCCTATAATCGGGTGGAGCACTCCGATCCCGCTCACGAGGAGATGGTACTACACCGAAATCTCGCCCTCGCCACGGTCGCCGTGCTGCTCGTCGCGGCTTTGTGGCGTTGGAAGCGCCCATACTCCCGGGTTGCAGCACTGCTTGGACTCATCGGTGCCATGGTACTGGGTGGGGTGGGGTACCTCGGCGGGGATCTCGTGTACCGCCATGGACTCGGCATCCCCACTGAGACCCTGGAAGAAATCACCCACGAGCGCGGTGGACATGCGCACGGGCACGCTGCCGAAAGTGCTCACTCTGACAGCACAGTTGAGCATCATCACTGAGGGTACTGGGCAGGGATCGAGGCTTGGCTTTCTGGAGGGTCAAATGGAACGCATCTTCATTCAGATCGCCGGGATGAGCTGCGAAGGTTGCGTAAACAGCGTTCGCAATGCACTCGCCCGTGTCCCGGGTGTCCAGGTGGATCAGGTAAAACTCGGGACGGCAACAGTCAGGTATGATCCAGCAATGACTGATCCCGAGCGAGTGCATGCAGCAATCGAGAAGGCCGGGTTCAAGCCGCATCCTTGAGGGGGCGCCCATGCTCTTGCAACCGTTCGATGTCGTGGTGTACATCTGGCTCGTCATCGCCGTGTTCTCGGCCGGATACGTTGCCGTAGACCAATTCCGCAACAATCCCGAAGCCCCCGTCATGAAATGGGGCTTCGTCCTCGTGACCCTGTACATGGGCCCCATCGGCCTCCTGCTCTATGTCATGGCGGACAAAGAGCCGGCACCCGGCACCCACGAACAGTTCGTGAAGCCGCTGTGGAAACAAGGAGTGGGCTCGACGGTGCACTGCGTCGCTGGTGATGCGACCGGAATCATCTTAGCCGCGGCAGGAACCGCACTGCTAGGCTTTCCTATGGCCGTTGATATTGTCGTTGAGTATGTGGTCGGCTTCCTCTTGGGGCTGGCCATATTCCAAGCCTTGTTCATGCGCCGCATCATGGGCGGGACCTACCGGGAAAACGTCCGCCGGAGCTTCATGCCCGAGTTCCTCTCCATGAATATGATGATGGGCGCGATGGCGCCCGTCATGATCTTTCTCATGATGGGGCGCGACATGCGCGCCATGTGGCCGGGGGAGCCGCTCTTTTGGTTCGTGATGTCCCTCGGCGTCGTGGCCGGGTTCTTTGTGGCCTACCCGATCAACGTGTGGCTGGTCGCCCGAGGCCTGAAGCACGGCCTGATGACCGTCCGTGCGGGGAGCGAAAGCACGAGCCCCATGAAACACGAGGGCGGGAAGCCACACGAAGCCACCATGCGCGCTGGCGCCACACCCGGGATGCCTGACGAACGGCGGGACCCGCTGGCTCGCCCAACGAGGACCCAGCTCGCAGCACTGACGGGTTGCACGCTGCTCCTGCTTTTGGCTGGGATGTTCGTGCCCGCGGCATTCGTCAACCTCTCAGTGCGTGCCGAGGAGGTGAAGAGTGCCATTATGCCGCCCGGCATGATCACGACCGCGACCACGCCCGCTGATGCGATGCGAGACATGGCTGCAGCTGACCCGCGTCTCGTCTCCTATACTGCGTCCACAGCGGAGCGGGGAGATCGTTTGCTCAATCCCCGGATTGAGAACGGAGTCAAGGTCTACCACCTCGACGCCTCCGTCGTGCGCTGGAACATCCTCCCAGACGTACCGGTCACGGCTTACGCCATCAACCAACAGGTGCCAGGGCCCCGACTCGAACTCACTGAGGGGGACCATGTGCGGATCGAGTTTACGAATCACCTCCCCGAGCCCGCCACGATGCACTGGCATGGCCTCGTCGTGCCGAACCGCATGGACGGGCCAGGATATATCACCCAAACACCGGTCCCGCGTGGTGGGAGCTACACCTACGAATTCGTCGTCCAGCAGCACGGGACCTACTTCTATCACTCCCATACCCGTCCAGATCGCCAGCAAACCCTCGGCCTCTACGGTGCCTTAATCATTCACCCGAAGGACCCTGGCGCGGAGTTGACGGCAACTTACGACTATGTGATCCAACTTCAGGAGTGGCTTTACCGGGACGGCCTGACCTATCCCGCCATGCTCATGGAAGGTGGCTTACCCAATTACTTCACGATCAACGGCAAAGCATATCCTGCCACGGACACGGTACGCATGCGGGTGGGTGAGACGATCAAGTTCCGCTTCATTGGTACCAATAACAATTTCATCCACCCCATGCATATACACGGGGGGCCCTTCACCGTTGTGGCGCGTGATGGAGTGACTCTCGCGCCAACGGGACGATTCGAGGCTGATGTGATCAACGTAGGACCAGGCCAGCGATACGATGTAATCTGGCCTGCCCGGGTGCCCGGGAAGTGGCTCCTGCACTGTCACATACCACACCACACCTTGAATAACAACGTAGAGGAACGGGGTGCGGGAGGACTCACCTTGCTCATTGAGGTGAGATGACTGATGACCATGACACCCGGCCTCCGCAAGCTCGCGCTCACCGCCCATGTGACTTCCTCGGTCGGCTGGCTCGGTACGGTCGTCGCCTTCCAGGCTCTCGCCATCGTCGCTCTGTCGAGCCGGGAACCGGAGACCGTCCGAGGCTTTTATCTGGCGATGGAGTTGATTGGTTGGTACGTCATTGTGCCCTTTTGCCTCGCTTCGCTGGTCACCGGGCTGGTCGTGTCACTGGGCACGCCGTGGGGCTTGTTCCGGCACTACTGGGTCCTGGTGAAGCTTCTGATCACCGTGATTTCCGCGCTGATCTTGTTGGGGTTCACCCAGACGCTTAGTTCCCTGGGAGATCTGGCCGCAGACGCGACATTGACTATGCCCGAGCTACGCAACCTGAAACAGTCCCCTGTGCTCCACTCCGGCGGCGGCCTGCTGGGCCTAGTCGTGGCTACCGTCCTGGCGGTGTACAAGCCGTGGGGCATGACCGCTTACGGGCGCCGTAAGCGGGATGCCGACGTAAGGCCGGAGGACGGATCGACCATCGGCCTATCCTGGAGACTATACCTGCTGCTCGGAATCATCGGCCTCGTCCTGCTCTTCTGGTCCTGCACCTGATCGGCGGTGGCCCACGTGGTCATTGATCATCACCACCCCCATGGCCCTGCAGCCGCGACACCGGCCGAACCAGGCTATCCAGAACATCCTGAGCTGACCGCTGGCGCTCACGGTGGTCACGATAAGCACGCCGGCCATAGCGTGGCCATGTTTCGAGACAAGTTCTGGATCTCATTCCTGCTGACGATCCCGACGCTCATCTGGGGACACATGCTCCAGCGGGCATTTGGCTACACGCCGCCCGCCATCCCGGGGGCGCGCTGGATCCCCCCGGTGTTCGGCACGGCAGTCTTCCTCTATGGGGGGTGGCCCTTCATCCAGGGGGCCGTCCGAGAGTTGCGGGACCGCCTGCCCGGCATGATGACGCTCATCGGCCTGGTCCGGTGGCGTTCACCTTCAGCGCAGCGGTGACGCTGGGCTACCCCGGGATGCCGCTATGGGAGGAGCTGGCTACTCTGGTGACGATCATGCTCCTGGGTCACTGGCTGGAGATGCGCTCCATCATGCAGGCGCAGGGGGCGCTGGCCGAGCTCGCGAAGCTCCTGCCTAACACTGCCGCGCGGGTGGTCATGGACAGTGGGGCCGAGCGAGTAGAAGAGGTTCCCGTCTCAGCACTCCGTGAAGGCGATCTCGTGCTGGTCCGTCCCGGTGCGAGCATCCCTGCTGATGGAGTGGTGCGGACTGGCTCCAGTGAGGTGAACGAGGCGATGGTGACTGGCGAAAGTCGCCCGTTGCCAAAGAAGCCCGGTGACCGGGTGATCGCAGGCACGGTGAACGGGTCGGGATCGTTTCGTATCGAGGTGACAGGGACGGGCGAGCGCACCACCCTTGCCGGCATCATCCGACTCGTCGAGCAAGCCCAAAGTTCGCGGTCACGAGCGCAGGACCTGGCGGACCGGGCGGCGTTCTGGCTCACGGTGGCAGCACTGGGGTCAGGGGCCATCACCCTCATTGCGTGGCTCAGTACCGGCGTCGGTGCCTCGTATGCGGTGGAACGGCTCGTCACGGTGCTGGTCATTGCCTGCCCTCACGCATTGGGACTCGCGATTCCGCTGGTCATTGCCATCTCCACTACGCTCGGCGCACGGAGTGGTCTCCTGGTTCGGGACCGTCGGGGTCTGGAAGACGCCAGAAACCTCAATATCATCGTCTTCGATAAGACAGGAACGCTGACACTGGGCGAACATAGGGTCGTTGCGCTGCGCACTGCTGCGGGGCTGACCGAAGACGACGCGCTCAGGCTCGCGGCCGCTGTCGAGCGGGACTCGGAGCACCCTGTGGCACGAGCCGTGGTTGCTACTGCCCGGGACCGCGCCCTCGCTGATTCGACTGCCGAGGCCTTTCAGGCGATCCCCGGCTATGGGGCGGAAGCGATCGTCGATGGGCGACGCCTCACCGTCGGCGGTCCCAACCTGTTGCAGCGGATCGGGGCAGAGGTGAGCCCCGAGCTTGGAGCCTTTGCCACGGAGGCAGCGGCGCGGGGACAGACCGTGATCTACCTGATGGATGGGCGCCGGGTGGTTGCTACTTTCGCCCTCGCGGACGCTATCAGGCCCGAGTCCCGGGAGGCCGTGACCCGGCTGCATGAGCTAGGCCTTGAGGTCGCCATGCTGACCGGCGACGCGAAAACCGTAGCAGACGCGGTCGCGCGGGAGCTGGGGATCGACACCGTGTTCGCCCAGGTGCCTCC
>JBBQXQ010000092.1:0-12854 GCA_038209515.1 Gemmatimonadales bacterium
ACCGCGAGCGGGAAGCCCGAGTCTGCCGCGGTGGCGCGCGACAGTCTCGTGGCCATTGCGAGGGCGATGCCGGCCGACCGGACGATTGGGCTGAACCAGGCCAAATCAGTGCTCGATCTGGCCGTCAGCCACCTGGCAGGCGAGATGGCGGCGAAGAACGGCGATACCGACGAAGCGGCGAAGCAGCTCCGAAAGGCCGCCGCCCAGGAAGACGAGCTGCGGTACGACGAGCCCCCCGACTGGTACCTGCCGATTCGCGAGCGGCTCGGCGCCGTACTGCTCGCAGCCGGGCGACCAAAGCAGGCGGAGTCGGCGTTCAGGGAGGACCTGGTACAGCGACCGGAGAACGGCTGGTCCCTGCATGGACTGGCGCAGAGCCTCAGCGCTCAGGGTCGGGGCCGGGAAGCCGCCAAGGTGGAGGAGCGGTTCAGGAATGCATGGAAGACGGCGGATGTGGAGCTGGCTGGGATGTAGCTTAGCCGGATCGTTCGTGCTCAGCCCTGCCTTCGCAAGGGACGCGGCGGCACAGGATTCGACCCTCCGGCACGTGGAGTGCAAGAGACCGGCTCCCCGCGAAAAGCCGGCTGCCATCGGCTGTACCATCCTCGCTCAGCGTACCGTGCAGGAGCTGCCGCGGGGACCTCTCTTCTGGTATCTCGTCGCCTTCCCCACTCGAGCCGCGGCCGCAGCCGCGGCCGGACCGACCAGCGTGGTAGCCGTCGCCGAGGGACGGAGTTGGGTCTTCACCATCGCACCGGATGACGGCGGCCCCTGGCGCGGCGAGCTCGTGGCCCAGGTCGGGCCGTTGGAGCTTCCGCGGATGAAGGCCTATACCATCGAAGTCGCGCTGGCGGTACTGCGTCCCGGCTCCCGAAGCCGGGTGCACACCCACGCGGGTCCCGAGGCCTGGTACGTGCTGGCCGGCGAGCAGTGTCTGGAGACACCGTCGGGAGCTCGGCGAGCCGGGGCTGGACAGGGCATGACCCAGGCGGGCTACACGCCGATGCAGCTCGTGGTCACCGGGAACGTGGTTCGGCATGCACTGGTGGTCGTGGTGCACGACGCCGAAAAGGGGTGGGGATCACCTTCGGACTGGAAGCCTTCCGGCCGCTGCACCAATGGAGCCTCGGCCCGACAATGAGCCTTTTCGCTGAGTTATCGCTAACGCCTCCTTGTCAACGAGTACGTCAGCACCTGCTCCTGCCCGTCCTCGCCCGGACCGGAGACCAGGATCGTCAGCCTATTGTCCGCGACGCGTTGATAGCTGAGCCGGGTGGGAAAGTCGTGGGCGAGGTTCTCGAATACCGCCCGCCGCGATGTCGGCTCCAGCTCCGCGAGCTTGAACGTCACCGACGACTTGCCTTCGGGGAATGGCGTCAGGACCAGAGTGCCATCCAGCTCCTCGAAGCGCTCGAACTCGAACCCGGCAGCTACCCCCTCCTTGGTGTACTTGCTCGCGCTGAGGACCTGCCCACCGTCGGCCCCACTGTAGCGGGCCTCGAAGTCTCGCTCGCCGATCTTCCCTTGCCAGGTGCCCTCAAGCCAGGCGAGGTCGCGGATGGAAGGCGGGGAAGTGGGGCGGGTGCCCTCTGGGCGGATGGGAGACGGGTCGGCGGATAAGCCGGTATTTGGTTCACGAGAGAGTGAGAAAAGAAGCAGAACAGGGAGCAGTATCGCTGGTCGCATATCTGTCTCCTGGTTTGTCCCGCCCTGCAATTGTCTGAAGCCAGCGGTACATGTGAGAGGCTTCCCGCGCTTCCCCGCTTCCGGCCCATGAGGGCCGGCCTATTGGTACTGGATATACATCGGCCTCGGGTAGAGCTCCAGCACCTCCTTCGGCTTTAGCATCGGCTTGTCGTTCTTGAAGAACAGCTTGAATCCGGTGTACTGCACCGGGTGCCGGACCACGAACCAGCGGTACGCGCCCATCTTGCTCCCCGGCGGGCCGTAGCCATCCATGTCGACGACGACCTGCACCCTCGGATCGAGCCGGATCTGGGAGGCGTTGGTCAGCATGTTGCGGGTGAACCGGTGCACCACCAGCACCTTGGGCGGGAGCTGCTGCTCCTCGACGATCCTGGCCAGCACGTCGATCGCGTGGTTCACCTCGGACGCGTCCATCCGGCCCATCCAGTCTCTCCCGGGTAGGTGCCCGTCCTTCATCGCGAACTCGGGGTCGAGCGCCAGGTGTACATAGGGCCGTTTCAGGTAGGGCACGAGGGGCGGCAGCTCCGCCTCCACCGTGCTCAGCCCGGGCTGAATATCCAGGATGAGGAGCCATCCCCGCGTTTCCACCCAGTTCGCCACCCGTTCGATGATGCTGTCGGGCATCTGCAGCCGGTATTTCCTGGCGGGGCCGGGATAGCCCTGCGCCACGGTCGCGATGAGATGCAGGGCGGGCAGCACCTTTTGCCCGCTGTCCGCCGCGGCCCACTCCGTCGCCGTTGCCTCCAGCCGTCGGAGCATCTCGTCCGGATTGATCTCTCCTAGTATCCCCATGCGCTTGGAGAGCGGGTTGCCGTAGAACGCGACGATCCGATGCTCCGGGAGAATCGAGCCGGGAAGAGGGTCGGGCGCGCGCACCGGCCATCGTGCCGAGTCAGCTGGGCTGATGTTGAAGATGCGCTTCTTCACTTTCACGGGAGGCGCCGGCGTGCCGCTGTCAGCAGCCACCGAGGCAACCCTTGTCGTATCCGCCGCCGAGTCGGATACGGTCGAGTCCCCTTTCACCGAGTCTGCCGCGCTATCCGGAACCGAGCCGGCCCGGCTGGCGCGAGGGATCAGGATGGCTCGAGGGGTCCAAAGCGGCGGCTCGGTCACCCAGTCCTGCACCGTCGTGTCGGCCGCGGTCAACTCCCCTGCCCCGGCCTGGGCATTGCCACACCCCGTGAGCGCCGGGGCGAGAAATGCCGCAACCACGGCAGAGCACAATGTGCGTCTGAGTGCCGAACCGGCCATGAGGCGAGTTGTGAGAGGAGACCTGATCGAACGTGAGCGTTGCATCGTAACGCCCTGCAAGCGCGGGGCCAAGTTGCGTGGCACTAGGCAGCAACCCTTCGTAGCTGCCGATCATGCACCCGTCCGAGCAGCACCAGTGCGGCGATTGCCCCGATCAGCGCCAGCATCATGTCCCATTGGGTATCCCAGGGGTCTCCCTGAGTGCCGAGGAATGCCTCGGCGGCTCCGCCCGTGGCCAGCGCGGTCCAGAACTCGATCAGCTCGTAGAACGCGCTGAGCGCCAGACAGATGCAGATCACGATGAACGGCAGCCATCTGGTTCCCCGAAGCGGCGACCGCCGGAGAAGGATCTCCCGGGCTATCATGGCCGGGACGAAACCCTGGGCAAAATGGCCGATCCGGTCGTAGTGGTTCCGGGCAAACCCGAACGTCCTCTCCATCCAGAATCCGAGCGGCACCTCCGCATAGGTGTACTTGCCGCCGGTCATGAGGATGATCGCGTGAATGGCAACGAGAGTGTAAACCAGCGGGGTGAAGCGGAACCGGGGATATACGTAGATCAGCGCCGGTATGCCGAGGATGACGGGAAACACCTCAAGCACCCAGGTGAACCGGTCGTGCGGGGACACACCCGACCACACGAAGACGACGATGACAATCGCGAGCAGGACTAGTTCGAAAGTCGACGGGCGCGCCCGGGTGCGATCCACGTGATGGTTCCCGTTAATCCGGTTCCGCATCCGCGTACGGCACGTCCACCGTCATCCCGTCCCGCGCGATCGCCGTCTCCGGAAACACCGCCTTGGCTTCCGCCAGCAGTTCCGACGCGTCCCGGTTGTAGCGTGAGCTGATGTGGGTGAGCACCAGGCGCCTGACGCCAGCCTCCAGCGCTACGCGGGCAGCCTCCGAGGCGGTCGAGTGTCCAGTTTCCCTTGCCCGCTCCATCTCGTCGCCGCCGAATGTGGCCTCGTGTACCAGGAGGTCCGCTCCCCGAGCAGCCTCGATCACCGAAAGGTTCGGCCGGGTGTCCCCGGTGTAGACCAGCGTGCGCCCGGAGCGCGGCGGCCCGACGAGGTCGGCCGGCCCGAAGGTGCGCCCATCCTCCAATGTTACCGCCTTCCCCTTATGCAGCTGTCCCCAGAGCGGCCCCTCCGGAATTCCCAGCTCTCGGGCTCGATCGGGGTTGAACCGGCCCAACCTCTCATGCTCGACCAGCGCGTACCCCACCGTGTCGGCCCGGTGCTCGGTCTCGAAGACTACGATGTCGTACTGGTCGCGGGCCAGCCGGTCGCCCGGCTTGATCTCGATGATCTCGATCGGAAACTTGTTGCGCTCGATGCCCAGCATCACCGCCGCGCCCAGGATCCGCTGCGCGCCTTTCGGACCGTAGAGCGTCACCGGCGTGCTCCGGTCCTGGAGCCCCATGGTGCGCAGCAAGCCGGTGACGCCGAGCATGTGGTCCGCGTGGTAATGGGTGAAGAAGATCTCCTTGAAGGTGAATCCGACCCCGTAGCGCATCATCTGCCGCTGGTTGCCCTCGCCGCAATCGAACAGCAGCATCTCGCCCTCCCGCTGGACGGCGATGCCGGCGACGTTGCGGTCGAGGGTGGGGATGGAAGCCCCGGTGCCAAGGAAGGTGAGGGACAACATGCAGGGGAAGATACAGCGTGAGCGGGAGCCGTTCAGAAGAGTTTAATCGTCACCGGCACCTTGCCCGGATGCTTCTTCAGCTCGTCGAGCAGCTCCTTCATCGAGTGCGACAGGTCCCGGACGTCGTAGTAGAGGCCGCTGTCAGTGGCAAGTTTGCCGATGGTGCCCTGCCCCCGATTAATTCCGGCCAGGAGGGTGTCGAGCCGCCCGGTGGTGGACGTGAGCTGGGCCGTCATGGCGGCGAGATTCGCGCTGATGGTATCCGTGCGGAAGGCGATGAGCGTGCTGTCCAGCCGGGTGCTGAGCTGTCGGAACGTGACCATGGTCTTGGTCAACTCGGCGGTGGGTCCCTTATCCGGGTCACCATAGATCTGCATGGTGCGCTGCGCTGCCTTCAGGGTTCCTTCCAGCGCGGTGAGCGTGGTGCGTATCTGCTCGGCAGTCTGCTTGTTCACCAGCGCCTGGGCCCCGATGAGGATGCTGTCCGCCCGGTCGCTCAGCTCCAGCGCGCGACCCGCGAGTCCCAGGTCCTGAGATCCCAGAATGAGCTTGCCCGGAGGGAGAAACTCCGCGGCCCGGCCGGGATCGAAGTCCACCGCGTAGTCACCCACCAGCGTGACGGAGACGATCTTGGCCTCGGCATCTACTCGGGGCCGGATCTTGGGCGGGAGGCTGGCCGTCACCACCACCTTCCCCACGTCCACGAACTCGATCCGCTCGACCTTACCCACGTTGACACCGGAGACCCGCACCGGTGAGGCCCGCTTCAACCCGCTCACGTTGGCAAACTGCAACCGCACGACGTTGTCCGAGCCGACCGACCGGCCGCTCAGCCACATGGTGCCGAACACAAACACCACGATGGCGACGATGACGATGGCGCCAACCGTCACTTCCCGCGAGTAGCGCAGATCCATGATGGGCTCAGGCCGCCAAGGTGGGGTTGTCGAAGTCGCGCTCGAGGAACTCTTTCACCTTCGGGTTGGTGGAGGCGAGGAACTCCTTCGGCGTACCCTGCATGACGATCATGCCGTCGCTCAGCAGGGCTAGCCGGTCGGCAACCCGGAACGCTCCACGCACATCGTGGGTCACCATCACGCTGGTAACGCCCAGCTCGTTGTCCAGGCGTTGCACCAGGCTATCGATGATGTCCGCGTTGACCGGGTCGAGGCCCGAGGTAGGCTCGTCGTACAGCAGGTACTTCGGTGCCCCCGCGATGGCGCGGGCGATACCCACCCGTTTCCGCATCCCGCCCGAGAGCTGCGCCGGGTACTTCTTGACCGTATCCGGCGGCAGATTGACCAGCCGGATGCATTCGGTGATGCGTTCCCGGCAGTAATCGAGGTCGGAATACTTAGCCTCGTCGGTGATTCCCAAGCGAACGTTCTCGAAGACGTTCATGGAGTCGAACAGTGCCCCGTTCTGAAAAACGTAGCCGATGTGGGAACGCATTTCCGACAGCTCTTTGCGCTTGAGCTTGCTCACGTCCTTGCCGTCCACGATCACGGTGCCGCTGTCCGGTTTGATCAATCCGATGATATGCTTGAGCAGGACGCTCTTGCCGGTGCCCGAGGGGCCCAGCAGCGCGACGGTCTCGCCTTCGCGCACCTCGAAGTCGACCCGGTCCAGGACCACCTGTTTCCCGAATGCCTTGTGCAGGGCGTAGAGCTCGATCATTGGTTAAGCAGCAGCCGAGTGAGGACGGTATCGAGCACGAGGATGAGAACGGAGCTGGTGACCACTGCGGTGGTGGTGGACCTGCCTACCCCTTCGGCGCCCTGCTGGGTGTTGAATCCCATGTAACAGGCGATGATGGTAATGGAGCCGGCGAAGAAAAACGCCTTGATGATCGAGTAATAGGCGTCCCAGGGCCGCCAGTAGTATTGCGCCCCATAAATGAAGTCGGCGTCGGTCACCGGCAGCACCGCCTTCACCGAGATCCACCCCGACAGCACACCCGATAGATTGGCGAGCACGGTGAGAGCGGGGATCATGATGAGTCCCGCCAGTACTCGCGGGATGACCAGGTGAGAAGCGGGTGAGCGCCCGAGGCTCTCCAAAGCGTCGATCTGCTCGGTCACCCGCATGGTGCCGAGCTCGGCAGCATAGCGCGCCCCGATCCGGCCGGCCAGGATGAGCGCGGTCAACACCGGACCGAGCTCCAGGATGATGGAGGAGACAACCAGGGTGCCGACGACGTAGTAAGGGATGGCGCCGGTGAACTGATAGCCGGTCTGAAGCGCCGTCACCGCCCCGGCGAATGCCGAGATCAGCATCACGATGAAGAGACTGCCGGCCCCGATGTTCCAGGCCTCGACCATCATCCGGGGCCACCAGATCCGGATCTCGGCCAGACCGCGAGCAGCATCCACCATGAAATAGCTCAGGCGACCTACATGCGACAAGCCGTCGAGGACCCAGCGGCCGAGGGCAGCGAGCAGTTTCATGGCGAAAAGGTAACCAGGTTCAGGCTCTACCGTCAGAAGAGCTAACCCATGCCCTCCTCTGCCCGGCTGATTCACGCCGCCGTCTTCCGCCGCCGCCTGCTCCGCTGGTTCCGGAAGCATGGGCGCGACCTGCCCTGGCGCCGCACCCGGGATCCCTATCACATCATCGTGTCGGAGTTCATGCTCCAGCAGACCCAGGTGTCCCGGGTCGAAGCGTACTACCACCGTTTTCTCCAGCGATATCCCTCGATCGAATCACTCGCAGCCGCCCCGCCGTCGTCCGTACGGGAGAGCTGGGATGGACTGGGCTACTATCGGAGGGCGGCGAACCTGCACCGGCTGGCACAGGAGGTGGTGCGGGATCGGGCCGGGGTGATTCCGGGTGACCCGACCGAGTTGCGGCGGCTCCCCGGCGTCGGCCGCTACACCGCCGGTGCGGTGGCGAGCTTCGCCTTCGAGCGTGCCACGCCGGCGGTAGACACCAATGTGGGACGGGTGCTTCGGAGAGCGTTCCACCCCCGCACCCCACAGCGGTCCCTCACTCGCCGGCTCTGGGACACGGCGGAGCAGATCGTGCCCCGTCGGGGCAAGAGCGCGTGGGCGTTCAACCAGGCGATCATGGAGCTGGGGGCGTTGATCTGCACGGCGCGGGTGGCGAAGTGCGGGGAATGTCCGGTGCGGGCGGCATGCGCCACGGGAAGGAAACTGCGTGAACGGTGATTTACTTCAGCATGGCGCCGGCGAACAGCGCCACCAGCCCGAACGTCCCCGAGATCGAAGCCACGATCCGCTGGCGTTGGCGTAGCTCGTCGAAGTACCCGGCGGCTTCGCCGAGGGGATCGAGCCGGCTGAGCTTGGTGGCGGTGGGAAGCGAGATCAGAAGGGTGAGCAGCGCCGCCACGACGCCCGCGCCCTGCATGATGACCAGCCAGATACTGAAGCCGGGAAGATCAACCCCACTGAGTTGGAACGTCAGCATCAGACCCGACAGCACCGCCAGGATCGCGCCGGGTGCGATCGCCACCTTCATGAGCGACGCCTGGGCCCGCACCACCGCGCCGAGTCCGTGACGGTCTTCCCGTTTGGCGGCGATTCCCATGATCATCGCGGCGATTGCCCCGCCCAGCCACAGAGTGAACCCGAGCAGGTGGAGGAACAACCAGAGCCGAATCACGTCACGGCCGACAGGATAGCTCCGTCGATCGGCTGCCGGCCGCCAAAGCCGGTGTCGATCTCGTGCCAGTGGCTGATCCGGTCCTCGCCCAGTCGCCAGCACAGGAAGATCGGACGATCCTCCCGCAGCGAGTAGAAGTCGACTAGCCCCCCCTCGAATCCCTTGAAGACGCAGCCGATCCCCTCCAGCTCCTGGAGGTAGCGGTTGATCCGATCGGCGTGCCGGGTGACCTCGTCCCGGGCAGCGACCAGCTCCTGGGTCTCACCCCAGTCGGCTCTGGCCCCGCCGGTCAGGAGCTCGAAGCGCCCGACGGCGGCACGCCAGGCTGGATACTCGACGGTCAGGTCCGAGACAATCCGGCGCACCAGCGGCAGCGTGCGCTCGGCTTCTTGGAGAGTGAACAGTTTAAAGTCCGGCATTAAGTCTCCTGTGTCATCCTCAGACGATTTTCACCCCCGGAATCTGCTCCGGATGACTGATGAATCCAACCACCTTCCCCTGCTCGTCCACCACCGTGATCGTCGGCCGAAGGTGCGACTCGCTCGGATCGAGGTCCATCCGAACCTCGAAGCCATCGAGGTCGCGGTCGGGTCGCACCACCGGCGAGTTGGTGCGCATGAGCGAGTCGGCCCGGGTGTGCCACGGGTGCTTCCCCTCGGCCAGGCAGCGGGTCACCAGGTCGCGGTCGCTGAGCGTGCCGAGGAACCGGCGGGTGCGGTGATCGTCGACCACCGGCACCACCGAAATGTTACGCGTCTTCAGCATGATCGCGACCTCGCTTGCCATCGCACCCGCCACCGCCACATGGGGTTCGGGCACCATCACGTCAGAGGCTCTCATGGGCTCAATTTGCCCCGAATGGTGGAGGGGTCAAGAGTCGCTTCCCCAGCGGTCCAGCGCCTCGCGGGTGGCCCGGCGTCCTTCGTTCGCGTACTCGCGCACTCGATCCACTCTGAAGGTGGCATTCCGCTCGGTCCGGGGCCGTACGTAAACCAGCGGCGGCCTGCCGGGATCGGCGCGCCAGAGTGCCAGCTGGCTCTCCGAATTGGCGGCCATCAGAATCCCCACCGCATCATCGTGGGCCCGCACCATCGCAGGCACCCGCGCGGCCTCCGCAGGGGCCGGCAGATCGAAGCCAGGCCCGACGTCCACCGCGAGCACCAGCTCGACATCCAGCTCCGCCGCAGGCTCGAGGGGCACGACGCAGCGGAGCCCGCCGTCCCCGAACCGCCGGCCGGCGATCACCACCGGCGGGTAGTACATCGGCAGGGCGCAGCTGGCGCAGAGCACATCCACCAGCGGGGCCGTTTGCGCGCCGGCACCGAAGAGCACCAACTCGCCGGTATCGAGATCCACGGCGGTAACGGTGAGCGGCACGGTCAGATCGGCGAATCGCCGGACCGGCACCAGCGCCTCGATGGCGGACCGAAGCGGACCCGGCTTGAGAAGGGAACGAAGAAAGAGACCAGCGACCGGCGCCAGTGGGTCCCGCACGATGCCGCGAGCTCCCACGTCGGCCATCCGCTCCAGCAGCTCGTCATTCGCCACCCCGCTGGCGAGCCCGGCGGCGATCACCGCGCCCATCGAGGTGCCGACGTACCAGGTCGGCTCGAAGCCCGCCTCGCGCAGCGCCCGGCACGCGCCCAGGTGGGCCGCGGTCTTTGCGCCACCGCCGCTCAACACCAGAGCCGCGGTACGAGCGGTCACGTGGGCTTGCGCTTGCGGTGGGCCTGGGCTCGAGCGTAGCGCGCCCGCTCCTCCTCGGTCTCCGGCACGAGACGGGGAACCCGTTTCGGCTTGCCCTCATCATCTACCGCCACGAAGACAACGTGCGCGGTATGGGTGTGCCGCTTCTCCCCGCTGCTCACTCGCTCGGAGTAGACCTCGACCGTGATATCCATGGAGGAATTACCGACATAGTCCACTGTGGCCACGCAGCTCACCAGCGCACCCACAGGTATACGCTCCCGAAAGTCCACCCGTTCGATGCTCGCGGTGACCGCCGGTCCGCCCGCATGTCGAATCGCCGCCACCGCGGCCGCCTGATCCACCAGCGCCATGAGCTCGCCGCCGAACAGGTCGCCCCGGACGTTCTGCATGTGCGGCATCACAAAGGTGGTGATCTGGCCGGTGGAGTAGGACATGGGTCGGGAGTCGGGGAGCATTTTGGGCCCTCTAGAGGACGGAGAGGACGGAGAGGGCGCCTTCTCCGACCTTTTAGTAGTCAACCGGCCTCAGATAATACTCGCCGATGGCCGTCCCACTCAGCATGGCGACGGTAGGGAGCCGGCGCTTCCAGTGGGTGGAGTCGAGCCGCTGCCGGACCAGCTTGATCTCGGCCTCGTCGAAACCCAGCGCTGCGATCTCGGGCGACCTGTATCCCAGCAGGATCCAGTGGAGGATGGCGTCGGCCCGGGGGTAGGAGATGCCGAAGTCTCCCTCGTCGGTTTGGCCCTTGATGAGATCGGCACTGGCCGGCTTGGAGACGATGACATCGGGAACGCCGAGATGCCGGGCCAGGACCCAGACCTGAGTCTTGAAGAGGTCGCCGATGGGGTTGACCGGCGGCGAGTCGTCGGCGTGCCAGGTGAAGTAGCCGAACAGACGCTCGGTCTTGTTGCCCGTGCCCAAAGGCAGTGCCCGAAGGGCGGCCGAGAGATCGAACAGGGTGATCATTCTGGTACGAGCCATGATGTTTCCCAGCCGGGCGGGCTCGACCTCGCCACCAATGGCACCGGCGAGGGCATCGACTGCGGCGCTGATTTCCACGGTTCGACTCGGGATACCGAGCGCGTCGATCACCAGCTGGGCATGGGCGAGACTCTCAGCGCTCGACGATCGGTATGGCATTCGGATCCCGATGACGTTCGCCGCCCCGAGCGCCTCAACGGCCAGAAAGGCGACCAGCGAGCTATCCACCCCGCCGGATAGGCCGATTACCACCTTCCCGAACTTCCGCCGCCGCTGCACCTCGTCCCGGATGAACTCGACCAGCCAGCGCTGGGTGAGCTCGGGATCGATCGCGAGGGGATCCTGCCCCGGGTTGAAGTGGGCGGGGAGGGGGGGAAGCGGGGAGGCGGGTAAGCGGGTACGAGACGCAGCTCCGGCTTGCGGTTCTGAACCCTTCGGTGTGTTCTTGCTTCCCCGCTGACCGTCCCCGCTGACCGTCCCCGCTTCTCCGCTTCCCTTCTCCTTGCGCGCCATATGCAACGATCCGAGCAGATGCGGCAATCTCATCTCGAGATCGGCGAGCAGGGGCAGATCCGCCCGCGCTCGGGTGATCTCCTCGAAATCGATCAGGGCGGGTATGATCGCCTCCTGGAAAATCGGGCCCTGGGTCAGAATGTCACCGCGGGGCCCAGCCAGGATGGATCCGCCCGGGAACGCCTTTCCGCCTTCAAAACCCACCAGCTGTGCCAAGGCGACATAGACCCCGTGCTCGCCCGCGATGTCCTGGACCAGGCGGCTCCAGCGCGTCAGGCTCACCGGACGCCCGGCCGTGTCGTCGGTGGTGATCACCCCGCGGGCGGGACTCGCGCTCGGGATAATGATCAGCTGGGCGCCGTCCAGCGCGGCGAGCATGGGGGTGAAGGAGTGCCACGCATCTTCACAGACGAGCATTGCGGCCCGGCCCCACCGGGTATCGAATGCCTGCACGCTGCGTCCGGCCTCGACGAAACGCTCCTCGTCGAAGACACCGTAGGTCGGGAGGAAAATCTTCCGGTGGATGTGGCGGATACCTGCATCGGGCCCACCCAGTGTCGCGTAGAGCCCGGAGTTGTGAAGCCGGTTTCCGTGCACCTCGTAGAAACCAATCGCTACGTCGACCGACGGGGCACCGGAGTCGCCGTGCTGCCGGCTCAGATCCGCAAAGAGCTGATCGCCCGATATGGCGAGATCCCGCACCCCACCTTCGAGGAAGTAACCGGTGAGCGCGGTCTCAGGAGCGACCACCAGCTCGGGCGGCTCCGGCCAGCTCCCCACCTCCCGGAACAGAGCGCCGAACCGGCAGAGATTCTCCTCATACGCGCCCTTCTGCGGGCGTACCTGGGCGATGGCGAGACGGAGCACGTCTTAAAGGTAATTACCTTATTGCATGCTTCTCTATGTCGCTCTCGGCAGCGCCATCGGCGGGGTCAGCCGCTACCTACTCGGCGGATTGGTGCAGCGGATGCTCGACACCACCTTCCCGGCCGGCACGCTCCTGGTGAACGTCACCGGCTCGTTTCTGATCGGCGCGATCATCCGGTACGCCCTCGAGACCCCGTCCCTCACCCCGGAGGTCCGAGCCTTCCTCACTATTGGGGTTTGCGGCGGCTACACCACATTCTCCACCTTCAGCTATGAGACGGTGGCCCTCCTGGAGGATGGCGAGTGGGCCCGGGCGGGGGTTTATATCACGGCTAGCGTCATGCTGTCGCTCATGGGGACATTCCTCGGATTTGCTCTCGCCCGTCAGGTTATCGTTTGGCGGGAACACATGTAGATGCTCACGGAGCTCAGATGCACGGTTTGACTGGCGAACGGGTGCTCATGCGCATCCATATCGGTGAGCGGGACAAGCACCATGGGAAGCCGCTCTACGAGGCTATCGTTCACCTCCTGCGCGAGCGTCACTTTGCCGG
>JBBQXQ010000093.1:0-12684 GCA_038209515.1 Gemmatimonadales bacterium
CTGAAGAACGACGCCCCCGTGCAGAAACGGGACGATGGCGAGGCCGCTGCCGAAGACAAAGCTCCCGGCGTAGGTAAAGAACCCGAGGATCTGGAGCAGCAGGATGGTGCTTCCGGCCTCGGCGGCGGTGCCTCCTCGACGCAGCACCGCTGGAGGCGTGCGTACGATCCACACCAGCGCGCCGGCCGCAAGGATCAGCGAGACGATCTCACGCCCCGTGATCGCCGTCCCGAGGGCCACGCCCAGGAAGATTCCCCAGAGGAGGAGATCCTTGCCGATGCTCTTCCGGGCCAGCCCGTAGGCACTCCGGCTGATGAGGCCGATGACCGCCGCACCCACGCCGTAGAAGACTGCCTGCATCCAGGGAAGCCCGCCGTAGCGCACGTAGGCCCACCCCAGAGCCACCACTATCACGAAGCTGGGCAGCACAAAGGCCAGGCCGGAGAGTGCGGCACCGAGCACTCCGCCACGGATGTAGCCGAGGTAGAAGCAGAGCTGGGCGGCCAGGGGGCCGGGTGAGAGTTGGGCGAGCGCGAGGCCCTCGCGGTACTCCTCCTCGGTGATCCATCCGCGAGTTTCCACGAGGTCACGGTGCATGTGGCCCACGAGGGCAATTGGTCCCCCGAAACCCGCTGCGCCCAAGCGGAGGAAGTAGCGGGCAAGGCTGGCTCGGGTCGGCATGGACTTTCAATGTAACCACGGTTACACTGACCAACCAGATGAGTATTACCTGGCTCCTCTGCTCCTACCGGCTCCCGCGGGAGCCGACCCGCCTTCGGCTCGCCGTCTGGCGGCGTCTAAAGCGGGTCGGCGCCGTGATGCTGCACGACGGACTCTGGGTCCTT
Organism: Gemmatimonadales bacterium; assembly: GCA_038209515.1. Taxonomy (GTDB): domain Bacteria; phylum Gemmatimonadota; class Gemmatimonadetes; order Gemmatimonadales; family GWC2-71-9; genus CAVVWJ01. Next base: position 846 of record JBBQXQ010000093.1, read on the forward strand.
CCGAACGACGCCAAGACGCGGGAGGACTTCGATTGGCTGGCCGAGGAGATCGAGGAGAGGGGTGGGAGCGTGATGCTCTGGGAGGCCCGTAGTCTCCCCGGGGGGCAGGACTCCGCCGTAGTTCTAAAGTTTCGCGCCGAGGCCGAAGCGCGCTATGTCAGCATCGCTCACGCGGCAACAAAGCTGGCCGCGAAAGGAAAGCGCCGAGGCTCGGCCGCCCAATCTGTCGAGAGGGCGATGCAGCAGCTCCGTGGATTGGAACGGACCCTCCGGTTGGAGCGGCGCCGCGATTATTTCCGGGCTCCGGGTCGGCAACAAGCGGAAGAGACCGTACGGGCCGCGACCACAGAGATTCGCTCCCGCGCTGCGACTCGGGCGCCTGAGAGGAGGCTGCATGCTGTGGGTAACTAGACCGAGATGTCACATCGATCGAACGGCGTGTGCCTGGCTGATTCGCCGCTTCGTGGACCCTGACCCCAAGTTCGCGTTCGCAGCCGACGTCGAAGCCGCACGGACCTTGGGCGGGACTCCATTCGACATGCGGGGGGTGGAGCTGGGACACCACGAGGGACGCTGCTCATTCGAGAGCGTCCTCCTAAAGTACCGCCTCGACGACGCCGCTCTGCGCGAGCTCGCCGCGGTGGTGCACGAGGCGGATGTCGACGACGACAAGTTCCACACCCCCGAGGCGTCGGGCCTGGATGCTGTGATCCGGGGACTTGGGATGGTCATCGAGGACGACTTGGAGCTCTTCCGGATTACCGATCGGGTCTATGACGGTCTCTACGCCTGGTTCCAGCGAACGGCCGGCTGAGGCGCCTGGTCCCAGCCGGGGAGCAAGCCTTGCCGCCTGGCTGGGACTCGAACGCAACGTCGTGGCCGTGTCCGCCGCGATGTTTTCGATGGCCCTGGGTGAACAGATGTGGAGGCGGTTCCTTCCGAAATATCTGGAGGCGCTGGGCGCCCCGATTGTAGCGATCGGCGCCTATGGCACCGCCGAAGACTTCCTGGACGGGATCTACCAGTACCCGGGCGGGTGGATCGCGGACCACTATGGCCGCCGTCGTGCCCTCCTCCTCTTCGTCGGGCTCGCGGCCATCGGGTACGGGATCATCGCCCTAGCTCCGCTCTGGCCAGTGGTCGTTCTTGGGCTGGTCTTCACGATGGCCTGGACCAGCATGGCCAGTCCCTCATTGTTCGCGGTGATTGGCGATGCTCTGCCCAAAAATCGCCGCGCAATGGGCTTCTCGGTCCAGGCCATCCTCCGCCGACTTCCCATCGTCGTCGCACCAACGATTGGTGGCCTTCTCATCGCAGCGTGGGGCGTCCGCACCGGAGTGCGCGCCGGCCTCGCCTGCAGCATTGTGCTCGCCTGGCTCACCTTGGCTGTCGTCTCCCGGGTTCGGCTCGTGCTCCCCGCTGGCGGCGAGGGCGTGACCATCCGCGGGGTCTGGGATCGGCTGCCGACCCCGCTTCGGCGGCTGCTGGTGTCGGACATCTTCATTCGAACCTGCGAAGGCCTGGTCGACGTGTTCCTGGTGATTTATGCCCTGAACGTGATCGGCATCAGCCCGCCGCAATACGGGTTGCTCGTTGGAGTGCAGTCGGCAACGGCGATCGCCTGCTATCTTCCCGTTGCCCGCTTGGCCGATCGTATCGCACGGAAGCCGTTCGTGATCGCAACGTTCCTCGCCTTCTCTGCCTTCCCCGTCGCTGTGATCGCTTCACGATCGTTCCCGGCTTTGGTCCTGGCGTTCGTCGTCGGGGGTCTCCGCGAGATCGGCGAACCTGCTCGGAAGGCCCTCATCCTGGATCTGGCTGTGCCAGAGGTCCGAGCTCACTCGATCGGGCTCTACTATCTCATTCGAAGCGTTGCCATCGCGCCGGCGGCGTTCATCGGTGGCCTCCTCTGGAGGGCCTCGCCCGCGATCCCGTTCGTCACCGCTGGCCTGGTGGGACTCATCGGAACGACTCTTTTTGCTCTCACAGTTGATGAGCAGCACGGGGGATAGCGGCTCGCTCTTGGCCGAACTCACCAGTCGTGATCTCCCCGGTTTCTCGAGAGATGAGGCTGGTTTCGTCCCTCATGCATCTGCAGTTGCTGGCGTTCGACCCCCTCCACCAGCTCTCGCGCTTCTGACTGGCTGAGCTCGTGCACTGACTCCCCCTCACCCTCGCCGTAACCTCCGCCGGCCATGGCTCCCACCGCGGCCTCCGGATTTCCTTCGTAGCCGGGCACGTTCATGTTGCCCCGGCCGTAATCCGCCGACCGCCCCCGTCCCGGCGATCCGCCCGACTCGCGATCCTCCCCTCGCCGTCGCAGCGCTACCTCGAGGTTCCACTTGGCCGCCGAGTCGGCGGGATCGAGCCGGAGCGCCGACTCGTAGGCGGTGATGGCCTGGCGCAGCAGGTCATCCTTATCGGTGCCGTCTTCGGCTGCTCTCACGTACGAGTTCCCCAGATTGTAGTAGCTCGGCTGTTTGAGCCGGGGAACACTGGTCGCATCCCGGAAGCTTCGCGCCGCCTCCTCGTAACGGTGAAGGCGATAGAGCGCCTTTCCGGCGGCGTACTGGAGCGCAGGATCTCCGCTGGCGGCGAGGGCCCGCTGAAAGGCGTCGTACGACTCGCGGTAGCTACCCGCCCGGTAGAGCTGCTCGCCGCGGCGGGTTGCCCGCATTCCCGGGCTGCACCCGAAGAGGAGCAGGATGAGAATCCCAGCGGGCAAGCGAAACGGATTCATGTTCGTTTCCGCCGGTGGGCCAAGCCGAGCACCGGTTGCAGCCCCAACGCGGCGAGGGCAAGTGCGAGTGGCCACTGGAACCGGTCCACTCGTTCGGTCGACTCCCGGGAGGAGAGCGTCCTCTTCTCCATGCGGGCCAGCTCCGTACCGAGACCCCGTCCCGCGTCCGGCGTCCAGCGAGCGTACATCCCGTTCGTCTCCCGCGCAGCGCGGCGGAGGTCGTCTTCATCCAGACGAGAGACGACGACCCGCCCGATGTGGTCGCGATGCCACTTTTCCGGCGCCTCGCTACTGTCGGCCGGAACCGGGGCACCTTCCGGACTCCCGATCCCGATGGCGAAGACCGGAATGCCAGCCCGGCGGAGACGAGTGAGTGCAGGCCCGATGTCGCCACCGCTCTCGCCGTCTGAGACGAGCAGCAGCGACTGATAGCCTCGCTCGCCATCGTGCTCGAAGGCGATGGCGGCGGCCGCGAGGGCGCCTCCGAGGTCGGTAGCAGGATCACCGAGGTCATCGGTACTCGCCGCGTCGAGGAAGCGCTGAAACGTGGCCTGATTGCCGGTGAGAGGGAGCTGGAGGAAAGCGCTGCCGCCGAAGACGATGAGCCCGACCCGGTTCTCGGGTGAGGCCGCGAGCACCTCCGAAATCGCTCGCTTCGCCACGGCGAGCCGGGTTGACTCACTCGCTTCGCTCGGGGCAAGACCGCCATCCGCGGCGTTCATGGAGCGGGACAGGTCGAGCAGCACCAACACATCGCGACCGCTATGAGCCAGCGATGTGGGTCGCTCCCCCAACTGCGGACGGGCCAGCGCCATCAGGCCGAGTGCCACGGCCCCGAACCGGAGTCCGATGCTTGCGAGCTGTGCGCGAGAACCCGGGAGGGTAGACGACTTCTCCAGCAGGGACTCATCCCCGAAGCGCGCCAGCGCCTCCCGTCTCCGCCGGTGCCCCGGGCGCATCGCCCACCAGGCGAGGGGCAGGGTCAGCACGGCCAGGGCGAGAAAGATGGGGGACCCGAAGCTGAGAGCGCTCATGGCAGGGTTCGGAACCAGGTCAGACTCAGGCCCACCTCCAATACAAGGAGAAGCAGGGCAGGACCCAGAAAGTAGGGATAGAGCTCGCGATAGTCGCGGATCTCTCCGACGTGCACCTCGACCCGCTCGGCCCGGTCGATCTGCTCCATGATCCCATCGAGCGCCGTAGCGTCGGTGGCGCGGTAGTAGCGGCCGCCGGTGCGCTCCGCCATCCGCTGGAGTGCGGCTTCGTCGCGACCGGTGAGTCGGGCGGCCGTATTGCCTACCCGCCAGACTCCATTCAAGGCGACACTGGTCGTATCGAGCGTACTGAGCCCAATGGCCTGGATCCGGATGCCGAGAGCTCGGGCCGCCTCTGCCGCGACCAAGGGCGTCGGTTGGCCGGTGTTGTTGGCTCCGTCGGTGATGAGCACGATAGTGCTGGCCTTCACCGGCAGATCCTTGAGTTGGCCGAGGCTCAGCGCCAGCGCCGTGCCGATTGCGGTGCCGTCGGGCAGCAGGCCGATGTCCACTCGTCCGAGAATTTTCTGGACCAGGGCGATGTCGGGGGTGAGCGGTGCCTGGAGGAAGGCCCGTCCGGCGAAGAGCACCAGGCCGACAAGATCGCTGTCGCGGCGGCGGACGAAGTCGGTGACGACTCGTCGGGCCACGGCCAGTCGATTTCCGGGCTGGAAGTCTCCCGCCTTCATGCTGCTGGAGATGTCGAGCGCGAGCATGATGTTGCGGGAGCGAAGCCGGATCTCCCGCACGTCCTTGGGGATCTGGGGACGGGACAGCGCGAGCACGAGGAGCGCGATGCCCAGCAGACGGAGTACAATGAGGAGCGGCTGCCACCGAGCCCGCCCGCGCACCGGCTCATCCTCCAAGAACCCCAGCGCGGGCAGCGCGAGCCGTTCAGCCGGCGCTCGGCGGCGGATCCGCCACTGGTGGACCGCAAAGCCTGCCGGCAGGAGCAGCAAGGCCAGAACTGCCGGATCAGCGAAGCGCATCAGCCAGTGTTTCGGTGGGGCTCATCTCGTGCCAATGCCGGAGCAGCTCTCGGCATTGCTGCAGGAACGTCTCGGCAGTCTCCGGATCGGGACGGAACCGAGCGAACTTCACCAGATCGGCCTGGTCCAGCAGCTCGCGAAACTCACCGCGCAACCCGTTGTCGCTCAAATGCGGAGGGATGGCCCAGACCAGCTCCTCGGTGGTGCGCTCCCAGGCGGGGAGCTGCTCCGTGGCCTCGAGGTAGCCGCGCAGGACGTCGATGATCGCCTCGTAGTGTCGAGCCACGTGGCCGTGCTGCGGCCAGTGGGCCCGCTCGATCCCGCCGAGCTGGTCGAGGGCCAACGCATACGCCGTTGGGGCGAGGACTGGAACCGCGGGAGCCGGATCAACCAGGGGAGACACTCGCGGGCGTCGCTGGCGTAGGCGGAGGTAGCCGGCCAGCAGGAGCAGGGCAGTGGTCGCGGCTCCTACCAAGGGCCAGGGACTCCACGGGGCGACCAGCTCGATCTCGCGGATGTCCTTGAGTGAAGGGTTTCCGGCGGGAAGCAGTGAAGCGATCTCCACGAACGCCGAGTCGCTGGCGAGGGTGCCGCGCTGGAGGCCCTTCACCGCGCGCATGAACGGCAGGCCGAAGACCGGGACTGCCCGGCGACCGGTGCGGTAGAATGCCACCCGGGCCCGGCCGTAGAATATCCGGTCCGGCGCGCGGGCCAGCTTGTCGACTGAAAGAACCCGGATACCGGCCGGAAGGGCGGCCACCGGCTGGGGAATTGTATCGAAGAGCAGGTCGCGCTCATCCAGCCGGACCCGAAAGCGCAAGGTGACCGAGTCGCCGACCATGGCACTGTCAACCTCGGGGATGACCTGGAAGGACTGATTAGAGACCTGGGCGGCGGCGGAGCACGGGATCAGCAGGACCGCCAAGAACATCACTCGGAGCAAGGCCATCTTCACCGCCGATGAGCCCGCTCACGCCGCCGAAAGAACGCGATCAGCGGCTCGGCGTAGGACCGGCCCGTCTCGAGCCGGACCAGGTCGGCTCCGCACCGGCGGATCTCATCCTGGAGCGATCGATCGAACTCCGCCGCCCGCAATCGAAACCGTTCCCGGGTGTCGCGGCGGCCGGTGTCCACCCGACGCCAGCGCCCGCTTTCCGGGTCCTGGAGCGAGACGAGCCCGATGTCGGGCAGTTCTCGCTCGCGGAGATCGTAGAGTTGGAGCGCGATCACGTCGTGCCGCCGGGCCAGGCGCCCGAGGTCCGCCTGGTATCCGCTGTTGAGGAAGTCGGACACGAGAAAGACGACCGCACGACGCCGGAGGATGGGATCGACGAAGCGGAGAGCGGTGGCAAGGTCGGTTGCGGTGCCTGCGGGCTCGAACGCCAGCAGATCGTTGATCACCCGCAACGCGTGCCGCCGGCCTCGCCGAGGCGGCACGAAACGCTCGATGCGATCAGTGGCCCAGACCGCTCCGACCCGATCGTTGTTGCGCGCCGCAGCCAGCGCGAGGACCGCACAGGCCTCGACCGCGAGCGCCTGTTTAGTGCGCAGCCGGGTGCCGAAGCGGCCGGATGCACTGACGTCCAGCACGAAGAGGACGCTGAGCTCACGCTCCTCCAGGTACCGTTTCACGTAGGCGGAGCCCAGCCGGGCGGTGACGTTCCAGTCGATGGTCCGGATGTCGTCGCCGGGCTGGTATTCCCGCACCTCGGAGAACTCGACCCCGCGGCCGCGAAACGCGCTGGAGTACTCGCCTGCTACGATGTCGCGCACGAGATGGCGGGTGGTGATCTCGAGCCGCCGCACCTCTCGCATGACCTCGTCGGGGCTCATGGCACCGATACGCTCTCGAAAATCCTCTGCAGCAGCGCATCGGGTCCGACTCCCTCGGCGTCGGCCCGGTAAGTCAGGAGAAGGCGGTGCCGCAGTACGTCGAGCCCGAGCGCTTTGATGTCTTCCGGAATCACGTGGCCCCGGCCCTGGAGGAAGGCGTGCGCCTTGGCGGCGCGAATGAGGAAGATTGCCGCACGGGGGGAGGCACCGTATTCGATCAAGGGCGTGAGTTCGGCAAGGCCGGCCCCGGCAGGCTGGCGGGTGGCCCCGATGATATCGAGCACGTACTCCTTGATCCGGCCGTCCACATACACGTCGTGCACCAGGCGCCGGGCGCGAATGACCTGCTCCGGGTCCAAGACCTGTCGGGCGACTGGCTCTGCCCCCGAGGTCATCCGGTCTAGCACCTCGCGCTCTTCCCGGCGGTCGGGGTACCTCACCAGGAGCTTAAACATGAACCGGTCGACCTGCGCTTCCGGCAGCGGGTAAGTCCCCTCGTGCTCAATCGGGTTCTGGGTGGCGAGGACCAGGAACAGCTCGGGCAGGGGGAAGGTCTGGCCGCCGATCGTCACCTGCTTCTCCTGCATCGCCTCCAGCAACGCGCTCTGCACCTTGGCCGGTGCCCGGTTGATCTCGTCGGCCAGCAGAATGTTAGAGAAGATCGGGCCCTTCTGCACCGTGAACTCGCCGCTCCGCTGATTGTACACCATGGTGCCGATGAGGTCAGAGGGCAGCAGGTCAGGCGTGAACTGGATCCGGTGGAATGCGGTGCGGATCGTTGCCGCGAGGGTACGCACCGCCAGAGTCTTGGCGAGGCCGGGGACTCCTTCGATCAAGAGATGTCCGTCGGCCAGCAGACCAATGAGCAGACGTTCCAGTAGCGGCCGCTGCCCGACGATCACCCGCCCGATCTCGTCGACGACATCCCGGACCAGCCGACTTTCGTCCCGTACGCGCGATTCGAGAAGCTCGGACGCTGGGGCGGTGGAGATCAATGAAGACGATGAATCATCATCCATTTGAAGCTTTCCTCGCGAAGTCCTTCAATTTCCATACAGTGAACACTAGTGGGGAACTCCGATGACCGCCTGGCCCGTCCGCCGTACCGCCGTACCGCCGTACCCCCTACATTGAAGCCGCTAATGTCTGATCTCCCACGATTCACCTCCCCTGATTCCCCATCCAGCACCACGGGTGCTATGAGCTCCAGCCTGCGGCTCAAGGTCAATCTCGGCTTCGCGCTCGCCCTGAGCCGGTGACCGGGCGGTAGAGCTTGCCCTGAGCGCAGCGAAGGGTGAAGCGGCGGTGGGCGGCTTCCCGCCCTCGCGACTAGCTTCCAATTGGATTCACATTGAGGCAGTGGCGATGAAGACCGAGGAATCGCTGGACGAGTCCAGCAGGGAAATCGAAGCGACCGATTCTTCCAAAGGCTCCGCCGGCTTTGCAGCCGGCCTTCTGTTCGGGGTCGTTCTGGGCGCTGGCTTTGCGCTGCTGTTCGCGCCGGAGCGGGGGCAGAAGACCCGGGGACGTCTACGGCGCGGCATGCGGTCGCTGGGGGAGGAGGCGCGGGAAGGGATCGACAGGGCAGGGTCCCGCACCCGGAAGGAGCTGCTACGCCAGAAGCGCCGCCTGCGCGCCGAGCTCGAGCGAGTCAGGGAGCGCGCCAAGGAAGCGCTGGACTGACCTATCGCTTGTCCAGTCGCCGGCGCAGCGCCGCGGCCTGGCGCTGGTAGACCGAGTCACTGACCTCGCGGTCGGGCAATGAGTCGACCAGATGGAGCTGGGTCTTGGCGTCAGCCAGCCGCTTACGCTCGGCATAAATCTCGGCCAGCTCCAGATGGTGGTAGATGCGAGCGGGATCGAGCTGCACCGCTTTTTCCATATTGTAAATCGCCTTGCCCCAGGACGCCTGGTTGAAGATACCCGCGCCCAGAAAGCTCTTCGCAAAGAAGCGGCCCAATCCGGAGATCCGCATGATCTCCGCATTCCACCGGCCCAGGATGTGGTAGGCGCCATCGTGCCGTGGGTTCAACGCGATGGCGCGAAGCGCCTCGCTCCGGATGACGGCGGTGCGGCGAATCCTGGCCTTCCGGCCCATGGTGAGCGAGCTCCGGCCGATCGAGGCGGCCAACGCGAAGTGCCCATCGGCACCGGCGGGATTGGATGCCACGGCTCGCCCGGCGTACCGCTCGGCCTGCTGGTACAAGGAGTCGCGCTCGGGATTCTTGCCGCTGTCCCCAAGCTGCTCCCCGAGGGTGAGCAGGGTGATAGCCCCACGCCAGTTGGCCTCGTAGCTCGAGGAGTCCTGATCCAGGGCCGCCTGAAAGTGTTGCAGCGCGGTCCGGAGATCATGCGCATCACTCGCCGCGATGCCGAGCGCGACATGATCCGCGACCTGCTGTGCCGTAACCGGTCCAGCCGTGAGACCGACCAGGCAGAGTACGGCCCATCCCAACCCACGCTGCGCCACAAAACTCTCCGTTCTTCGGACGGTCCCGAATGGTGATCCCGTCTCTCATTCAGCACAAGCGCGATGGCGCAGCGCTCCGGCCCGCGGAATGGACGGCGCTGATCGAGGGGTATATCGCCGGCCGGGTGCCGGATTACCAGATGTCGGCGCTGCTGATGGCCGTGGTCTGGCGGGGCCTGACCCCCGAGGAGCTGACGGCGCTCACCGATGCGATGCTCCAATCGGGCGATCGCCTTCGCTTCGATGGCTTCGAGCGCCCGCGGGCAGACAAGCACTCGACGGGAGGCATCGGCGACAAGGTATCGCTCCTGCTGGCCCCCATGGTGGCAAGCTGTGGCGTGGCGGTGCCCATGATGTCGGGGCGTGGTCTGGGGCACACCGGCGGCACGCTCGACAAGCTGGAATCGATTCCCGGATTCCGTACCGCCCTCACGCTGAGCGAGGCAAAGGCGCAAGTCGAGCGGATCGGCTGCGCGATGCTGGGGCAGACGCCGGAGATCGCGCCGGCGGACAAGCGACTGTACGCGCTCCGCGACGTCACCGGCACCGTGGAATCCATTCCCCTGATCGCGGCGAGCATCATGTCCAAGAAGCTGGCCGAGGGGCTGAACGGCCTGGTGCTCGACGTGAAGACCGGAAGCGGGGCGTTTCTGCCGGATGAGGCCCAGGCGATCGAGTTGGCGCGCACCATGATCGGGCTGGGCGAGGTCCGGGGGTGCCCGACCGTGGCGCTGCTCACGGCGATGGACCGGCCCCTGGGGAGATCGTGTGGCAACGCGCTGGAGGTCGAAGAGGCGATCGATGGCCTCCGGGGCGAGGGACCGGACGATCTGATGGTGGTGACCTACGCGCTTGCCGTCGAAATGCTCCTGCTGGTCGGTGCCGCGGGCGATGCCGCGGATGCCCGGAAGAAATTGGAGGACAGCGTGAGCTCGGGCCGGGCGCTGGAGACTCTTGGCAAGATCATCGAGGCTCAGGGCGGTGACCCGAGGGTGCTCGACGATCCCGCGCTGCTGGCTCAGGCCGCGGAGGTGGAGGTTTTCCGCGCTCCGCGGGACGGGGTGGTCGCCCAAATCGAGCCGCGCCGGATTGGCCGCGCCATTCTGGAGCTGGGCGGCGGACGGCGAACCATCGAGGAAAAGATCGATCCATCGGTGGGATTTGTGATCCCTGCCAAGCCCGGGGACCGGGTCAAGGCCGGAGAGCCACTGGCCTCGGTCTTCGCCCGGAACCGAGACGGCATCGAGATGGCGTTCCAGGCGTTGCGGGAGGCCATCGTCATCGGCGATGAGGGCTCGTTAACGCCGCTGGTTACCCACCGGGTCACGGCCTCCGGCGTCGAGCGCCTGGTGTAGCCGACGGAGAGGGCGGAGAAGAGGAACGATGCCGATTATCAGCGGACCATTTGGGACGTTGCTCATTGCCTTTGTCGCCGTTGTCGCGCTGTTGCTCTGGCTGCGGCGGGACCGGAGCTATCCCGGTCCCCGGCGTCTCTCCGAGGATGACGAGATTGACCGGGAGGAGCTGGAGGAGGCCGAACGGGAGGTGCGGGACCTCGAGTCTCAGCAGCGGCCGGAGGACGGATTCCTGGGAGATGATTGGGGCCCGGGAGCGGGTCGGCCGAGACCGCCGGAGCGGCTCTAGACGTCCAGATTGCTCACGTATTTGGCGTTCCGCTCGATGAACTGGCGCCGGGGCTCCACCTCATCGCCCATGAGCTCGTCGAAAAGCTTCGACGCCTCGACCGCATCTTCCATGGTCACTCGGAGAATCGTTCGGGTGGCCGGGTCCATGGTCGTGCGCCAGAGCTGGTCCGGGTTCATCTCTCCCAGGCCCTTATAGCGCTGGATCGAGACCGTGCCTTTGCCCTCACCGTTGTTGAGCCGCTTGGTGTACTCGTCGCGCTCCGGCTCATTATAGGCGTAGTACTCGTCTTTCCCCTTTGCCACCCGGTAGAGCGGCGGCTGCGCGATGTAGACGTAGCCGGCCTCGACCAGCTCCTGCATCTGGCGGAAGAAAAAGGTGAGGAGCAGCGTCCGAATGTGGGCGCCGTCCACATCGGCGTCGGTCATGAGAATGATCTTGTGGTAGCGCGCATCCTCGAGCGTGAAATCCTCCCGCACACCGGTCCCGATGGCGGTGATCATCGCCCGGATCTCCTCGTTGCCGAGGATCTTGTCGATCCGGGCCCGCTCGACGTTGAGGATCTTGCCGCGGAGCGGCAGGATCGCCTGGAATGAGCGATCGCGTCCCTGCTTGGCGCTCCCACCGGCCGAGTCGCCCTCGACCAGATAGATCTCGCTTACCGCCGGGTCGTCGATCGAGCAGTCGGCCAGCTTCCCGGGAAGGACCATGTTCTCGAGCCCGGACTTTTTGCGGACCAGGTCGCGGGCCTTCCGCGCGGCCTCCCGCGCCCGGGCCGCGCTCACCGCCTTCTCGATGATGTTCCGGGCGACCGGCGGATGCTCGTCGAGGTAGTTGCCGAGATGTTCGTTGACCACCGCCTTGACGATTCCCTCGACTTCCGAGTTACCCAGCTTCGTCTTCGTCTGCCCCTCGAACTGCGGCTCCCGCACCTTGATGTGCAGCACGCAGGTCAGGCCTTCCCGGATGTCCTCACCCGAGAGGGTGAACCCTTCCTTCTTCAGGAAGTCGCGCTTCTTGGCCACGTCGTTGATGGTGCGCGTCAGGGCCGACTTGAAGCCGGTCAGATGGGTGCCGCCCTCGTGGGTGTTGATGTTGTTCACGAAGGTGAAGGTGTTCTCGTTGTACC
>JBBQXQ010000094.1:0-12670 GCA_038209515.1 Gemmatimonadales bacterium
GGTGGCGCTCACCCGGTAGTCGAGGTAGGTCGTCGTGCCCGAGACCACGATCACCCGCGCCGCGGCGGTCGAGCCCGAGCTCAGGTCGATCAGATCCACGTATCCGGTCGGGTCGAGCGGGTCGGCCGGAAGCAGCGTCACCGGATCGAGCGCATATAGGAGGAAACGCACCCCATTGGCCGGCGCGCCGGTCTCGGCCGAGACAACATAGCTGCCGCCGCTATAGACGAACGTCTTCCCCAGGAACTGGGCGGGGATCGCCGCGCTCGAGGCGCTGAAGCCGGCGCCGGCGGGACGGGGCACGATGCGCGCGATCCGCTCGGCGCTCCGGGCTGCCGCCACCTGGAGCTCCCCGGCGGTGCCGCCGCCATGAACGTCCAGCGCCCCGGCCGAGGCCGACACCAGCGGCGTGCCACCGAGTGCCGCGTCGAACAGCAGACTCAGAGTACTGAAGCTGGTGAACACCGGCGAGGCGAACGTCGTGTTGACCGCGTCGAAGTCGGCGCTGGCGCCGGCCGGGTTGAACGGCACCATCGGCGCCGCCGACTCCGAGCCGCAGCCACTCAGCGCCAGGGCCGCAGCCGCCAGCGTCACGAAGGAGTACTTAGCGAATTGCAGGACGCGCATGGGTTCCGCCCTCTGTCTTCGAGTGCAGTTAATTGCGGGCCGGTAGTGCGGCCGCCGCTGGAATGCCCTTATCTGCGGGCGATAAACGATTTTCGAGGAATGAATCCGGACCGCAGGATCTTGCGCGATCCGGGCAATGGGAGAGGAATGGCAACGCCTATGCCATGGTGGGAGCTATTCGCTATTAGCTATTGGCCACCCCAATGACCAAAGCAGCTCCTGGCAGTCATCGGACCTGCTCGGCTCAAGGAGTAGCTACTAGCTAATAGCTAATGGCCTCTACTTCTCCTCCACCGGCAGACCTGCCTCCTGCCAGGCGGCCCAACCACCTACCAGGGCGCGGGCCTTGGGCCAGCCTGCCGTTCGAAGCTCTCGCGCCACCCGGGCGCTTGTCGCTTCATCCTTTCACGCACAGTACAGCACCACCGTCGCGTGATGATCGAGTCCCAGCTCGCGGGCGCGGCGCACCGCGTCGTCCGGCGGGAGCCGGATGGCGCCTGCGGCCTTGAGGTTCTCGCCATCGTAGCTCCGATCCTTCCTCACGTCGGCCAGGATCACCGGCTCCCCGGCCTCGCGGAGCCGACGCAGCTCCTCCAACGTGATCCGCTCCGGAACCTTGGCAGCGGGGTCGGGCTTTTTGGCGACCTTCGCGTCGCTGACGTCGAGGTCATCGGGGACCGGCCCTTCCGTCTTCCTGAGGTACACCGCGATCGCGGTGCCGTGGATGACGACGGAGAGCAGGACCACCAGGCAGGTGATGGCGAAGAGCCGTTCGCTCCCCTGAACTCCCGCGAACACCGGCAGCAGGATGAGCAGCAGCGAGCTCAGACCTCGGGGACCTCCGAACCAGGCAATGATGCGCCGATTACGCGGGTCGATTTTCTCCCGGGCCAGCATCGGCAGCAGCACCAGCGTCCGCATCGCCAGCGCCAGCAGGGCGAACAGAACCGTCCGGCCGTCCGCCACCCCGAAGCCGCTCCAGATGAGCCATGCTCCGAATGCCACGAAGGTGAACAGCAGGAACATCTCGGCGGTGGCCTGGCCGAAGTCGAGGAAGCAGTCGCACAGCTCCACGTCCAGCTGGGCGATGACCGCGCCCGCGGCGAATGCGGCCAGGAACCCGCTCCCGCCGACCGACTCGGCCGCGGCGTACGCGGTGAGCGCGACCCCCAGCGCGTACAGCGATTCGTAGTCCCGCCTCACGCCGACCCGCTTCCGCACCTGCTCCAGCAGGGTGATGGCGACAAAGCCGACGAGCGCGCCGAGCCCGGGGCCGAGCAGGAAGAGTCCCACCGCGTGCTGGCCGATGTCGGCGGCCCCGCCGCGGGTGGTCAGCGCGAGGATGCTCAGCACGATCACCGGCAGCAGCACCACGTCGTTGATGCCGCCCTCCAGCCGGAGCGCCTCTCGGACCACCGCTGGAATGCTGGACCGCCGGATCAGGGTCCGCAGCATCACCGGATCGGTCGAGGCCAGCGCCGCGCCGAGGATCGCCGAGGGGAGCCAGTCCAGGCCGAGCAGGAACCGGGCGAGCAGCCCGATGAGCACCGCCGGAACCAGGGTGGCCGGTATCAGGATCACCAGCAGCACCCGCCGCGGTCGCCGGAACTGGCTGAAGTCCATGGCGATGGCGTCGGTGAAGAGCACCAGCACCAGGGCCAGGGTGGCGATCCACTGGAGCGTGGGCGACTGAAGCGTGAGGTTGACGAGGTTGAGCCCGGCGGGCCCGAGCACCACGCCGAGCAGCAGGAAGATGGCGACCTGGGGGACCCCGGTGCGCTCGATCAGCCCGGACAGGAGCGACGAGACCAGGATCACGATGCCGATCAGCGCGAGCGCGTCGGCGAGGCTGTCGACGGACATGGGTGGAAGTATGGAGGAGCTATTAGCCATTAGCTATTAGCTATGAGCTATGAGCTACTCATAAGCCGGCAACGCTCCACTGTCGGCAATGAGTAATAGCTAACAGCTAACAGCTAATAGCTATTTTCCCCCATGACCCACGAGCCCGAGGCCACCGCCCTTCTGCTCGCCACCTGCGGGCTGTTGCTCGGCGTGAGCGTCGTGTTCAGCCGCGCCTCGCAGCGGACCGGCGTGCCGATCGCGCTCCTGTTTCTCGCGGTCGGGATGCTGGCGGGGTCCGAGGGACTCGGCCGCATTGCGTTCGACGACTACCGCTTCGCCTTCCGGATCGGCACCCTCGCCCTCGCCCTCATCCTCTTCGACGGCGGGCTCAACACCCCGCTCAGCGCGGTGCGCAAGGTGATGGCGCCCGCGGGTGTGCTGGCCACCCTCGGCGTGGTGGGCACCGCGGCGCTGGTGGCCGCGGCGGCGCACGGGCTCGGCCTGGGCTGGGGCGAGGCGCTCCTCATCGGCGCGGTGGTGTCGTCCACCGATGCGGCCGCGGTGTTCGCGACGCTCCGGGGAAGCGGGATCCAGCTCAAGCGGCGGCTGGGCGTCACGCTAGAGGTCGAGTCCGGCATCAACGATCCGGTCGCCGTCATCCTCACCACCGTACTGACCCAGAATCTGCTCACGCCCGGGTCGGCAGGCGGCTTCCGGATTCCGGCGGAGATCGCGGTGCAGCTGGTGATGGGTGCCGTGGTGGGCGCGGCGGCCGGATACGGAGGCAGGCACCTCTTGGGAAGGCTGGCGCTCCTGAGCAGCGGCCTCTACCCGGTGATGACCCTGTCTCTCGGGTTGCTCGCCTTCGGCGTGGCGACGCTGGTGCACGGCAGCGGCTTCCTCGCGGTGTACCTCGCCGGGCTCTTGTTAGGCAACGGGCCGCTGCCCTACCGCACCGGACTGCTCCGGGTGCACGACGCGCTCGCCTGGCTCAGCCAGGTGGGCATGTTCCTGATTCTCGGCCTGCTGGTGTATCCCTCCAGGCTGCTGGAGGTGGCGTGGGTCGGGCTCGGCATCGCCCTGCTCCTCGCATTTATAGTGCGGCCATTGGTGGTCGCGCTCTGCCTGCTGCCGTTTCGCTATCCCAAGAAGGAGGTGCTCTACATCGGATGGGTGGGACTCCGGGGCGCGGTGCCGATCGTGCTGGCGACGTTTCCGGTGCTGGCCGGGGCCCCGGGCGCGGGACGGCTGTTCGACATCGTGTTCTTCGTGGTGGTGGCGAGTGCCCTGGTGCCGGGGGCGACGGTCGCCTGGGTCACCCAGCGGCTCGGGCTCCAGAGCAAGGAGCCGCCCGCCCCGCAGGCGGTGCTGGCCATCGAGAGTCGCCAGCCGCTCCAGGGCGAGCTCATGTCCTTCTATATAGATGAAGCGTTGGTGGTGACCGGGATGCCGCTGGAGGAACTGCCGCTACCGGACGGCGCGGCGGTGACGCTGATCGTCCGGAAGAACCGGCTGGTCCCACCCAGGCCGGGCACCACGCTCGAGACCGGCGACCACGTCCACCTGATCGCGGCACCGGAGGATCGGGGGTTCATTCAGCTGATGTTCGGACGGCCGGAGGAGGAGTAATCCAGCCTCAGCCAGTCAGCTTGACCAGGTTTTTGAACCTGCTGTCTGCGGTCACTCATCCAAAAAATTACAGTCGGGCCATTGATCACGTAAACAAGTTCCGATCTTTACTGCCTCATTGAGCGGCCAATAGCTGAAATCCTGGGACTAGCAAGTTACCACTTACAGGCGGCGTTCCCGGCAGAACTTGACCCTTATTCACGAATTGAATGCCAGCAGAGGAGCGAATGACGCGTCGAAGATAACAGTGACCCCGAACTCGCCCTCGCGTTCTGCCGGGTCTGTAACCAGATATCGAGTGGTGCCGATCTTAATCACCGCCACACTACGCGACACCTGAGGAGCCGAATTGCCGCGTACTGCTTTATTGTACGCCTGAGCCGCCTGCTGGCAGACACTCTTCGTCTTGACAATCTGGACCTTCGAAGCAGGAACACTCGGCAACTGATAGGACTGCCTCTTTCTGTCCAGAGACGGATCACCCCCCGTGAGTCGCAGCGCATAATCCTGTAAAGTTACGACCGCGGACGAAGTGGAAGCCGCACACGTGTACGTTTGAGCTTCGGCTGCGTGTACGCCTATCGAGCAGGCGGAAACGAGCAATGAGGCAATGAGGTTAAATTTCAGCATCTAATTCTCCAATGAGAATTCCATAGAAGCTACGGCCGGGTACATCCGCTAGGATCAGTTCTGGGATACTTCTTGAGCTTGGTTTTCCAGTTCTTTACGGTCGTCCCCGGAGGAAAAGGAGTAGATGTTGTCTTTGTCGATAACATACATTGGAACATTGTCATCTGTACCCCGGTTAAAGTCCGGCTCACTCGGCCCCCCCAAGGTAGTTGCATCATAGTATTTGTGTGTTCCCGCAACAGCCGTGCTGCAGATTCCAGTGGTTTCTTCCCCCCGGCCCGTCCCTAGGGTGTCTCCCGAGAATGGATGTGAATGAGCCTCGGCAACAACTGAACCAGGAGATACCCCAGGAGGTAGGGCGTTCGCTGATTTGCAAGGTCCGTCGCTAGGAGCGAAGGATGTTCTGAAGGTGAGATTTCCGGACGCATTTCTGATCACGAAGCCTCCACGCTCGCGCCTGTTAAGCTTCACGGGGTCAAAGGCATTCGAGCTGTCCCAGGCCATTTTCAGGAGGTTACGCATTGCCTCAGAGTCGAGGATGCTGTCACCAGTTGGGCACAGAAACTCTATTATTACGCTGAACCCAGGTACGAAACCTTCGGAGATCGGGATGGAGGCAGACATTCGCCCGCGAGCCGGTGGCGTGTAGGTGCACATCTGCTGGCCCGAGCAGCTGGCGACGTTAATGGGCGCAGATGGATTAGCCTCAGTATAGAAGGACCAGTACACGGCATTAGGATCGGTCGGAACAAAATTGATTGGGTTCGCAGTAAATGTGACTGCCTCGTTGGCTTGGATTTTTGTTTTCGACGCCCCTACGTCAACGGTCACGAAATCCACTTGGACCTGCTGGGTGCCGCTCAGCTGATATGCGGGACTCCCTGAACAAGCAGCGTAAAGTGGATCCCGGCGGAAAATGATTTCACCGTTGCGGTCGGAAAGGTCTGGTGACCAGAGAGCCACCCCGCTGTCAGATGGAATGTCCGGGAAAAACATCCAGCTATTCACAAACTCGCCTTGACCACTGATCGGGCCTATAAACCAGCCAACACCGGCACCGCCCAAGTTCCCCAATGCCTCAAACCGATTCCCGTTCACGTAGATCTCGAAGGGAGGCGCCGGGTTGGTGCAAGCCGGAAGGGCGGTCGCCGTAATCGTACCCGTAAAGCGCATATGAGCCGACATTCCCTTCGGCACCGTGATACCGGTGGAGACGTAATCAGGAGACGTTACGTTGACATAGCTTGTCGGTGGCACGGTATCGAGATCGACTGCCCTGGTGGAAGTGATACCGTCTCAGACAGAGCGCCCGGGAAGGCAGGGTCACGTGGGAAGACTGGTGCATCATTCAAACACGCGGAAATCCCCACCAGCAGTAACGGCAACGTGATTTTGCCCAACCCTCCGGCCCTTCCTGGCTGCCGCCATTGAACTCTTCTAGGCAGGTGGGAAGTCTTTCGAAGAAAATGGAGTGCAAGCAAACCTTGGCTGACCGCGACGTCCAGATGTGGAAAGCGGCCTACACACCAGCCGGGCAGAACCGGCACAACTGATCCGGATGCCCGATGTTTGGCTGATTTTGCGCAGCCGTTGCGCAACAGGCCGCGAAGGACCGCCTGTAGCTATCAGTAGAACCGTATGATGGGTGCGCCCGAACTTAGGAAAGGAGAGAAATCGCACAAGCCCTGATCAACGAACATGCGTTGTCGCAAAGTCACACGAACCGCTGAACAATGCGCGTAGAGAGCATGCTGGTAGGGCAGAGCTTGGCACCGGGCCCCGCTATTCGAGAATATGCGTCAGGGCTGGTGTTTGTAACAATGTGAGTGGGGAGCCACCTTCGCCTGACGGCTTGTTCGGAGGACCGGGGGTTCATCCAGCTGATGTTCGACAGGCCGGGGAGGAGTAGGCACTCTAACCGCACTGTGCAGGGAGGCCAACCGTGTTCATACCTCAGGGTCGATGGCAGTTTGTCCTCCGCTCCAGCGCGGTCGTCCTGCCGCTCCTGGTATCGGCCCTCGACCAGACTGTCGCCGCCCAAACCTACAGCCCGGTCATAGGAATCTCCTACGGCGTCTCGTCGTGCCAGCCCGTCCTCATTCCAGCCTCGGAATGCTTCCGGCAGGCGGATGCGCCTTCACGGCGGATACAGAACTTCGCGACCCGGGCCCCCGATCATCGGTATGAGGGACTGGCGATCGGCGCCGTGCTCGGCGCGGTCGGTGGCGGACTGCTCGGCGCGGTGGCATGCGGTCAATCGGATGATGCTAACCAGGACTGCACGAAGGCCGTCCTCGGAATCGGGCTGCTCGGTGGGGGACTCGGTGGTCTCATCGGGTTGCTGGTCGGCGCCCAGTTTCCGAAAGAGCCCAAGACGGCACCGGCAGACTCAACCGCTCAGTAGGAAATCTCCGCCATACTCGCGTGGCGGGGCCACGCTGTGCCGAGCAGCGATTTCAATCGCGTAAGACCGGATGCGGCATCGCGACCATGTTGCTCGCCGTCTCCCGCATTGAGGTTTACATCGCACCGGCGACCGCGACTGGCCTCGGCCTATTTTTGAGCGTGCCATCCCCGAGCGCGCCGGAGAAGTTGTTGTATCCCCAGCAATAAGCCCGGTTGTCCGTTGTCACGCCGCACGTGTGATAACCGCCTGCGCTGACTTGGCTGAATAGGAGTCCGCCACCGACCCGTACCGGGGTTAACCGCTGGGTCGTCGTGCCGTCGCCCAGTTGGCCGTAGCGATTATCTCCCCAGCAAAACGTGCGGTTGAAGGGATTTATAGCGCAGGTGTGACCTTCGGCCGTGCTCACCTGCACGAACCGCCGCCCGCCGGCAACTGCGACAGGACTCAGGCGGCTGGTGATCGTTCCGTCACCGATCTCCCCGTCCAGGTTTTCGCCCCAGCAGTAGGCTCGATTTTCAAGTGTCACGCCGCAGGTGTGGTCAGTGTTCGCACTCACAGCGCGGAATCTCAGCCCACCTGTAACCGCGACCGGCGTTCTGCGGGTACTGGTCGTTTTGTCGCCCAACTGACCGAAGCTGTTGTATCCCCAGGAATACGCCCGGTCGGCGGTTGTGACCCCACAGTTGTGGTTCCCGCCCGCGGTCACCTGGCGGAATAGGAGGCTGCCGGTGACGGCCCGCGGCGTACGTTGTTCGCCCGGCGTACCGGCGCCGCTGCCGAGCTGGCCACCGTCGTTCTTGCCCCAGCAGTAGGCCAAGTTGTCCCTGGTAACACTGCAGGTGTGCAACGCGCCTGCGCGGATCTGGCGGAACAGTAGCCCTCCGGCAACAGCCACTGGCGTCAGGCTATTGATTGAAGATGTGGCATCGCCGAGCTCGCCGAATTGATTGTCGCCCCAGCAGTAGGCACGGTCATCTGTGGTCACGCCGCAGGTATGATTAGCGCCCGCGCTTAACTGGCGGAATCGGAGCCCGCCGGCGACTGGGACAGGGGTCAGACGCCGGGTGGTCGTACCGTCGCCAAGCTCGCCTTGGCCGTTGCTGCCCCAGCAGTAGGCCAGGTTATCCGTGGTTACGCCGCAGGTACGGCCAAAGCCTGCGCTCAGATGGCGGAAAGACAGCGCAGTAGCCGTCGTGGTGAGTGCTAGTCCTGCTTCAGGTGCTTTGGGATCGGCGGGCCCCGTGACGGGGTCGTCGCGACAGGAGATTCCACTCAGCACCGCGCCTGCAACCAAGACGGTGAGGCTCGCCCCCCGTACGGTGACGGCCCAGGTTAACCGGCTCATGCTGTCCTCCTGGCGTGGAATTGCCCGTCTGCTCTCTGCCGACCCTAACGGCTCGACGTCAAGTGGGAGTCAAGCATGGCGGTCGGGGCCTTCGCGGCGTCGGAGTGAGGCGTCGCGGAGGAGGCGAGGACCTGCGGAACGGAAGTGGCGACTGGGTGCCTCCACCTTACGGGCCGGTACCGGGGTCGTCAACCAGCACATTGCTGATACTGCGTACCCATAGCGGGCCACCACCGATGCTGGCAGATTCGGTGGACCCCCCACTTGCAGGTACTCCGTGACTGTCGCGCCCGCCGCGCTGGCACACGCGCTCCACGATCGCTACGTGCTCGAGCGCGAGCTCGGCCGCGGCGGCATGGCCACGGTCTACCTCGCCCGGGACGTGAAACACGACCGCGACGTTGCCCTCAAGGTGCTGCGCCCCGAGCTCGCCGCGGTGCTCGGCGCCGAGCGGTTTCTCCAGGAGATCCGTATCAGCGCCCGGCTCGACCACCCCCACATTCTCACCCTGATCGACTCGGGTGAGCGCGACGGGTTCGTATGGTACGTCCTGCCCTACGTGCGCGGGGAATCACTGCGCGACAAACTGACGCGCGAGAAGCAGCTCTCCATCGAGGAGGCGGTGCGCATCGCGGCTCAGGTCTCGAGCGCCTTGGACTACGCCCACCGCCATGGGGTGATCCACCGGGACATCAAGCCCGAGAATATCCTGCTGCACGAGGGCGAGGCGGTGGTGGCGGACTTCGGGATCGCGCTGGCAGTGCACGAGGCGGGGGGCTCGCGAGTCACCGAGACCGGCCTTTCGCTCGGCACGCCACCGTACATGAGTCCGGAGCAGGCGACGGGGGGCCGGGAGCTCGATGCCCGCTGCGATGTGTACTCGCTGGGTGCGGTGGTCTACGAGATGCTCGCCGGGGAGCCGCCCCACACCGGCCCGACGGCGCAGGCGGTGATCGCGAAACTGTTGACCGAGCGGCCGACCCGGATTCGTACGGTGCGGGACACCGTTCCCCAGGGCATCGACACCGCGGTGGCAAAGGCCCTGGCGAAAGTGCCGGCCGATCGCTTTCGGGGCCCGGCCGAGTTCGCGGCCGCGCTGGTGCTGCCCGGGGGCGGGCCGGCCGCGGGCCTGAGGCGCCGTCGCCCGGCGGTCGCGGCCGGCATCGTGGCTGCGGTCGCCCTGGCGGTCTTTGCCACGGTGTGGCATCCCTGGCGGCGGCCGGCGAGGGCAGCTGTGTCCGGGGCCGATGTCGCGTCCGTGGCGGTGCTCCCCTTCGACAACCTCACCGGGAACCCCAGCGATCGGTATCTGAGCGACGGCATGACCGAGGAGGTCATCGGGCAGTTGGCGCAGGTTCGGGGCCTGAAGGTCATCTCGCGGACCTCGACCGAAGCGCTCAAGGGCACCCACCTCACCCTGCGCCAGATCGCGGACACCTTGGGCGTCCGGCACGTGCTGGAGGGCTCCGTCCGCCACGCCGGCAACCGTATTCGGGTGGCGGTCGATCTCATCGATGCCACCACCGATGCCCACGCCTGGGCGTCCAGCTACAACCGTGACCTCACCGATGTGTTCGCGGTGCAAGAAGAAATCGCGCGACACGTGGCGGACTCGCTCGTGAGCACGGTCGGGATGCGGCAGACTATCAGTCGGGTTGCGCGCACCGAGCACCCTGGAGCCTACGAGGCGTATCTGAAGGGGCGCTCCCTGATGTATCGACGCACGCGTGAAGGCTTGCGCGGCGCGCTGGGGCAGTTCCAGCAAGCCATCGCGCAGGACTCGGCCTATGCCCCCGCCTACGCGGGCCTCGCCTCGGTGTATCAACTGTGGAGCTTCTACAGCTATCCCAGCATGGACTTCTACGAAGCGTATGGTCGTGCGATGGCGGCGGCAGACCGGGCCCTCGCGCTGGATCCGGATTTGGCCGAGGCCTATGCGGCCCGTGGCCGTGTCATGACGCTCGCATGGGCGCCGGTTGAGAGCACCGAGGTCTACTTCAAGCGGGCGCTCGAGCTGCGGCCCAACTCCCCGGACGCGCACCAGTGGCACGCTTCATTCCTCCTGGCGCGGCAAGGCCGCTACGACGAAGGGCTCGCCGAGGCGGAGCGAGCGGTCTCGCTCGACCCGCTGGCTCCGGGCGTACGCCTCGCCTTCTCGACCGTAGCCCTGGCCGCACGCCGCTACGACGTGGCCGCGCGCGAGGCGGGACGGGCAGCTGCGCTTGAACCCGGCCTCATCGGGGCGCACGTATACCAGGCGTTGGGCGACCTCCTGTCGGGCAACCCGGCCCGCTGTGCCACGCTGACGCTGGGCCCCTACGGCGGCGTGCGGGCCATGTGCCTCCACTCCCTCGGGAGGCTCCGGGAGGCGGGGCGGATCACCGACTCGCTCCGCGCCGCGTTCACGGCGGGAACCGCCGGTGACTCGCTCTTCAGCCCCGTCATCGCCGCGCGGGGGCTGGCGGATTACTACGCCTGGACAGGCAACGCCGAGGAGGCGCTCGCATGGTTGGAGCGGGCGTACGCCATTTCTCCGGAAGGCGAGGATTTCCGGGTGATCGCCTCGGGCATCTACGACAAGGTGCGGAACGATCCACGCTTCAATGCCGGGCTCCAACGAGTCCGCACCCAGATCTATGATCGGGTCCGACGCGCGAGGCTCGCGGTCACCGGCCAGTGATGCCGACACCGGATCGCCTCGATCGTCTCAGGGAGGCCCTCGCCGGGCGATACGCCGTGCTGCGCGAGCTGGGCGGTGGGGGCATGGCGATGGTGTACGTCGCGGAGGACGTGAAGCACCATCGTAAGGTCGCCGTGAAGGTGCTGCGGCCCGAGCTCGCCGCCGCCCTCGGTCACGACCGGTTCACTCGCGAGATCGAGATCGCCGCCCAGCTGCAGCACCCGCACATTCTGCCGCTCCTCGACTCCGGTGAGGCCGACGGGTTTCTCTACTACGTCATGCCCTACGTCGATGGCGACTCACTCCGCGACCGGCTGGTGCGGCAGGGTGAGCTGCCGGTAGCCGAGGCGGTGAAGCTCCTCTGCGAGATCGCGGATGCGCTGGCCTACGCCCATGCCCATGGGGTGGTTCACCGGGATATCAAGCCGGACAACGTGATGCTTTCGGGCCGCCACGCTCTGGTGATGGACTTCGGGGTGGCCAAGGCGGTGAGCGAGGCAACTGGACGGCAGTCGCTCACGACGGCGGGCGTGGCCCTGGGCACGCCGGCCTACATGGCCCCCGAGCAGGCGACCGCTGATCCGCACCTCGACCACCGGGTCGATATCTACGCCATCGGTGCGATGAGCTACGAGCTCCTCACCGGCCGGCCGCCATTCACCGGCGTCACTCCGCAGCAGGTGCTGGCGGCGCATGTTACCCAAGTACCAGAGCCGATTGCGACGCACCGACCCAGCATCTCGCCGGGACTCGCCGCAGTGGTCATGAAGTGCCTCGCGAAGCGTCCGGCCGATCGCTGGCAAACCGCCGACGAGTTGCTCGCCCAATTCGAGCCGCTCCTCACGCCAAGCGGGGGCACCACGCCCGCGGAGACCCGTCCGGTCGCGGCCGCCGGCCGGCCCGCTGTCAGCACCAGAGTGGCGATCGTTATCGCGGTGGTGGGGTTGGCCGGCGCAGCCGCCATCCTCCTGGCGAGTCATCGGTCGGCCGAGCTTACCCTCGGGCGACGGGCGCAGGTGACACTCGATCCTGGTCTCGAAGTGGACCCGGCACTGTCGCCGGATGGGAAGTTCGTCGCCTACGCGGCGGGCCCCACGAGCCAGATGAAGCTGTTCGTCCGGCAGCTCGAGGGCGGGAATATCATCCCCATCACCCAGGAGGTCACCGGCAACCTCCGCCGGCCGCTCTGGTCTCCCGACGGTGCCCGGATCGCCTTTCAGTCCCCGCGCGGGATCGAGGTCGTCACCGCATTGGGGGGGATCCCCAAGCTGCTGGTCGGGACCGAGGGGGCGAATCTCCCCACCGATTTTGCCTGGTCCCCGGATGGCCGAAGCATCGCGTATCGGCATGGGGATACTCTCTACATCAGAGCATTGGAAGGAGAGTCGTCACGACCGGTCGGGACTGGCTTTGAAATTCACTCTCCTGCGTGGTCTCCCGACGGGGCGTGGATAGCCTACGTCTCCGGGAACTCAGACTTCGTCTTTGGCACTTCCAACTTCGGGAA
>JBBQXQ010000095.1:0-12665 GCA_038209515.1 Gemmatimonadales bacterium
GAACGGCATCGGCGGATGCCCCAACGTCGGCGGCATATGCATCGGCTGTACCATGCCGGGTTTTCCCGACAAGTTCATGCCGTTCATGGACGAGCCGCCCGGCGGATCGGTGTCATCGGCGATGACGAAGATCTACGGCTCGCTGATCCGGCGCCTTCGCGCCATCACCAACGACACGGTGAACAAGGAACCGAAGTGGCGGCACAATCGGAACGAGCTCACCACCGGCTACTCACCGCGCTACCCGAACCAGTAAGAGGATATCAACCATGGCGACTATGGCACGGGAGCGGGTCCAGCCTGTGAAGCGCAACCTCACCGAGATGAACTGGGATCCGATCACGCGGATTGTCGGCAACCTCGGCATCTATACCAAGATCGACTTCGACAACAACGAGGTAGTGGAGTGCCGGAGCACGTCATCGATGTTCCGGGGCTACAGCGTATTCATGAAAGGAAAGGATCCCCGCGACTCGCACTTCATCACCAGCCGAATCTGCGGCATCTGCGGCGATAACCACGCGACCTGCTCGATCTACGCCCAGAACATGGCGTACGGCATCAAGCCGCCGAACCTGGCGGACTGGATCGTGAATCTGGGCGAGGCGGCGGAGTTCATGTTCGACCACACCATCTTCCAGGACAACTTGGTGTTCGTCGACTTCTGCGAGCAGGTGGTGAAGGACACCAACCCGAAGGTCCTGGCGAAGGCCGAGTCGACGCCGGCACCCAATTCGGCGATCCACGGCTACCGCACGATCGCCGACATCATGCGCGCGCTCAACCCGTTCGTGGGCAAGATCTACCAGGAAGCGCTCCAGATGAGCCGGCTGACCCGGGAGATGTTCTGCCTGATGGAAGGGCGGCACGTCCATCCGTCGACCCTCTATCCCGGCGGCGTCGGGACGGTCGCGACACCGCAGCTCTTCACCGACTACCTCGTCCGCCTGCTCAAGGTATTCGACTTCGTCAAGAAGTCCGTGCCGCTCAACGACGACCTCTTCGACTTCTTCTACGACGCGCTGCCCGGGTACGAAGAGGTCGGCCGCCGGCGCATCCTGCTTGGCTGCTGGGGCGCCTTCCAGGACCCGAACCATTGCGATTACGACTATCGTCACATGTCGGACTGGGGCCGGAAGATGTTCGTCACTCCGGGCGTGGTCGTCGACGGCAAGCTGGTTACCACCGACCTGGTGGACATCAACCTCGGGATCCGCATCCTGCTCGGCAGCTCCTACTACGACGATTGGGAGAACGAGCCGATGTTCGTGTCGCAGGATCCCCTGGGCAATCCGGTGGACCGCCGCCATCCGTGGAACCAGACCACGCTGCCTCGCCCGCAGAAGCGGAATCTCCAGGAAGGTGGTAACTACAGCTGGGTGATGAGCCCGCGCTGGTTCGACAAGCGTACCGGCGATCATCTCGCGCTCGACACCGGCGGCGGCCCGCTGGCGCGGCTCTGGTCGACTGCGCTTGCCCGGATGGTCGACACGCCCTACGTCAAATCGACCGGGAACAGCGTGCAGATCCTGATCCCCAAGACGCCGAGCCAACCGGAGCGGATGCTCGAGTGGAAGGTGCCGCAGTGGTCCAACGCGCTCGAGCGGGACCGTGCGCGGGTCTATTTCGTGGCCTACGCCGGGGCGATGGCGATGTATTTCCTCGAGCAGGGGCTCGCGGAAATCCGCGCGGGGCGGACCAAGGTCTTCACCGACTTCAAGGTGCCCGAGGCGGCCATCGGCGTCGGCTTCACCGAGGCGGTACGCGGGGTCCTCTCGCACCACCTGGTGATCCGCGACAAGAAGATCGCCAACTACCATCCCTATCCGCCGACGCCGTGGAACGCCAGCCCGCGCGATTCGCTCGGCACACCCGGCCCCTACGAGGACGCGGTCCAGGGGATGCCGATCTTCGAGGAGAACGGGCGCGACAAGTTCAAGGGTGTCGACATCATGCGCGCGGTGCGCAGCTTCGATCCCTGCCTTCCCTGCGGCGTCCACATGTACCTGGGCGAAGGAAAGACGATCGAAACGACGCACTCCCCGACCTTCGGGGCGGGCGGGTGAGCGCGCCGGCTGAGGCACGCGTCGTGGCCGATCACCGCGCCGTCGAGCGCCGGGCGGGCGAGGTCGATGCCCGCCTGGCCGAGCTCGAGTCTCTGCCCGACACCTCGGCGCGCGACACGGGGCTCGGCGCCGTGCGCGCTCTGCTCGAGCTCTATGGGGAAGGGCTCGACCGCGTCATGGCGGCGGTGCATGCGGCGGATCCGGCGCTGCCCGCGCGCCTCGCCGCCGACCCGTTCATCAGTCACCTGCTGCTGATGCACGATCTCCATCCGGTGCCGGTTGAGGAGCGCGTGCTCGGCGCGCTCGAGGAGGTGCGGCCCTATCTCGAGTCGCATGGCGGCAACGTCGAGCTGCTCGGCATTGACGACGGGGTGGTCCATCTCCGTATGCAGGGGAGCTGCCACGGCTGTCCCTCCTCGGCCATGACGCTCAAGACGGCGATCGAGGAGGCGATCCGGAAAGCGGCGCCCGACGTGCTGGCGGTCCACGCCGGCGAGGCCGACCGGCACGATGAGCCAAGGCTGGTGGCGCTCACTGCTCGTCCCGCGGCGGTCGGATGACCCTTGCGGCTTCCCGCCTCCGGCGGCTGATCGCGACGGAGCCGCCGCCGCCGGCGGTCGAAAGCTGCGGACTCTGCAGCGCGCCCTTGGCCAACGAGCACCGGCACATGCTCGACGTGCCGACGGGGGAACTGATCTGCGCCTGCCAGGCGTGCTCGATCCTCTTCGACCGGAAGGCGGCCGGCGCGGGCCACTACCGGCTGATCCCGAGGGACGTCTACTCGGTCACCGGCTTCACGCTCGACGACAGCCGTTGGGACGCGCTTCGGTTGCCGGTCGAGATGGCGTTTTTCTTTCGGAGCACTCCGGCCGGCCGCATACTCGCTTACTACCCGAGTCCGGTCGGGGCGACGCAATCGCTGCTCGATCTCACGGCGTGGGGCCGGCTGGAGGAGGCCAATCCGGTGCTCGGCACGATCGAGGCCGACGTGCAGGCACTGCTGGTGCATCGGGCCCGCGGGGCCCGCAGCTACTGGGTCGCGCCGATCGACGTGTGCTACGAGTTGGTCGCCGTGATCCGCACCCGCTGGCGCGGACTCGGCGGTGGTGAAGAGGTCTGGGCTGGCATCGACGATTTCTTCACGCGGCTCGGACAGCACGCCACATCGGTCGCGCAGGACGGCCGGCTTCCCGGAGCGCCCGCGCAACCGATTCTGACTTAACGGAGCAACCATGGCACACGACAAGAAGCGCGTCAACGCCGGCCCGCTGCGGGTGGGCAAGGCCGACGTAGCGGTAACCGACCCTTCGCACGTCGCCGGGATCAAGCAGGGCAACGCCGTCGGCGCTTACGAGAAGCAGGGGGGGCACCTGAGCGACGGCACGTCGACTGCCGAACGGTCCACCGGTATCAACGCGGAAGCGCGGAACCCGATCGATCCGCGCATGCCTAACCTGTCGCCGGCCTGAGCCAACGCCAAATGACAGCATCCACCCAGGCGGGGGTGGCGGCCACGCCGGAGCTGAGCTTCGCGGTCACCGATGCCGCGGCGATCGAATATGCCGCGGTCCCCACCGTGGGCTTCGCGCTGCGGATCTCGAGCGACAACGGTATCCCAGTCCAGGCGATCTCCCTGAACGTCCAGGTCAGGATCTCTCCCGCCGGCCGGGCTTACGATCAGGTGTCCCAAGCCCGGCTGGTCGAGCTGTTCGGCGAGCCGCAGCGCTGGTCCACGACGCTGAACGCTTTTCTGTGGACCCATGCCACGCTCCACGTCAGCGCGTTCACCGGCGTGACCGAGGTCATGCTGCCCGTTCCCTGCACCTACGATTTCGAGGTCGCGGTCGCGAAATACTTCGATGGCGTGCAGGGCGGAGACATTCCGCTCGCCTTGCTCTTCAGCGGCAACGTGTTCTACCGCGGCGCGGGCGGGATGCTGCAGACCTGCCGGCTTTCCTGGGAAAAGGAGGCGGCGTATCAGTTTCCGGTGCGGGTGTGGCGCGACATGATGGACCTGTACTTTCCTGACACCGCCTGGCTCCGGCTCGGCAAGCAGCACTTCGACAGGCTTTACGCCTACCGCTGTGCGCACGCGCTGCTGAGCTGGGAAGACACTATCGACGGGCTGCTCCGCCTCGCGGCGGCACCGGAGCAGGACTGAGTGGATCCGGTCGAACGCATTGCCCGCGCCGTACTGTACGAGGGCTACATCCTTTGGCCCTACCGGCGGTCCGCGCTGAAGAATCGCCAGCGGTGGACCTTCGGCGGGGTCTTCCCGCGCTGGTACAGCGAATCGGGACACGCTGACGACGCGTGGCTGATGCGCACCGAGTGCCTGCTTCAGGGATCGGCCGGCGCGACGCTCGATATCGGGATCCGGTTTCTCCAGGTGACCCATCGCCAGGCGGTGCGGACCACCCCGGATGGCGCTGAACCCGTCGACCGGCTCGTGGTGGGCGCCGATGAATACCTTACCTGGGAAGAAGCGACCGAGCGCAGCATCCGCGTTCCGACGATCGCCGTGACCGACGCCGCGTCGTCGGTGGTCTTGCCGATCGCCATTCCGGCCGGAAGCGCCGCCGAGTCGATCGCCGATTCCTCAGGACGCAGCGCCGGTGCGCTGGTGCGAGATTGGCAACGACTGGACGGCGAGATCGCCGTGGCGATTACGCCGCGCGGTCCAGGGCTGTTCAGCGTTTCGGTCGTCATTATCAACACCACGGCGTGGGCCGGTGGCGAGCGGACCGATGCAGTAAAGCGGGCGCTCATTTCGGCGCATACGGTGCTCCGGAGCGAGGGCGGGGTGTTTGTATCGATGACCGATCCTCCCTCCGCAGTGGCGGAGGCCGCGGCCCGGTGCCGGAACGCCGGCGCGTGGCCCGTGCTGGTCGGAGCGGCCGGCGATCGCACGACTGTGCTGTCGTCGCCAATCATCCTCTCCGACTATCCCGAGATCGCCGCCGAGAGCCCGGGCGATCTGTTCGACGGCGGCGAGATTGACCAGCTCCTGATCCTCAACGTCATGAGTCTCACCGATGACGAGAAGCGTGAGATGCGCGCCTCCGATCCCAGGGCTCGCGAGATCCTGGACCGCTGTGCGTCGCTCACGCCGGAGCAGCTCGCGCGGCTGTACGGCTCAATTCGCGAGTTGGGTCCTGCCGGCGTATGAGAGACGCCGAGGAGTTCTGGGTGCGGGCGGAAAGCGAGCCACCGCAGTCGGTGGTAATCGACGGGGTCGAGGTACGACGGGGCAGCCGGGTCCGGCTCACCCCAAGCGCGGGGCGCGACGTGCTCGACCTGTCGCTTGCGGGCCGCGCGGCGACCGTTGAGAGTCTGCAGCAGGACATCGACGGCGGCCTCTCCGTAGCGGTCACGATCGACGACGATCCCGGGCGCCGGCTGGGCGACGACCGGTATATGGGCCACCGGTTCTTCTATTCGGTCGGCGAGATCGAGCCGCTCGCCGCTCCGGCGGACTCGGCGCCGCGGCGGATCCTGATCGCGGGGATAGGCAACGTCTTCATGGCGGATGACGGGTTCGGCGTGGCTGTCGCCGCCGGGCTGGCCGGGCTGTCGCTGCCGGCCGGGGTGGACGTCGTCGACTTCGGGATCCGCGGCATGGACCTCGCGTTCGCGCTGCAGCGGGACTATGCTGTCGCGGTGCTGGTCGACGCGATGCCGCGCGGCGAGCCACCGGGAACGCTGACGCTGATCGAGCCGGATCTCGCGAGTATCGCTGCCGCCGCTGGTATCGACTCGCATTCGATGGACCCCGCGAGGGTGTTGGGCCTGGTACGGCGGCTGGGCGGCTGTTCGTGCCGAATACTGGTGCTCGGGTGCGAGCCCGAGATTGTGGTCAACGGCGATTTGCCGGAGGATATGAGCATGGAACTCAGCATCGTGGTACAACGCGCGGTACCGGAGGCAGTCGCGCTGATCGAGCGACTGGTGACCGAGCTGTGATGGCTCTCGCGAACGTGGCGGCCGGAAATCTCTGGCGGCCGGAGCACCAATCGTCGCACGTGCTGCGCTACGTGCTGATCGGCATTGCGATCTTGGTAGTGGCGGCGTTCATTCGCATGGTGCCGGAGCTAAGGCGATACCTAAAAATGCGTGCCATGTAGCGCGCGAAAGGGTCAGATGCACGTCAAACGGGTAAGGGTGGTGACCGATGCGCTCGACGCCAACGCGACGATCGCGCGCGCGAATCGCCACGACTTCGACCAGGCGTCGGTTACGGTGATCAACCTGATGAGCTCGCCCGGCGCCGGCAAGACGTTGTTACTCGAGCGGACGCTGGATGGGTTCGACGGTCCGCGGGTCGGGGTGCTGGAGGGCGACGTCCAGGGAAGCTTCGACGCGGACCGGCTGGCCCGGTGGCACGTGCCGGTCACTCAGATCAACACCGATTCGGGATTCGGCGGGGAATGTCACCTCGACGCCAACATGGTAAGGTCCGCGATTCCGTCGCTCCCGCTGGACGAGATCGACCTGCTGATCATCGAGAACGTCGGGAACCTGGTTTGTCCAGCGGAGTTCCGGGTGGGCGAGGATGTGCGGGTCATGGTCTCGTCGGTGACGGAGGGGGAGGACAAGCCGCTCAAGTATCCACTGATGTTCCGGACCTGCGATCTCGTCCTGATCAACAAGATCGACCTGCTGCCGCACCTCGACTATGACCTCGACGCCTTCCTCCGCAACCTCGACCTGGTGCATCCGGACGTGCCGCGAATGCTGGTGAGCGCGCGAACCGGAGAGGGAGTAGAGGCGTGGCAAGATTGGTTGAAGCATCTGCCGACCCATGCGTCGGCGTTATCGTTGCGGATAAGTTCGGGTCCTCCTCAATGGAGCATGCCATGAATGCTACACGAGTCGAACACCTGGATCGCGGCGGGTCGCTCGAGCGTTTGGGCGAGAACATCTTGCGGTACGGGTTGGTGGCGGTCCTCCTGTGGGTCGGCGCACTCAAGTTCACCGAATACGAGACCATGGGCATCAAGCCGCTGGTCGAGAATAGTCCGCTCACCGCATGGGCCGTGGCCGCGTTCGGCCTGAAGACGCTCTCGGCACTGATCGGCACCATCGAGATCGTGCTCGGCCTGATGATCGCCATGCGGTCGATCAATCCCAGGATCTCCGCGATCGGAAGCATGGGCGCGATCGTCATGTTCCTGGTCACCTTGAGTTTCGTGCTCACGACCCCCGGGGTCTGGCAGATGGGATACGGCTTTCCGTTTCCATCCCCGATGCCGGGACAGTTCCTCGCCAAAGACCTCATCCTGCTGGGAGCGGCGGCCTGGTCCGCCGGAGAGGCTCGCCGTGCGGCGGAGAGCCGTGACCGGGGCGCTCCCTGAGTGAGTTCAGTCCGGCCGGCGGGGTCGGATCCGCTGGTGCTGGTCGATCGGCTGATCGAAGGCCGAGCCGAGGTCAGCCGGCGCTACTTTGGGGCTGAGGCCGACCGAATCGCCCGCCTGTGTCACCTGATGGCCGAGCGGTTTGCCCGGGGAGGACGCCTGGTGGCGTTCGGCTCGTCTCCCGCTGCCCGATCGGACGTGCGCCATGTGGCGGTCGAGTTCGTCCACCCGGTCATCGTGGGCAAGCGGGCGCTGCCAGCCATCGGGATCTCCAGTGAGGGTGGTGCTCTCCCGGCTCAGTTGGAGCTGGTGCTCCAGCCGGGCGATATGGCGATCGCCTTCGGGGCGGAGGAGAACGGGCGCGAGACCCTGGAATCGGTGGAGCTGGCCCGGCGGTACGGATGCCTTACGATCGCCTTCGGGCGGGCGGGCGCAGAGTGGGAATTTGGGGCGCCGAGCGACCATCCGTTCGTGCGTCAGGAGTTAGCAGAAACGTTGTACCACGTGCTCTGGGAGCTGGTGCACGTTTTCTTCGACCACCGCGGGCTGCTCCGGGGACGCGAGGCCCGCGCCGTCCACGATGCCGGCCCCTCAAGCTTTCTCTATCCGTTTCTGGGCGAGCAGGAGCACGATCTTCCCGCGGTGATTGCCGATGTACGCCGGTCGGTGCTGCTCAAGGCGGAGGAAATCGCCACCCTGCGGGAGCAAACCCTCCTCGAGAATCGCGACCGGCTCACCGCCGCGGCTGCCGCGCTGCGCCAGGTGTTCGACGCTGGCGGGAAGCTCCTGGCACTGGGCAACGGTGGCTCGGCCACCGATGCCATGGACGCCGTCGCCGATCTCCGCCTGCCGCCCTGCGGATGGCCGCCTCGCCGGGCGCTGGATCTCACCGAGGACGCAGCCATCCTGACGGCGATCGCGAACGACATCGGCCCCGAGGCCATCTTCTCCCGGCAGATCATAGCCTATGGACGCGAGGGCGACGCGGTCCTGGCCTTCTCTACCAGCGGCAACTCCCGGAACGTCATCGAAGCGCTGGCCGAGGCCCGGCGCAGGGGAGTGGTGACGATCGCGCTGGTGGGATACGACGGAGGCAGGGTGGCCCATGAACGACTCGCGAACTACGTGATCGTCACCCGCTCGGAGCATATCCCCAGAATCCAGGAGGCTCAAGCCAGTGCCTGGCACGTATTGCGGGAGTTGATCGAACTACCGGGAGGTCAGGATGCCTGATATCGCGGTCCTGCTGCACGAGCGCTGGTTTACCGAGGACTGGAAGTTCCCGGTGCAGTGGGACGCGGCATTCACGGCGGCCACCTGGGTTGCGCTCGGGATCGCCCTTGTAGTTACCGCGGTTGCCCTGGTTCTCTGGAAGGCACGCCGCCGGCGGGATTTCGTGCCCGGACCCATTCAACTGGGCATGAAGTGGGAGAACTATCAGGACCTGCTCTCCTGGATGCCCCTGGTGATCGGGGTCCATACGGCGGTGACTCTGCTGGTGAGCGGAATCGGTCTCCGGCTCCTGGTACCCAACTTGGCCTTGCCCGAGAACTTTCTCGGCGCCCTCCTCGGGTTCGTCGAGATCGCTGTTGCCCTGAGCCTGATGTACGGTGCGCTCACCCGCTGGGGCGCGGTCGCGCTGGCCCTGGCCTGGCTGGTCGGTGCGGTGGTGTTCGGCCCGGTGCGCCTGCTCGAGCATGCATTGTTCCTCGGCATTGCCTTCTTTCTCTACGTTACCGGGCGGGGCCCCTTGGCATTTGATATGGCGCTGGAACGGCTGCACCGGCCGGTCGAGCGGCTCATGCCCTACGCGGTGCCCACACTTCGGATCCTCACCGGAGTCAGCATCGTCGTGGTCGCGTTTACCGAAAAGCTGTGGAACCTGCCGATGGGGCTCGCATTTCTGGCCGAGCACCACTTCAACTTTTTTCCGGCACTGGGAATGTCCGCGATTGGCGACAAGGAGTTCCTGCTCATCGCGGGGACCGTAGAGTTGACGTTTGGACTGCTGCTCATGTCGGGTGCGTTCGTTCGCCTGTTGATCCTGGCCCTCTGGGTGCCCTTCAATCTGACCCTGCCGCTGCTCGGCTGGCGGGAGCTGATAGGGCACCTTCCGATCTATGGGATCATGGGCCTGCTGCTCATTTGGGGTGAGGAGCGCCCGGAGACGCAGGCGGCACTCGTAGAAGGCGTTGGAGGTCGCGCCCAGACGACCGCCAAGGTGGCCGGCCGGGGGGTGCGGTGAGCCCGGGCGCCCAACGAGTGCGGGCCCGGGTGGGCGGCACGGTGCAGGGTGTGGGCTTTCGGCCCTACGTCTTTCGGCTCGCCGCTAACCTGAAACTGTCGGGATTTGTCCTCAACGATGAACTGGGCGTGCTGCTCGAGATCGAAGGCGAGCGGACCACCGTCGAACGCTTTCTGGAGCGCCTGCCGGTCGAGGCCCCGCCGCTGGCGAGAGTGGAGCAAGTCTGGCGGGAGGAGCTGCCACTCACCGGCGAGGCGGGATTCCAGATTGTCGCGAGCAGGAGCGGCGTGTCTTCGGCGCCGGTCTCCCCCGACACGGCCACCTGCACCGAGTGCCTGGGGGAGCTGTTCGATCCGGCAGATCGCCGTTTCCGCTATCCGTTCATCAACTGCACCAACTGCGGCCCGCGCTTCACCATCATTCGTGAAGTACCCTACGACCGGGCCCGCACCACGATGGCCGGATTCGAGATGTGCGACCTCTGCCGAGCCGAATACGAGCACCCCGCCAGCCGGCGATTCCATGCCCAGCCCAATGCCTGTCCGACATGCGGCCCCAACGTCCGGCTGCTCGATGGGGGCGGTCACCCGGTGACGCCGGCTTCGTGCCGCGATGCGATCAAAGCCGGTGCCGCCGCGCTGGCGGACGGTCGGATAGTAGCCGTCAAGGGCGTGGGCGGGTTCCACCTCGCCTGCCGGGCCGACGATGAGACCGCGGTTGCCGCGCTTCGAGCTCGGAAGCATCGGGAGGACAAACCGTTCGCTCTGATGGTCTCCAGTGTCGAGACCGCTCGCGAACTGGTGAAACTGGATAGCGTCGAGGAGAAGCTGCTCCGCTCGATGGAGCGGCCCATCGTGCTGTGCCCACGGCTGGCGTCGGCCTCCGTCGCAGGATCGGTGGCCCCCCGCTCCCGCGAGCTGGGCATCATGTTGCCGTATTCACCGCTCCACCATCTCCTGCTTGCCGATACTGGCTTCCCTCTGGTGATGACCAGCGGCAACGTGTCGGATGAGCCCATCGCCTTCGAGGAGGAGGATGCCCTCCGCCGCCTCGGCTCGATCGCGGATCGGTTCCTTCTGCACGACCGCCCCATCGAGACCCGCACCGACGACTCTGTGGTGCGCGTCGTCAGCGCGCAGGGCGGACGCCGGCCGGTGCGCCTGCGCCGCTCGCGGGGCTACGTTCCGGCCAGTCTGGATCTGCCGGTCGCGGTCAAGCCGCTCCTCGCATGTGGGGCTGAGCTCAAGAGCACCTTCTGTGTCGCCAAGGGACGGCGGGCGTGGGTCAGTCACCACATCGGAGACCTCAAGAACTATGAGACCCTACGCTCATTCCAACTGGGTGTGGAGCACTTCGAGCGACTCTTTGCCGTCGAGCCGGAGATCGTGGCTCACGACCTCCATCCTGATTATCTCTCCACAACGTACGCCCTCGAAAGACCTGGCATTGCCCAGGTACCGGTGCAGCATCACCATGCTCACCTCGCCGCGTGCCTGGCGGAACATGGCGAAACCGGCCCGGCCATCGGTGCGATCTACGACGGAGCCGGTTACGGCCTCGATGGCACCATCTAGGGAGGGGAGCTCCTCTATGGGGACCTGGCGGGCTTCGAGCGGGTAGGGTATCTGTGGCCGGTTCGAATGCCCGGCGGCGACCGAGCGGTCCAGGAGCCGTGGCGCATGGCCTGCGCCTGGCTGGTTGCCGCCGAGCTCTTGGAGCCACCGATCCCGGCTTCCTTGCGAGAGGCCATCGAGCCTCGCCGGTGGGACGCGGTGGCGCAGCTAGCCCGGTCGGGACTCTCCGCTCCGGCCACCACCAGCATGGGCCGGCTCTTCGATGCCGTTGCGGCCTTGTGCGGTGTGTGCCCGGAGGTGCATTACGAGGGGCAGGCGGCAATCGAGCTCGAGGCGCTTTCCTGTCGCAGTGAATCCGGCTCGTATCCCATGCCGCTGCTCCCCGGCGCGAGCGGCACGCTGCTCGATGCCAGAGACACAATCCTCGCCGCGGCGCGTGATGTTGCCGCGGGGGTTGCTCCCTCGGTGGTTGGCGCCCGGTTTCACAATGGCCTGGCTCAAGCGACGGCTCGGGCGTGCGCCGGGTTAGCAGACCGGCACCGGACCAGGGTGGTGGTACTGTCCGGTGGGGTATTTCAGAATCGCCGGCTGCTCGAGGCCACCGCCGGGCGGCTCGATGCGCTGGGGTTGCGCGTCCTCACGCCGGAGCGGATGCCCGGCAATGATGGTGGGATCGCTTACGGTCAGGCCGCGGTCGCGGCCGCACGATAGGGAGAGCCATGTTCGGATTGGATGAGTGGATCATCGGGTTGGGGGGGAGCGGCGTCATGGCATTGGTCGTGGCCCTCTTGCTCGGGCTCAGGCATGCCACCGACCCCGATCACCTCACCGCCGTCTCGGCGCTCATCCTGGGAGACCAGCGAGAGGGCACCCGGCGTGCGACCCTTCTGGGCCTGGCCTGGGGTCTAGGTCACGCGACCACCCTGTTCGCGTTTGGACTTCCCGTGATTCTGTTCCGTCGATACTTACCGGAGCCGATCCAGCGGGCCGCAGAAACAGCCATCGGCCTTGTCATCGCGGCGCTGGCGGTTCGACTGCTGGTGCGGTGGCGCCGGGGATACTTCCACGTGCATCCCCATGCTCATGGCTCGGTCCAGCACGCTCACCCGCACGTCCACGAACACTCCGGAGGGGCCGCCAGGCACCCGCTCAAGCATGCCCATCCCCACGCCGAGGGAATCGGCCGCTCCCCTCTCACCGCTTTTGGCATCGGGCTGGTGCATGGCGTGGGCGGCTCGGCCGGTGTGGGTGTCCTCCTAATAGGTGCTGCGTCCGGAGGGGTAAACGGGGTAATTGCCCTGCTGGTGTTCGCCGCGGCAACGGCGATGTCGATGGCACTGGTGTCCACCGCATTTGGATACGCGCTGGCCCGCGGGGCTGTCAGGCGCCGGTTGGCCGACCTCGTTCCGGTCCTTGGCGCCGCCAG
>JBBQXQ010000096.1:0-12576 GCA_038209515.1 Gemmatimonadales bacterium
AGGCATCCTGGAATCCTGTGAGCCGGCGGCTGAACTCCTCGACGCGGGCAGCGAGGTTCTCTGCGAGATAGTAGAGCACCTGGGCGCGGTTGTGCGCCGTAGCCCGCGCCCAACCCGAAGTCGCCTTGTGGGCCGCCTCCACCGCGTTCCGGATGTCCTTCCGGTTGCCCTGACCCACCTCGCCAACCCGTTGGCCGGACTGATCGAGCACCGGCAGGCTATAGCCGGAATCAGGGCGAGTCTGCTTGCCGGCGATGTACAGTTTCGGGGTCCTGTCGATGGGCGGAAGAGCGGGCGGACTGGCGGACGGGCGGGCGGTCGGTCGTTTCGTCGGCCGGGCGGCCGAACCGATCGACTTTCCAGTCGGCCGCCTAGCTGTCTTGCCGGCTGTCCGCGTGTCCGCCCGTCCGCCCGTCCGCCCGTCCGCCCACGCCCACGCCCACGCCACATACTCCCGCAGTCCTTCCCGTCCACCCTCCCGTCCGAACCCGCTCTCCCGATACCCGCCGAAACCGCTCGCCGCATCGAAGACGTTGGTGCAGTTGATCCACACCGTACCGGCCTTGAGCTGGGGGGCCACATCCAGCGCCAGGTTGATGTTCTCGGTCCAGAGGCTGGCTGCCAGCCCGTAGCGAGTGTTGTTGGCCAGCTCGACCGCTTCGGCCGGAGTGCGGAAGCTCATGAGCACCACGACCGGGCCGAAGATCTCCACCTGGGCAACCGTGGCGGCGGGAGAGACCTCGGTCAGGAGGGTTGGGGGGAAGAACCACCCCTCCCGGGGGCAGCTCCACGAGGGTTGCCACAGCTTGGCACCCTCCTCTTCGCCCCGGCGCACCAGATCCTGGATCTTCTCCAGCTGAACCGGTGCGATGATGGCACCCATGTCCACGGCCTTGTCGAGCGGGTCGCCCACCCTCAGCGCCTCCATCCGCTGCTTGAGTTTGGCCACCAGCCGGTCCGATATCCCCTCCTGCACCAGGATTCGTGAGCCCGCACAGCAGACTTGCCCCTGGTTGAACCAGATCGCGTCGACCACGCCTTCGACGACGCTGTCGAGATCGGAATCGGAAAAAACGATGAACGGCGACTTCCCGCCCAGCTCGAGCGAGAGCCGCTTCCCGCTGCCCGCTGTGGCGGCTCGGATGATCCGCCCGACCTCGGTCGAGCCGGTAAAGGCGATCTTGTCGACGTCCAGGTGGGCCACGAGCGCCTCACCGGCCCGGCCATCCCCGGTGATGATGTTGACCACGCCGGCAGGCAGGCCGATCTCCTGACACAGCTCGGCGAAGCGGAGGGCGGTGAGGGAGGTGAACTCTGCCGGCTTGAGCACGACGGTGTTCCCCATCGCCAGCGCGGGCGCGATTTTCCAGGCCAGCATCAGCAGGGGGAAGTTCCAGGGGATGATTTGTCCGATCACGCCGACCGGCACGCGGTCGGGCAGCTCCTGCTCCATCAGCTGGGCCCAGCCTGCGTGATGATAGAAGTGCCGGGCCACGAGCGGCACGTCGATGTCGCGCGACTCGCGGATCGGCTTGCCGTTGTCGAGCGACTCGAGCACGGCAAAGAGCCGGCTGTGCTTCTGGATCTGCCGCGCGATCGCGTACAGATGGCGAGCCCGTCCGTGCCCGCCAAGGGCCCACCATGCCGGTTGAGCTCCGCGGGCCGCGCGCACGGCGCGATCCACCTCACTCACGCTGGCCTGGGCAAGCCGGGCGAGCGGCTTGCCGGTGGCCGGGTTCAGCGTTTCGAACGTCTCACCCTCGCCCGGCACCCAGACGCCCTCGATGAACAGCCCGAATCGGCGGTCGTGCCGCTCCAGCCACTCGTTCACTGGCCCCAGCGCTTCGGGAGCAGGACCGTACGCCATCGTCTGGAAGATTTCAGGAACGGATGCCATGGAGCCTCGCGATCGTCATCCTGAGCGCAGCGAAGGATCCCTCAGGTACGCGCGGAGAGATCCTTCGCTACGCTCAGGATGACAGGAGTGCGTCACGCTGTTGGATGCCGATGCGCGGCCGAATACCGGCCGGTCACGAAGTGCTCCAGTTGACGCTCGATGTCGGCGAGGAGCGAGCTGGCACCGAAGCGATAGAGGTCGGGGCGCAGCCACCGATCCCCCAGCTCGTCCTTTATCAGCGCGAGCCAGTCCAGCGCCTCCCTGGCGGTGCGGATGCCGCCCGCCGCCTTGAGACCGATAAGGTAACTGGTCCGCTCCTGGTAGTCGCGGATGGCGCGCGCCATGACCAGCCCCACGGGAAGGGTGGCGTTGACGCTCTCCTTCCCAGTCGAGGTCTTGATGAAATCGGCGCCGCCCATCATGCAAACGAGGCTCGCACGAGCCACGTTTCGCAGGGTGCCCAGCTCTCCGGTGGCGAGAATGGTCTTGATGTGCGCGTCCCCACAGGCCTCGCGCATGGCGCGCACCTCGTCGTAGAGGGCCCGCCAGTTCTCGGTGAGCACGTGCGCCCGGGTGATCACCACGTCGATCTCCTCGGCCCCCGCGGCCACCGACGCCCGGATCTCGGCGATCCGCTGTTCGAACGGAGAGAGACCCGCCGGGAAGCCCGTCGACACCGCCGCGACCGGGATACCCGAGCCTTCCAGGGCTTCGAGTGCGGTCTCGACAAACGTGTGGTAGACACAAACCGCCGCAACCCGGATCGGGAGTTGCTCGGCGTTCATTGCGTGGAGCACGTCAGCGCGGACCGGCCGGCGCGCCTTGGCACAGAGGCGCCGGACCCGGCCGGGTGTGTCGTCGCCGGAAAGTGTCGTGAGGTCCATCAGGGTGACGGCCCGCAGCAACCACGCTGCCTGCCATTCCTTCTTTACTGTTCGCCGGGTTCGAAGCGTCGCCGCGCGCCGCTCCACTGCGCTGCGATTGACCCGGACCTCCTCCACCCAGTCGAGCTCGAGGGGCAATCCAGAATTCCGAGGGGCCACCAGCACGTCCAGTGGCGCCGCAGGCGAGGGATAAAGGGTCATCGCTCCCGGTACACCAATGCTTCCGTCGTGTTGGCCAATACCCGATGCTTGGCCACGAGCTCCGGATCGCGGAAGAGATGAATCAGGATTGCCCCGGCAATGAAGCCGCCGGCATGGGCCCAGAAGGCGACGCCGCCCTGCTCTGAGGACAGGCTGCCGCCCAGGAGCTGGATCGCAAACCAGTACCCCAGCATCAGGTAGGCGGGCACCACGATTCGAGTGATGAAGAAGCCGAGGATCACCAGCATGTGCACCCGGACGCGGGGGTAGAGGATGATGTACGCGCCCATCACTCCACTGATGGCGCCCGACGCGCCCACCATCGGGATCGGGCTCGAGGGATTCATGTACGTCTGGGTTGCCGCGGCCGCCAGCCCGCAGAGAAGATAGAAGGCGAGGTAGCGAACGTGTCCCATGGAATCCTCGACGTTATTTCCGAAGACCCAAAGGAACCACATGTTGCCGATGAGGTGGAACCAGCCGCCGTGCAGGAACATCGAGCTCAACGGGGTGATCCAGCTCCGCCCTTCGCCGAGCACACAAATGGCCGCCGGCCCCAGCGGAACCCTGAATCCGTCAGGCAACCGGCCGAGGAACTCGCCGGGGATGAGACCCAGCTCGCAGACCGAGCGCGATAGGGTCGGCTCGGCCCCCATCCCCTGCACGACCAGCCAGATGAAAACGTTCGCGGTGATGAGCAGCAACGTGGCAACGGGAGTCGCCAACGTTGGGTTGTCGTCGCGGTAGGGGAACATGGCTCAATATAGCCGAGCCGGAGTTGTTACTCGGAAGGAGCCTCGGCGTTTACCAGCTCCGGTTTCCTGACCGGCGGACGAGTGATCTTCTGATCGAGCGATGGCCGGTCCTGCTTCTCGAACGGCTCCAGGCTGACTGGCTGGCCCGTGTCGGCCGACTGGTAGAGGGCCCGGATGACCCGGACGTCGGCGAGTCCTTCCCAGCCCGAGGGCTCCGGCGCGGCGCCGGAGAGAATGCACTCGGAGAAGCTGACCAGCTCGGGAGCGAACTGGTCTCGCTTGGGGAACGTCCGCTCCCTGGTCTTGCCGTTGACCGTCACCCGTTGGACCAGCTCTTCCGCGTACTCGTACGCCGGGTCCATGACGAGGTCGCCCTTCGTGCCTACAACCTTGTAGCTGGAGACATCAGCAGCGCCGAAGCTGCAGGTGAAGGTCGCCAGGCGCTCGCGACCGGGGAATCGCAGGATGGCGCTGGTCATCTCCTCGCACTGGCGGAAGCGGGGGTCGCCGTTATTGGAGCTGAAGGCTACCACCTCCATCGGCTCGGCGCCGTAGAGGTTTCGGACGGCGTTGATACAGTAAATACCGATATCGTAGAGCGTTCCGCCGCCGAGCTCCCGCGGGCTCAGCCGGATATCGCCTTCCTTCACCTGCATGGTGAAGACCGAGTCGAAGAGCCTCGCGTCGCCCAGCTTGCCGCCCTGGACCAGGTCGATGGCCTTGAGATTGGCCTCCTCGAAGTGAAGCCGGTAGGCCACCATCAGTTTTACCCCATACTCCTCAGCCACCCGGATCATCGAGAGGCAGTCCTCTTCGGTTACCGCCATCGGCTTCTCACAGAGGACGTGCACTCCGGCCCGGGCAGCCCGCTCGGCATAGGGTCGGTGGAGATGGTTGGGTAAGGCGATGTAGACTGCGTCAATGACCCCGCTGCCGAGGCACTCATCGTACCGGTCGTAGCTGAAACGTGCCTTGACCTTATACCGGCGGCCAAGCTTCTCCAGCTTTTCCGGATCGTCCGAGACGAGGGCGGCCAGCTCGGAGGTCTCGGCATGAGCGAATGCCGGCAAGACCGCCACCTGGGCGATGTGCCCCAGGCCGACGACGGCGTAGCGGACCTTTTTCTGGTTCTGTCGAGCTGTTCGAGGCATTGCGGGCTCTGAGGCTATGGGCTACGGGCTATGGGCTATGGGCCTGACGGCAGCGACCCGGGAGTCCCGGGGCGTCCCGGCACAGCCCATAGCCAATAGAGTGTCTACAATGCCCGTCTTCCCTGGATCAACTGCATCACGGCCATGATCACCGCAATCACGAGCAGGACGTGAATGAAACCACCGAGCGTGTATGACGTGACAACCCCCAGGAGCCAAAGCACCAGGAGTATCACGAAGATCGTCCACAGCATGGGTACCTCCTCACGTTGACCCGAGTAGCGCGACATCGAATCGTCGCCGTGACCGGCCTGCTTAACCGCTGCCCACCCACGTACCTAGCTTACCCGCCGCAGGATCGTTCCGTCGTGATTCATGTCACGAGTTGGCCCCCAGTTTGATGTGCCAAAAAGGCAGCTAAGGGCGGTATGCCACTTG
This sequence comes from Gemmatimonadales bacterium, assembly GCA_038209515.1. Classification (GTDB taxonomy): domain Bacteria; phylum Gemmatimonadota; class Gemmatimonadetes; order Gemmatimonadales; family GWC2-71-9; genus CAVVWJ01. The sequence continues at coordinate 5,327 of JBBQXQ010000096.1, forward strand.
CTCAGGTACCTGCCCAACCCTACGTAGGTGGCCGATTTGGCACCCTCAGCAACACTTGGATCTCATTCGGAGTCGACATGGCTTCCAAAATCATCGGTATCGACCTTGGAACTACCAACTCGGTCGTAGCAGTCATGGAGGGTGGCGATCCCGTCGTCATCCCCAACGCAGAAGGCGGGCGCACCACCCCGTCGGTGGTGGCTTTCACTAAGGATGGCGAACGGCTGGTGGGTCAGGTGGCCAAGCGCCAGGCAGTCACCAATCCCAAACAGACCATCTTCTCGATCAAGCGGCTGATGGGCCGCCGGTTCAGCGAGGTTCAGGAAGAGGTCAAGCGGCTGCCCTATAAGGTGGTCGAAGGCCCTAACGGATTGGCCGCCGTGGAGATTCAGGGCAAGCGCTACAGCCCGCCTGAGATCTCCGCGATGATCCTCCAGAAGATGAAGCAGACCGCGGAGGACTATCTCGGCCACCCGGTCGAAAAGGCGGTAATCACAGTTCCGGCCTACTTCAACGACTCTCAGCGCCAGGCAACCAAGGACGCGGGTAAGATCGCGGGGCTGGACGTGGTACGGATCATCAATGAGCCTACCGCCTCCGCGCTCGCGTATGGCCTGGATAAGAAGAAGGAAGAGAAGGTTGCGGTCTACGACCTGGGCGGCGGCACCTACGACATCTCGGTGCTCGAGCTGGCCGAAGGGGTGTTCGAGGTCAAGAGCACTAACGGCGACACCCACCTGGGCGGCGACGACTTCGATCAGCGGCTGATCGAATGGCTGGTGGCGGAGTTCAAGAAGGACCAGGGGATCGATCTCTCCAAGGATCCCATGGCGCTCCAGCGTCTGAAGGAAGCGGCGGAGAAGGCCAAGATGGAGCTCTCCACCGTCAACCAGACCGACATCAACCTGCCGTTCATCACGGCTGACCAGTCCGGGCCCAAGCACCTGAACATCGCCCTGACTCGGGCCAAGTTCGAGCAGCTGGTGGACGATCTGATTCAGCGGAGCATCCCGCCCATGCAGCAGGCCCTGAAGGATGCCAATCTGGATCCCAAGCGGGTCGATGAGGTCATCCTGGTCGGCGGTCAAACCCGCACGCCCAAGGTGCAGGAGATCGTTAAGAACTTCTTCGGCAAGGAACCCCACAAGGGGGTGAATCCCGATGAGGTCGTCGCCATCGGTGCCGCGATACAGGGCGGCGTCCTGGGTGGCGAGGTGAAGGACGTGCTCCTGCTCGACGTCACCCCGCTGTCACTGGGCATCGAGACCCTGGGCGGAGTTACCACGGTGCTCATTCCGCGGAACACCACGATCCCGACCAAGAAGTCGGAGACGTTTTCCACCGCCGAGGACAACCAGACCACGGTCGAGATCCACGTGCTCCAGGGCGAGCGGCAGATGGCGCAGGACAACCGGACCATCGGCAAGTTCCAGCTCACCGGTATCCCGCCGGCGCCCCGGGGCATGCCGCAGGTGGAGGTCGGGTTCGACATCGACGCCAACGGCATTCTGCACGTAGCGGCCAAAGACAAGACGACGGGCAAGGAGCAGAAAATCCGGATTGAGGCCTCGAGCGGGCTCAGCGATGCCGAGATCGACCGGATGGTCAAGGCTGCCGAGCAACACTCCCAGGAGGACCAGGCGCGCCGGGAGCAGATCGAGGCTCGCAACCAGCTCGACAGCCTGGTGTACCGGGTCGAGAAGGACAGTAAGGAGTGGGCGGATCGGTTGCCAGCGGATGCGAAGTCGCGGCTGGAGTCCGCGCTCGAGGACGGAAGACAGGCTCTCCGCACGGGCGAGACCGAGGCAATCCGCCGCGCCCTGGACGAGCTCAACCAGGCGTACTCGGCTGCCGGGGCTACTCTGTATCAGGCGGCCGGTGCGGGGACAGGGGCCGGAGGGACCGGGGAGCCGAACGAGCCGGGATCAGGACCGGGTGGCCCAGGCGCGGAGCCCGGCGCATCCCAGGACGATGTCGTCGAGGCCGATTACGAGATAGTCGACGATAAGAAGTGAGCGGAGGGTACTTCCGCGGAGCGTCGGTGAAGGGGCCAGAACCTTCTGGCCCCTTCGCTTAGCCTGTTCGAGCCCTTCCCTCCCTTCCGGATCGCGTCCGCGAAGGATTCAGGGGGCAAACGTTTCGGTCGAAACTCACTCTTGTCCCGTGTGGTACTATTAAATTGACCCAGTGCAGTATGACCCCAACGCCTTCCTGAAGGGCCACTCGATGTCGGCACGTTCTTTAAACTGGCTCAAATTCGGCGGTTTGGTCGCTCTAGCGTTCGCGCTTGGCTTGCTGTTCGCCGGGCTGCTGGACCTGCCCAACCGCTCCTCGGCCCAGCAGCAAGGCCAAGGCCGCCCGGCTTCGGCCATCGCCCAAGTCACGGCTCCCTCGATTCCGGAGGCCCGGGCGCTTCAGCAGCTGAGCGAGGCCTTCGCCGCCGTGGCGGAACACGTGAAGCCCAGCGTGGTCTACATCAGGTCGCAACGGACCGAGACCGCCTCGAAGCAGCGGGTCCCTCCCGGAATGGAGCGGTTCTTTCCCCGCTTCCGGCAGCAACCTGAGATCGAACAGGGCAGCGGCTCCGGGTTCGTGGTATCGGCCGATGGATACATCCTCACCAATAACCACGTGGTCGAAGGGGCGGAGCAGGTGACCGTCCGGCTGCTCGACCGGCGTGAATTCAAGGCCAAGGTCATCGGCACCGACCCCAACACCGACGTCGCGGTGGTAAAGATCGATGCCCGGGGGCTGCCCCCGATGGCGCTGGGCAACAGCGACGACGCTCGGGTCGGCGAGTGGGTGCTGGCCATCGGTAATCCACTCGGGGAGGGACTCACGTTCACGGTCACCTCCGGCATCGTCAGCGCCAAGGGCCGCGCCTTGCCGGGGCTGCCGGGACGGGGCCAGGGAAGTATCCAGGACTTCATTCAGACCGATGCGGCCATCAATCCCGGCAACTCGGGTGGACCGCTGGTGAGCGTGCGGGGAGAGGTCATCGGCATCAACTCCGCCATTGCCAGCGAGACCGGATTCTACTCGGGGTATGGGTTCGCTATCCCCATCAATCTGGCACGCACGGTCATGAACCAGCTGATCGAGACCGGTACGGTGCACCGCGCGGCACTGGGGGTCGCGATCGACAACGTCACCCTGAATGACGCGGCTTATGTTGGCCTCCCCGAAATCCGGGGCGTCGTGGTGAAGGACATCCCGAACGACGACTCGCCGGCCAAAGCGGCGGGTATTCAGCCGGGCGACGTCATCATCGCCGTGGACAGCAAGCCGGTGGAGCGAGTGGGTCAACTTCAGCAGGCGATCGGCTTCAGGAAGCCGGGCGATGTAGTGAAGGTCGAGGTTGCCCGTAAGGGGGGAATTCGGAAGACGTTCGATGTTAAGCTCCAGGCACTGAACGATCAGCCTCAGTTGGCCAGTGCGGATGAGGGGGACACCGACAACTCGGCAGCGTCCGGCGGCTCGGTCATGAACCGGCTGGGCATCAGCGTTGAGTCGGTGACCCCCGATATTGCCCAGCAGCTCCAGTTGCCGGCGAACATGCGCGGGCTGCTGGTCACCGACGTTACCCCCGGCGGCCCGTCCTGGGAGACCCTGTACGACGACCCGCAGCGGAACGGCCCTGACATTATCCTTTCGGTCGAGGGGAAGGCGGTGAAGACCGAGGCAGATCTCAGGAACGCGCTGAAGGCCGAGAAGCCCGGCAGCATCGTCTCGGTGCGGGTCTACAATCCCCGAGCTCAGGGCCGCCGGGTAGAGCGGATCAAGCTGGCTGAATAGGACGGGAAAAGGCGGGTAGGACGGGAAGACGGGAAAGACGGGAAAGACGGGAAGGGAAAATAAGCATGGCGTTGGCCCTCCATCTGTAGTGGAGGGCTTTTCGCTGCTCTCATCCTTCCCGACCTTTCCGCCTTTCCCGCCTTCCCCGGCGTGCTAACTTGGATCATGCCCTTGCGCGGAATGATCTTCGATATCGACGGCACCCTGGTCGACACCAACTCCTCGCACATCGAGGCCTGGCGCCGGGCGTTCAAGCGCGTCGGCTTTGACATCCCGGCCGCCCGGATCAAGGTCGAGGTCGGAAAAGGCGGCGACAAGCTGGTCCCTTCCGTGCTGGGCCAGGAGCTGGAATCTCGACTGGGCGAAGCTCTGCGGCGGGAGCAGAAGGCGGAGTTTCTGAAGATTGCGGAACGGGAGCATTTTCGGGTTTTTCCCTGCGTCCCCGAGTTCTTCCAAGCCTTGCGGGAGCGGGAAATCCGGACCGCGCTAGCCACTTCGAGCGACAAGAAGCACCTCCAGGCCACGATGACCAGCGCCGGCATCGACCTGCCCGGCCTGGCCGACGTGCTGGTGACGAAGGACGACGCCGAATCGAGCAAGCCGGCACCCGACCTGATAATCGTCGCCAGTGAGAAGCTGGCCGTAAGCCCGAGTGATTGTGCCATGGTCGGCGACACGGTCTACGACGGGCAGGCGTGCCAGGCGGCGGGCGTCGTTTTCCTCGGTGTTTTGTCCGGCTGTAGCACCGAGTCCGAGCTGCTCCAAGCCGGTGCCTGCGCGGTCTGGCGTGACACCGGCCACCTCTACACCGATCTGGATCGAGCGCTCGAGATTGCCTCTCTCGCCGCAGCAGCGACCGAATAGCGCATTACTCCCTCCTCCACCCTCAGGAGCTCCGCCCCGATGACCACCAGCGAAGAGACCGATTGGATGAACCATCCCGCCATACGGGCGCTGGTCGACCAAGCCAATACCCTCGCCCTGGAGGAGCGGATCACGTTGGTGAAGGGGCTGATTCCGGCGATCGCGGACGCGCTGTCGGAGGACGAGTACGAGCAGTTCGTCACCTTCGTCCGGCTCAAAGGCGAGCGGTTCCTGGAAGCCAAGTCGCACCCGGGCACCGGCCGTGCGGAGCGGCACACGCCGGGTGATCGGGAATTGGAAGGACGTTAGCGGCGCCCCTCGCACCCCGGTGGAGGTTGCCGGGCTATGTCGGGACTGGGGGCACAGTTCCGCTGGTGGGTGGGGCCGGGTTCAGGTTCGTTCTATGGAGCGCAAATTGACCAATTGGACTGTTTGCTTCTTGGCCGCCAGTGCCGTTGGGGTAAGCGCCTGTCAGAGCGAGCCGGCGAAGGCTCGTGCGAGCAGTTCGGCCTCGACCGACTCACCCATCGAGAGGAAGCTCGCCCAGTACACCACTGTCCGTCTGACCACCGATCTCGGGAAACTGAGCGAAAACGAACGGAGAATGATCCCGCTCCTTATCGACGCGGCTCGCTCCATGGACGCGATCTTCTGGCGGCAGGCATATGGCAGCCCCGACTCACTGCTCGAGAGCATCAAGGATCCAGGCACTCGGCGCTACGCCGAGATCAACTACGGACCGTGGGACCGGCTGGACAACAACGCCCCCTTCATCGAGGGAGTTGGCCCCAAGCCCGCCGGTAGTGGCTTCTACCCCCAGGATATGACCAAGGCGGAATTCGAGGCTGCAGCCAAGAGATCGGCGGCGAATGGGAAGGCACTCCGGAGCCAATACACGATCGTGCGCCGGGATTCGTCTCGGGGTCTGGTGGCGGTTCCATATCACGAGGAGTACGCCGACCAGGTCCGGCCCGCGGTGGCCAAGCTGAGGGAAGCTGCCCGACTCGCGGACGATCCGGGCCTCAAGCGATTCCTCGAACTCCGCGCCAAGGCACTCGAAACCGACGACTACCAGGCTAGCGATCTGGCGTGGCTCGATATGAAGGACAACACCATCGACGTGGTGATCGGGCCCATCGAGACCTACGAAGACCAGCTCTACGGCTATAAGGCGGCAAACGAGGCGTTCGTATTGGTGAAGGACAAGGAGTGGAGCAGTCGGCTGGCGCGCTACGCCGCGATGCTCCCGAGCCTGCAGCGGGAGTTGCCGGTTCCGGCGGCCTACAAGCGAGAGAAGCCGGGGACCGATTCCGATCTCAATGCCTACGACGCGGTGTACTACGCGGGCGACGCCAACGCAGGCTCGAAGACGATAGCGATCAACCTGCCGAACGACGAGCAGGTACAGCTCCGGAAGGGTACCCGCAGGCTCCAGCTGAAGAATGCCATGCGCGCCAAGTTCGATAAGATCCTGGTACCGATCGCGGGCGAGCTTATCGCCGAGGACCAGCAAAGCCACATCAACTTCGACGCCTTCTTCTCCAACGTCATGTTCCACGAGATAGCCCACGGCCTCGGCATCAAGAACACCGTCAACCGCAGGGGCACCGTGCGTGAGGCGCTGAAGGAGCAGGCCGGGGCCCTCGAGGAAGGTAAGGCCGACATACTCGGTCTCTACATGATCACCAAGCTGCACCAGCGTGGTGAGCTGAAGGGCCAGAACCTGGACGACAACTACGTGACGTTCCTGGCCAGTATCTTCCGGTCGATCCGGTTCGGCGCCTCGAACGCACACGGCCGGGCCAACGCGACGCAACTCTCCTTCTTCCAGGACCGGGGGGCGTTCACCCGTGACTCGGCCGCAGGCCGATACCGGGTGGACTTTCCCAAGATGAGGGCCGCCGTGGACGAGCTCGCCGGACAGATCATCCGCTTCCAGGCGGATGGCGACTACCCTGGTGTGACCAGCTTCATGGCAGCGCGAGGACGACTTTCGGCTACGTTGCAGCAGGATCTGGCGCGGCTCGGATCGAAGGGCATACCGGTAGATATCGTGTTTGAGCAGGGTCCCGAGGTGCTGCGGTGAGCTCGGCGATGGACGGAATCGAGCCGATCGAAGTGGAAGTACGGGTTCATCGTGGGCGCCGGCGCCGAACGGACCGTCCGCCCCCGGACACGCCTCGCCCTCCGAATGTCAGGAACTGGCTGATCTACGCAGGGCTGACGGGATTGGTCGCGGCCCTCATGTTTGATGGATATCTGAATCATAAGCCGCGAGATCACGCCCTTCCGAAGCGGTCGGAAGCGACGGACGTAGCGTCGACAATCTCCCTCGCCGCCGATTCCCTCCAGGTTGTGGTCTCCTGGGATCTCACCTTGTCCACTCCCGAGGGGCAGCCGGACTCGGTCCGTATCAAGGTGGTTCCTGCCCCAGGAAACGACAGCATTATCGCGATGCAGCCCGCCACTGTATTCGCCGATACCGCCTACCTGCCAGCGCCGGTGCCGGGCCAAACGCTGAGTGGCTCCTCTTGTGTCGAGGCGCTGCACCCGGTCGAGCCGCTCACCGAAATGTGTACCCCATGGCAATA
>JBBQXQ010000097.1:0-12405 GCA_038209515.1 Gemmatimonadales bacterium
GACAAAACGAGGTGATTCTACCATCGTGTGGTGAGTAGAAAAAAGCCAGAGCGCTGTGAACGCTCTGGCCTAACCGAGACGGCCTCCAAATCGTTTCGGCTGTCCCACCCCGAGGGAGCGCGCGTGTCCAAGACCACGCTCTCTCGGCCCCTTCATTCCTACCGGGATTGAGGCCCCGGTTTTCCTGCTGGTCGCCTGGGTGGCGAAACTGGTAAACGCGCCAGATTTGGAATCTGGCATCCCTGACCGGATTTGCGGGTTCGAATCCCGTCCCAGGCAATTCCTTACGAGATTTCTACCCTCGGCTCATTGAGACTACCTGAGAAACCATGAAACTACGGTAGTTTCAATGGGCTTAAGCTACCTTAAGCCAGATAAATCAAGCTGTCAACTAGGTGATTTGACAGCTAACCCCATGTTAACAGCGAGGTTTATGGGGCTAAATCCCTTGTGACGCCGTTCTTTAGGAGCCAGCCTTCAAAGGAATATTGTGCGGTAGGTACACACTTGTCTTAGCTATTAGGTGTTAGCTATGAGCAATGCCAAACTGCCTGTCATCCTGAGCGCAGCGAAGGAGCCGAGCACCGTTTATGCCCCTTCGCTTCGCTCAGGGCGACAACACTTGGCTTGGCTTGGCTTGGCTTGGCTTGGCTAATAGCTAATAGCTAATAGCTAATAGCTAATAGCCCGCCCAAACCGTATAGTAGAGCCTCCAGCCTTAGCGCCAGGCCCCACGTGACCGACGTTCTGTCGCGGCTGTCTGCCGCCTTCGCCTCCCACTACACGATCGAGCGCGAGCTCGGCCGGGGCGGGATGGCCACGGTCTACCTGGCGCAGGACCTGAAGCACCACCGGCGGGTAGCGCTGAAGGTGCTCAGGCCCGAGCTGACCATCGCGCTGGGTCCCGACCGGTTCCTCCGCGAGATCGAGATCGCCGCTCAGTTCGCCCACCCCCACATAGTCCCGGTCTTCGACTCCGGTGAGGCCGGAGGCTTCCTCTATTATGTGATGCCCTACGTGGTCGGGGAATCACTGCGGAGCCGGCTTGTGCGGGAAGAGCAGCTTCCGGTCGAGGATGCCGTCGAGATCGCGTGTGAAGTAGCCAACGCTCTCGCCTATGCCCACACCCAGGGCATCGTCCATCGCGACATCAAGCCGGAGAACATCCTCCTGGCCCAAGGTCATGCGGTGGTAGCCGACTTCGGCATTGCGCGGGCGTTCAGCGCCGCGGCTTCCACGGCCGATGATACGTTTACCGGGACCGGACTCGTCCTCGGCACGCCACTGTACATGAGTCCGGAACAATCGGCGGGACATCTCCGGCTCGACGGCCGGGCGGATATCTACAGCCTCGGCTGCGTCCTATATGAGATGCTGGCAGGAGAGCCGCCGTTCATGGGCCCGACGCCTCAGTCGGTAACCACCCAGCATGCCCAGAATTCTCCGCCGCCGCTGCGGCTGAAGCGTCCCGGCTTGCCGTCGCTGGTGGAGCAGGTCGTAGTCAAAGCGCTGCATAAGCTGCCGGCGGACCGCTTTGCCAGCGCATCGGAATTCGAAGCCGCGCTGCCACACCACCAGACCCCACCGGAGTCCCAGGTCCCGACGGTTCCGGTGCGGGTCCACCGGCGATCCCCGCACGTCTCCCGGGCAGCCTGGGCCTTGATCGGGGCGCTCACCCTGGCCGGCGCACTCACCGCAACCGCCTTCCATCGGCGAAGCGCGCCCACACTGGATGCCTCCCTCTATATGGTGCTGCCTTTCCGGCACCGGGCACAGTCGGCACCGTTGCTCCTCAACGGTGATCAGTGCGAGTCGCTGCTCCACGATGCGCTGGGCCGCTGGCGGGGCGTGCAGATGGTGGATCCGTTATGGGTCGCGGATGCCCGCTCACGGCGCGGCGGCACCTCGAGCATCGAGGATGGAGTAGCGATAGCCCGGGAACGACGAGCCGGCAGGATCGTCATGGGTGAGGTGTGGCAGTTCAAGGACACGATCTATGTGCGCGGGCTCGTGTACGACGCAGCCGGCCGGCGACTGGTCCGGGAGCAGTCGGTCCGGATTGCGCCGGACCTGAGTGATGCCCAGGCTCGTTTCCAGGAGCTGGCTGACTCCCTCCTGATCGGCGGCGGGGGCGCCACTGGCGCTCCACCCAGAGGCGGCGGCAGGCTGTCGCTTCCCGCCTGGCGCGCGTTCCAAGACGGGTATGCCGCACTGCAGCGTTGGAGCCTGGACTCCGCCAAGACCAAGCTACAGAAAGCCATAACCATCGATCCCACATACGGGGCCGCCCAGCTCTGGCTGGCCCAGGTTCTGGCGTGGGTCGGCGAGAAGCCGGAGTCTTGGAAACAGTACGCGGCCGGGGCTCTGGTTTCGACCGATAGCCTGACGCCGCGAGACCGCGAACTCGGAGAAGCTCTGCTCGCGCTCGCCGAGAACCGCTTTCCGCAGGCCTGCGAGGAGTTCCGAGCGCTGATCGCGCGGGACTCGTTGGATTTCGCGGCCTGGTTCGGTCTGGGCGACTGCCAGGGCAAAGATCCCCTTGTAGTACGCGACTCAACCGGGGGAGGCTGGCGGTTCCGGGGGAGCTATCACGCGGCCGTGAACGCCTATCGCCGCGCGCTCGAGTTGGTGCCCTCCGTCCACTTGGCCTTCCGGGGCCAGGCGTTTCAACGGCTCCCCGACCTGCTCTACACCGATCCCAACCACATCCGCCAAGGCTATGCACTAACCCCGGACACGGTCCGCTTCGGCGCCTACCCGACGATGACGCGAGACACGCTCGAGTTCGTGCCCCGCCCATTGACCGAGGTGGTCACCGCAGAGCCGGGAGCGATTCCCGCGACGGTGACGGCTGCCGTGTTGCACAACCGCGAGCTCATGCGCGCGATCGCGACGAAATGGGTGCTGGCCTTTCCGAACCGGGCCGACGCGCACGAGACTCTGGCGATGGTGCTGGAGACCTTGGGTGAACTGACAGTGGGACGGTCTAAGGACTTCTCTGCCGTGAATGAGATCCGGCGCGCGCGGGCCACGGCGACTGAACCGGCTCAGGCGTTGCGGCTGGCGAACATCGAGACGCGGCTTCTGGTCAAGTCGGAGCAGATGGCTGCGGCGCGTCCGCTGGCCGATTCGGTGCTTCATGCCAACCCCAATCCCACGCTGGACGATGCCCGGCAGCTGCGGGGACTGGCTGCTCTGACCGGGCACGTACACCTGGCGGCTCAATTACAGCGTCGAGGCGCACCGGACTGGACCTTTCTGACGCCCGAGTGGGATGCGGTGAACGTCCCGCTGCAACTCACCGACGCGGCATTAGGGCTCTTTGCCTACTCAGCCTTTGGCACGCCGACGGACAGCCTCGTAACCCTCGAGCAGCGGGTCGAACGGCTGATTCCCAGCTACGTGGAGCCGGCAAAGCGGACAAGCGTGCGGCAGGCGCTGCTCGACGACCCGGCCGTGCTCGCGTTTCCGGAGCGCGGCGTACGGCCGATGCATCGGGCCAAGGCACTGGGAAACTATCTGCTGGAGATGCAGTGGGAGCTCAGCCGGGGGGATACGACGGGGCTGCGGCGGCACTTCAAGAAGCTCGAGGAGGTGCAGCACAGTGTACGGCCCGGCGACGTGGCGTTCAATGGAACTTATCACGAGGCATGGCTGCTCCTGGCGCTGGGAGACACGGCCCAGGCAACGCACCTCCTGAACCTTTCCCTCGAGGCGCTACCAACCATGCGCACCGACCTGATCGATCAGCTGCCCCAGGTGGCGACGTTCGTGAGAGGGATGGCGTTGAGGGCCGAGCTTGCCGCGCGAACCCGAGACTCAACGACAGCCAGACGGTGGGCACGTAACGTACTGCTGCTCTGGTCCAGTGCAGACCAGGAGCTTCAGCCAACGGTCAAGAGTATGCGGGAGCTTGTTGGGGGTCAGAAATAGCGACCCATGGCTAAGGCGCCTTCCAGGAGGGTCTATGACAATGAGGGTAGGGCTGGACTACCGGCTATTCCTTTCCTGCATGGCCATGACCTTTCTGGCAGCCGGCGTCTTCACTGCCTGTGAGCCCAGGTACGAGGAGCTTCCCAAGCTATCCGCGGATTGCCCCCGTGGCCGGGCGCCACAAACGGGCGTCGAACTGCAGGTCTGCCTCCGCGGCTTTGATTTCGATACCTCCACCTATGCTGGAGACGAGCAGCCCCTGGCAGTGATCGGCACGCCCCCGGGACCACCCTGCCCCGGCGATCCGAAACACACTCACACGTGTCGTTATGGACCACTTGCGAAGATCGAGCCGCTGATTGGCGCGCAGAGATACAGCGAACCGGACTTGAGAGAAGGCAGAATCATCGCGAGACTCTCGATTCCCAAAGGCGAAACCGAGGGGTACCCGAAATACGGCCTCCAACCGGGGCAATCAACCTACTGGTGGGTGCAGACGGACTCGACGGGGAGACGTGGCACGTCCGTCTTTGTCACCCCAGCGAGAGGCGAGCGACTTGCGGCCGTGACTCGCCGACTGGAGCGCTATCTGGAGGAAAAGGGGCGAGCGCTGAAATACGCTGTCGCCCGCTGGATCTGGAGTCTCGAGGACGAGACGTCTCAGGGGCACTGCGGTACTGCCACGTGCAAATAGAAGCTGATACGCTTGCGCTCAGAGCCGGGCAGCGTAGTCCGGCCGCATCACCAACTCTCCGCCCTGGATGATCTCCCGGTCCCAGGGCAGGATGATGAAGTTGTCGGTCTCGAAGGCATGAAAGTCGGGCGCGTACTCGCCAGTCTTGAACGACACCGCGCTCCGGACCTCCGCCGGCCGGAGCGCGCGCACCTCGCTCAGGGCCAGCTTCATGGTGCTCCCGGTATCGCAGGTCTCGTCCACCACCAGCACTCGGCGCCCGCGGATGCTGGGAGGCGGGCCCGACACCAGCACCGGCTGAGCCCCGGCCTCGTTCCGAGTCACCACCATCGAGCTGAAGTCGCACTGCATGATCGACGCGACCACCACGCCGGGGATGACGCCGGCCTTCGCGATGCCGAGCACGATCTCCGGCTGATACTCCTTGGCGACCCGCAGCGCGAGCGCGCGGCAGATCTCGCCGAAGAACGGCCAATCGACCTCCAGCACGCCACGGGGGCCGGATGGGGTGGGGCGACGGGTGGGGGGCAAGGGGTCTTTGGTTTAGGTCTAGGGTCTAGAGTCTAGGGTCTAAGGTCGTACGTCTGGGGGCAAACGTCTAGGGTCGAGGTCGGCGTAGACCCTAGACCCTAGACCCTAGACTTTCACCTTTGACCCTAGACGTTCTTCACTCTATCTTAGGCCTTTCCCAACGCCTTGTCCCCGCTCGACTTTGCTCGGAGACCCCGGCTCCCCCATGAGCTTCTGGCGACGCATGTTCGGCAAGGGATCTCGGGAGAACCTGAATCCCCAGCGGCTCGACTATCTCAACGAGGGGCTGGCGCTCGAGCGCCAGGGAGACTTCGAAGCGGCCCTGACGTCCTACCGCCTCGCCTTTCGAGACAACCCGGCAGACTCGCGCATCCTGCTCAACATGGCCATCGCCTTCACCAAGACCGGCCAGCCGGAGGAAGCCATTCGCTATTACAAGCGTGCGCTCGAGCTGGACGACAGCCTCGGTGGGGCCCACTACGGCGTGGCGTTTCTGCTGCTGAAACGGGGCGACGTGCAGCAGGCCGCCGAGCATCTGCGCGCCTTTCTCGCCCGCCCGCCCAAGGGGCCCGACGCGGAACGCTGGGTGCGCCACGCGGAGAGTGCCTTGCGCGAGATCGCCAGCAGCCCGGCCCGGGAGACGCTGTGAGGCGTTGGGCCCTCATCCTCTCAGTAGTCGGGTTGCAGGGCTGCAGCAATCTCACGGAGGGAGCGGGCGGTGTCGTGGGGTTGGAAATCCAGGCCCCGTCCCTCAAGACGATCGAGGTCGGCGAGACTCTCCAGCTTACCGCTGTGGCGCTCGATAAAGACGGCAACCCGGTGGCTACCCCCGTCACCTGGCAGGCGCCGGACCCAACGCTGACCGTCGATGGCGCGACCGGAGCTATCACCGGAGTCTCTCCAGGCACTGGTCGTGTCCAGGCCTTTGCCGGCTCGCTCTCCTCCGAGCTGGAGACATTCACCGTGATCGCCCGGGCCGATACGCTCGTGCTCACGGGCGATTCGGTCATCACCGTCCCGGCCGGCGTCACGGCCTCTGCCCCGCTCCTCGTGCAGCTGCAGAGCTTCTCCCCGGCCGGCCCCCTTCCCTCCCGACCGGTGATCTACACCGTCACCTCGCCGCCCGACGTTGGACCCCACACGGTCGAGCTGCCCAACGCCGCGCTGACGGACACGGTTCTGACTGGCACGGATGGTGCTGTTTCGTCCGTGACCCTCAATCGAGTCAATGCCACCACTCAACCAGCTACCGCTATCGTCGAGGTTCGCGCCTTCCGTACCCGCGGCGAGGCCGTGCCCGGATCAGGACAGCGGTTCACCGTCAATTTCCAGTAAGGCGGCGGGCACGCCCCGGACGCTGAACGAGCTGTATTTCGGGGCGCTGGAGCGGTTCGGCTCGCGGCCCGTGGCGGTCCGAGCCAAGCGGGCCGGCGAGTGGCTTGCCTTGGGATACGGCGAACTGGCGAACCGGGTGCAGGACCTGAGTCTGGGGCTGATCGAGCTGGGTCTCCAGCCGGGCGATCGGGTTGCGATCCTGTCGGAAAACCGCCCCGAGTGGGCCATCGCCGACTACGCCTGCCTCACCGCCCGCTGCACCGACGTCCCGATCTATCCCACACTCCCGTCCAAACAGGCCGAGTATAACCTGCGCGACTCGGGCGCTGCGGCGGTCTTCGTGTCTACCCGCCAACAGATGGAGAAGGTGCTCGCGATAAGAGGGCGGCTCCCCGCCCTCCGTTTCGTGATCGCATTCGACGATGATGCGCGCGGAGCCGGCGTGCTCGGCCTGGAGCAGGTCTACACCCGCGGCCGCGCGGCCAGGTCACAGCGGACGAGCTGGCAGAGCGACGCGCTGAAAGTCGGGCCGGAAGACCTGGCGACGCTGATTTACACCTCCGGTACCACCGGCGAGATGAAGGGGGTGATGCTCACCCATGGCAACATCGCCTCCAATGTGACGACCTGCTGCAGCCTGTTCACCTTCAGCCCGGACGATGAGTGCCTGTCGTTCCTCCCGCTCTCCCACATCTTCGAGCGGATGTTCGGCCACTACTCGATGTTCCACTCGGGCGTGCTGATCAACTACGCGGAGAACGTGGACACCGTCGCGGCCGACATGCAGCGCTGGCGTCCCACGCTGATGGCTTCGGTACCCCGGCTCTATGAGAAGATTTACGGGCGGGTGCTGGATCAGGTGCGGGCCGCGTCCAATCTGCGGCAACGGATTTTCTTCTGGGCCAAGGGGGTCGGTGAAGCCGCGGTGGAGCGGCGCATGGCCGATCGGCCGCTGTCGCCGGCGCTGGCTGCCAAGCGCTGGCTGGCCGACCGCCTGGTCTTTGCCAAGCTGCGCGCCCGTACCGGTGGCCGGCTTCGGTTCTTCATCTCGGGCGGAGCGCCGCTGTCGGCCGACATCGCGAAATTCTTCCATGCGGCCGGCATGCCTATCCTCGAGGGCTACGGACTGACCGAGACCTCGCCCGTGATCGCGGTCAACACCTTCCAGCACGCCAGGCTCGGCACCGTCGGACTTCCCATCCCCGGGGTCGAGGTCAAGATCGCGCCTGACGGAGAGATCCTCACCAGGGGGCCCCACGTCATGGCCGGCTACTACCAGAAACCCGAGGCCACCGCCGACGCGCTCGACCGCGAAGGCTGGTTCCACACCGGGGATATCGGCCTGCTCGACGACGGGGGCTTTCTTCGTATCACCGATCGCAAGAAGGACCTCATCGTGACGGCCGGCGGCAAGAACATCGCCCCGCAACCGATCGAGAGCCTGGCCAAGACGTGCGAGTTTGTTTCCAACGCGGTGATGCTGGGTGACCGGCGGCGCTTCCCCATCATGCTGATCGTTCCCAACGTGCAGACGTTGGCCGCCTGGGCGGCCCGGCAAGGAATCCAGGCCAATGACGCCGCGGGGCTGCTCGCGATTCCGGAGGTACAACAGAAGATGGAGCGTGAGGTGGGGGACACACTGCGGGACCTCGCTCATTTCGAGGTGCCCAAGAAGCTGCTCCTGCTGCCCAGCGATTTCAGCGTGGAGAGCGGGGAGCTTACGCCCACGCTGAAGATCAAGCGGCGGATGGTCGAGCAGCGGAATCGGGAGGCGATTGAGGGGCTCTACGGAGAGGGATAAAGCGTAACCTTTCTGCTCACCGTTTTCCCGTCCCCACCCACACACCGCCTGCGCTGGCCATCAGATCGATCATGTCGGCCGGCGGGTCGGCCCCTTCACCCACAATGCGAAGGCCGGGAAGGACCACCCGCGCGCCTTCACCCACCCAGTGCAAGTCGTCCCCGTACGCGCGTCCCAGCACCACCCCACGCATCGAGCGTGATTTCAGGGGAATCCTCCCGCTGCGCAGCACACTGATGCCGGGCGCCTCGGCGACCTCGGGTCCCGGGTTCACCGCAACCAGCGCTACCCCCGGATTCAGTGCGGCAATGTCCTTCCAGAGGTCGGCCACTGAACCCACCAGGGTGAGATAACCTCCCGGCCCCGACAGACCCACCAGCGCGGTCAGCGCCTCGGCCTCGAGCGCGCTCGGAGTAGATGCGCGGGGTTCCGCCACGTCGCCGGTGTCGAGCACCCCGTCCGAAAGCTCGAAGGTCCGGCCGCACACCGGGCAGCCGAGCTGGCCCTCGATGACGGAACGTCCCTCGACGCGATCCGGAAGCAACACCAGGAAACTTTCATCGTGGTCTGAGGGGCAGCGGAGATGGTCGGTTAATTCGATAAACATGAGTGATGGAGGCTGAGAGCGTGTCACCCTGACCCTGAGCGCAGCGAGGGGGAGGGGGCCGAAACTCCGGCTTACCTACGACCTGTTCGTGTCATCGACCGGATGTCTTGAGTTCGAGCTCTGGCCCCCTCGGGCCTTTCAGGCCCTCAGGGTGACAACCCCCCTGGCTCCTAGCTCCCAGCTCCTAGCTCCCAGCTACGGTTTAAACACCACCCACGTCAGCTTCCCCTCCTCGACCGTGATCTTGCGAAAGACCTTCTTTCCCTCGATCTCGGTGCCAACGGTGTACGTTCCCGGCGGCACGTCGCTCACGGCAAAGTGTTCCCCGTAGAGTGGGTGCGGGTGGGCCTTATCGCCATAGGTCTCCGCATAGGAGAAGGGTGTCTCCACCGGGTCGCGCTTGATGATCCCGTAGATTCGCGCTTGCGGCACCGGGGCACCGGCGGCATCGAACACCTGCCCCGCGACGATCCCGGTTCCGGGGAGCGGCTCGATCCAGAGCTCGGGGTTGCTCGTGTACGGGGGAAAGCGCTGCAACGAATCCACCACCACACTCAGCGAGTCGCTGGGCGAGGCCGAGATCTCGAGGTGGAGATGGTCGTTGGTTGCCCGGCCGGTGTTTCCCACTAACGAAATCAGGGCACCTTTCCGGACCTTCTGGCCGACTCTGACCTTGAGGGCGGAGTTGTGATAGTAGGTCGAGAAGAGGCGGTAGCGCCGCCCGTGGGCGGTGACCGTGGTGTCATGGCGGATGGTCACAGTCAATGCGCCCTGCTCCGCCGGTCCCGCGTAGACCACCGTTCCAGAGCCGATGGCGTAAACCGGCGTTCCGTCCGGGTTGTTGAACTCCACGCCCTGATGCTGCTGGAAGTTGCCGCCCATGGTGGAGCCATAGCGGTACGTCTGATCGATGAGGCTGTTATCGGTCACGGCAATCGGTCGCCGGAACCAGGTCGTGAGCGGAGCCCGAGGCTCGTCGGCGGGAGCACCGGCCTGGCGGAGACACGGTAGGGTATCGCTGGCTGGCTTGAGTCCGCAGGCCGTGCCGCGAATCAGCTGCCGGCCGATTAACAACGCGTTTCCCGGCGGAAATGCCGTGAAAGCGAGGGGCTCCGCCACCCAGCCGGCATCGGTCCGGCGAAGCCGCTGATTGCCCCTCAGCGTCGCGACGGTCCAACCTCTCCGGTCGGTGGCCACTCGGCGTACGTACTCGCTCTTGAGCACCGGGAAGACGGTGTCGGCCGGGCCCTTGGCGCGCGGGCCGGTGGCATCGCCAATGGCGGTCCAGTTGGCCCCATTGTTCGTCGTCACCTGGAGGCCGTCGGCGGTTCCGATCATGGTGGTGTCGCCCCGAATCACGATGCCGGAGGGTGCCACGTACTGCCATTCGGGCCCGAGCTGCGCGAACGCCCAGTTCTTCCAGGTGGCACCGCCATCGGTCGAGAGTCCCCAGCCATTCCCTATCGTCCCGTACCACACCTCCCCGCGAGACCCGAAGGCCAGGGCCTGGATAAAGTTCCAGGAGATGGACGTGCCCGTGCTGTCGTGGCGAATTGACTGCCAGGCCGTCGCCCCCGCGGGCAAACGGTAGATCCCCTGGCCGTAGGTCCCGACCCAGATGGAGCCCTGCGCGTCGCGCGCGACCGCGAGGACGTGCACGCCCCAGCCGGTGCTATCCGGCAAAGGCGGGATCGTTCCTTGCGCATGGGCCTTGGAGCCGACCGTCAGAGTGGCCGCCGCCACCCCACACCTGAGCCACAGATGAACGCGGATGAAAACGGATCTGTTCCTAGTGCTCGCCATCATCTCTACCATTGTCGGGGGTGGGTGGGGTGGCACCAGAATGATTGGATGAATATCGGTTACGAATTGCGTCAGTGGTATCCAAACGGAGCGATCCGTGCCTTAGATCCGTGTTCATCCGTGGCTGGCTTTTCCTACAGGCCCAAGACGGAGCCAATCGATATGCACATTAGCGGGACGGGTGGTCACGAAGAGGATGGCATCGGCCACATCGGCTGGGCGCAGCATTGCCGCACGGGGGATGAATCCTTCCCGGTGATCCGGATCGAACGGATCCCACACTGACGTATCGGTGGCGCCGGGAGAGACCAGGGTGAGCCGAACTCCCGTGCCCCGGTATTCGGCAAGGAGCGACTCGTGCAAGCCGCGCAGCCCGTACTTGCTTGCCGCATACGCCGCATTCTCCGGAAAGCCAACGTGATCGGCGACGCTGCCGACGGTGATGAAGGTGCCGCGCCTCGCCTTCCGCATCGCCGGCAGAAAAGCCTTTGCCACCGCGAACGGCGCCCGCACGTTGACCGCCAGCTGCGTCTCCAGTTCCTCCGCTGCGGTGGCCTCCAGCGGACGAAGCAGGAAGGTGCCTGCGTTGCTGACGACGATGGCCGGCGCGCCGTATCGGTCGAGCACCCGGGAGCCAAGCCGCTCCAGCTGACCCGGATCGGTCAGGTCGCAGTGGATGTCCTCGAATGGCCCCTCGGCGCCGTCGGCCAGGCCCCGGGCCACCCGGAGCACGCGAGCTCCCTCTGCCGCCAGTGCCTCCGCCACCGCCGCGCCGATCCCGCGGGAGGCTCCGGTGACGAGCGCCACCTGGCCGGCAAGCCGGGTCACTCGAAGAGGCGGCCGGCGTGCGCGAGGCGGAGGAACTCGTCCCGAGTCTTGGAGTCGTCGCGGAAGATTCCGCGCAGCGCGCTGGTCACCGCGCGGGAGTTCTGCTTCTCTACCCCGCGCATCATCATGCAGAAGTGGGCCGCCTCGATCACCACGCCCACTCCCGTGGGCTTCAGCACGTCCATGATGGCGTCGGCGATCTGATCGGTCATCCGCTCCTGCACCTGGAGCCGGCGGGCGAAGACATCCACGATCCGGGCCACTTTGGAGAGTCCGAGGATCTTCCCGTTGGGGATGTACGCCACGTGAGCCCGGCCGAAGAAGGGGAGCAGGTGGTGCTCGCAGAGCGAGTAGACCTCGATGTCCCGCACCATGATCATACTCTGGTGCTTCTCCTCGAACACCGCGTCGCCGATTACCTCCTGCACGGTCATCCAGTAGCCCTGGGTGAGAAAGCGCAGAGAGGCCTCGACCCGTTCCGGCGTCTTGACCAGGCCTTCCCGTCCCGGATCCTCGCCCAAGGCAGACAAAATGTCCCGCACCTTGTCGGCGAAGGGCTCGAGCCTGGGGCCGGGCGCGACCTTACTCCCCTTCGTAGTCGACATAGTTTCGCGGCGTCTCCCATAATCGCAGGCGAAGGGTGAGCTGGGCCGGGACGGCCGCGCGCATCTCCCGCCAGCAGACCAGTGCGATGTTCTCCGAGGTCGGGATCAACGTCTTGAACCACGGCACATCGAGGTTGAGGTTTTTGTGATCGAGGTGCCGGAGCAAGCGTTCCTGGGCCACTTCCTTGAGCTTGTTGAGATCCATCACGTAGCCGGTCTCCGGATCGATCTCCCCTTCGACCGTCAGCTCCAGCTCGTAGTTGTGCCC
>JBBQXQ010000098.1:0-12251 GCA_038209515.1 Gemmatimonadales bacterium
GAGTCCCTCGATGCGGTCCACGCCGACAGCCTGGGTGAAGATCGCCCCGTCGATGTTGGCTTTCGCCAGCTTGGCCCCGGTGAGGTCCGCCCGGGTCAGGTCGGTCTGAATCAGGTCGGCGTTCATCAGGTTGGTGCGGGCCAGCTTGGCATTGGTCAGGTTGGCGTGTGACAAGTCCGCCTTGAACAGGTTGGCATCGGACAGGTCGGCTCCGCTCAGATCGGCCCCGACGAACGTGGCCCGCATGACGCCCATCGATTGGTTCCCGGGGTCAGCGCCGGCATTCGACCGCCGAAGATTGGCTCCGCTCAAGTTGGCGCCTCGCAGGTAGCCGATGATGCGGGTACCCGCCAGGTTGGCGTTGCTCAGGTCGGCAGATTCGATGATGGTTGCAAAGAGGCTGGCGCCTTCGAGGTTGGCGCGCTGAAGCTTAGCCCGCCGGAGCACGCTCCCGTCCAGGTTGGCTTTGGACAGGTCGGCGTCGGTCAACACCGCATCGGTCAGATCGGCGGTAAAAAGGTTCGCTCCGATCAGCTTGGTTCCCGCCAGTCGGGCACCGGCAAGATTGGCGCGCTTGAAGTCCACCCCACTCAGATCCAGTCCGCTCAGGTTGGCCTTTCGCAGGTCGGGAGCGGTGTCCTCCGTCGCCGCCGCGAGCTTCGTCTTGAGCTCTGCGGGGCTCATGCGGGTCGTCGGTGTATCGACCTTACTTGCAGAGTTGGCAGCCTTGACGATCCGCCGCGCGAGCGAATGCGCGCCGCCCTTGGCGATATCCTCGGCGATTCCCTTCAGCTCGAACTCATCGTCGAGTAGACGCCGCCCGCTCGCGACATCCGTCAACTGACCCGAGAGGTACCAGATGAGGTTGCTGGTCTTGCTCAGCTTCGAGGTCACCATCCAGGCCGCTCCTGCTTTCTTGCTCACCTGGCGCCGGCACTCCAGGGTGACGCAGTCGACGCCGCCCGTCTCTGCCTGCGCGGTAGCTTGGGCCAGGCCGGCCGAATCGAGGATCTGGAAGTCTCCGGAGCGTTCGAGGTCTGCCCGTAGAATGCTGTCGGTCATCACGGCGACCAACGGATCGCGTTGCTCGAGCGAATTGGCCCCCTTACCGTAGAACGCGACGTCAAAGAGGGCCAGCCGCGCTTTGGGTCGGGATGTCTGGGCGGGAGCGGTCGAGGCGAACGCAACTAATCCGAGCAGGCTGATTAGGTATGACCGCATCGCTTCTAGGCTCCTGGCTTCACGGCGGGCCGCCCGGGCGCAATCTTGGCATCGCTCCGGCCCTTCACGTATAAGTAGATCTTCTCGATCGTCGGCAGCTCCATACCGAGCGCGCACCAGGACGGCATCCCTTTCGGGGGCCGGCCGGCACAAACGGTCTGGATGAAGAGCTCCTTGGTATTGATGGGGCCGGTCGGCTTGAGCGACAGGATGAGGTGCGGCGCGATCGTGGTTCCCTGAACGTCCTCTCCGTGGCAGCGCGCGCAGTTGAGGTTGAACTGCTTCCAGCCGTCATAGACGTCCTGAGGGACCGTATCCCGCGGGGCTTGGTGATACGCGTCCCGGAGTTCCTGGGCGCGCACAACGGTGGTCACTGCACCCAGGGCCAGTAAGAGGCCGACCAGACTCCTGCAACGCAGAACGATCGAGATGGGCGTGCGCATGCTATCGGGTCGTGGCTCGCCCTGAATCGGCCGGGACCCCACTATCGGCCTTGATCGGGAAAACCGGCACCCCGTACTCCTTCAGTATGGCTTGGATCTCGGGCCCCTTCCGATCGAGCACCTTCTGGAGGCTGTCGCGCAACGCCCCGTCCTTGCGCCGGACGGCCATGCCGATGTCGAACCGGAATGGCAGGTCGCTCAGTGAATCGCGCTCCGCCAACGGCTGCAAGGAGAGAGGGACGGCGGACTGCTTGGCGAAGTAGCCGGCCAGAGGACCCCACACGATTGCGACGTCGATGTTCTTCTTGGCGACGTCGTTCACGATGTCCTCAGGCCGCTCCGTGGTAGTGTAGAAAGTGCTGTAGCCCTTGAGATTGCCCACGACGCCGTACTTGCTCAACGCCATGGCCGGCGGGGTGTTCTCGGCGTCGGAGTTGAGCAGGTTGACTCCGATGCGAAGCTTCTTGAGCCTGGGGTCGGCCAGGGACTTGATGTCCAAACCGCTGTCCTTGCGAGTCACGAAGACGTAGCCGGAGCGGAAGTACGGCCTGGTTACACTCGCGATATCGAGTGCCGGTGGTGCCTCGACGGCCAAATCACAGTACCGGCCATTCAGCGCCCGGGCAAAGAAACCTCGCCGCACGGGCCACCAGGCGTACTCCACCTTTGCGTTCCATTCCTTCGCGATCAGCTCGGCGATCTTCTGCTCGAATCCTTCACCCTTCTGATTGGACAGCGGCATGTTGTCCGGATCGGCGCAGACCCGGATGATGCCGGGCTTCTCGACGTTGGGACGCAGCGTTTGAGCGGTGAGCCTGAAGGGGAAGGCGGTAGCGCCGGCCAGAGCCAGCACGGCGGCGATTCGGACTGAGGGGGAGCAGGGCATAGCCACCGTTCCGGGTAGAAGGGGAAAACGGCGCCGGAGCGAACAGCACTCCGGCGCCGTCTCTCACTTCCTGTAATCTACCCCCGGAAAAGGCTGGAGGCGAAACCCCAGCCCTCCCGGATCCGGCTTACTTCATCGGCGAGTTCTTGAGCGCAAAGACCGTCAGCACGCCACCTTGGTTGCTGAAGTTGCCCGCGTCGCCGAACGCGCCGAGCGCGCCCAGACCGGCGGTCGGGTCTTCGGCGCCGATGCCGGCTGCTACGCCGATACCGGCCCAGCCACCGATGCCGGAAAGCACGGCCACATACTGCTGGCCATCCGGACCGTTGTAGGTCATCGGGTTACCGATGATGCCCGACGGGGTCTTGTACTGCCACAGGCTCTTGCCCGTCTTCGCATCGAGTGCCTTGAGCCAGCCTTCCATGGTGCCGTAGAAGACCAGGCCACTGGCCGTGGTGAGCGCCCCGCCGTACGCCGCGAGGTTCTCCTTGTTCGACCACACCGCCTTGCCCTTCATGGGATCCCAGGCGATGAAGTTACCACGGTGACCGCCCGGGCCCGGGAACATCCGCACGATCGCGCCGACGTACGGCTGACCGGCGGTGTACTTCACCTCGACGCCTTCATAGTCCATGCAAATGTGGTTTGCCGGGACGTAGAAGAGGCCGGTGACGGGTGAGTAGGCCGCGGGCTGCTGATCCTTGAAGCCGATCGCCGCGGGGCAGATGCCCTCGGTGTTCTTCTTCGCGGTGGTGCCGTACTTCGGATCCTTCTCCGGCACGCCGGTGGTCAGATCAACCCGCTTGGCCCAATTGACCGGGCCGTAGGGCTGGGCCACGAGCACCTTGCCGTTGGTGCGGTCGAGCGTGTAGCCGAAGCCGTTACGATCGAAGTGCGCCAGCAGCTTCTTGCCACCACTCTCGAACAGCACGTTCTCGTTGACGCCATCGTAATCCCACTCATCGTGCGGCGTCATCTGGTAGGCCCACTTCACCTTCCCGTTGTCCGGATTGCGGGCGAAGATGGTCATCGACCACTTGTTGTCGCCCGGACGCTGGTCGGGGTTCCAGGTGCCCGGATTGCCCGAGCTGTAATAGAAGAGATTCAACTCGGGGTCATACGAATACCAGCCCCAGGTGGTGCCGCCGCCACGCTTCCACTCGTCGCCCTGCCAGGTCGAGACGCCGAGATCCTTGCCCTTGTGCGACGGATAGTTCGCGTTAGCATCGCCTTCGATCAGGACTTCGCTGTCCGGCCCGGTGCTGTACCCGCGCCAGACCTCTTTCCCGTCGTTGACGTTATACGCCGTCACGCGGCCACGGACGCCGAATTCACCGCCTGAGATACCGGCGATGACGATGTCCTTGATCACGATCGGGGCGTTGGTCATCGTGGAGCCCTGTTTGTAATCCGCGTTCTTGACCTTCCAGAGCTCTTTGCCGGTCTTGGCATCGAGCGCGAGGAGCTCACCCTGGAGCAGCTGGATGAAGATCTTGCCGCTCGGGTGGTACGCGGTGCCCCGGTTTACCAGGTCGCAACACGCGATTGGAATCGCGTCGGGCGACTGGTTCGGGACGTACTTCCAGATCAGCGGCGCGCCGGCCTTGGACAGATCGAGCGCGTACACGATGTTCGGGAAGGACGTGTGGACGTACATCACGTTGCCGATGACGAGCGGGTTGCCCTCGTGCCCCCGAAGCGTCCCGGTCGAGAACGACCAGACGGGCCGGAGCTCGGCCACGTTTGCCGTCGTGATCTGCTTGAGCGGGCTGAACCGCTGCAGGCTGTAATCACGACCGGTCATGTGCCATTCGCCCTCGGGCGCATTCAGGGTCCAAGCCCCTGACCGCGCCGCTTGGGCGCTGGCTGACATCACCACGGCTACTGAAAGACCCGCGGCGAGCCCGCCAGACACCACCTGCTGTGTAAAACGGTTCATAACTGACCTCAGGGAAAAAGGGTGGTTCAACTGCTCTACTGCATTGGTGAAAGTTTGGAGAGTCTTTGGAACATCTATTGGAAACGCTCAAGTGGCCGGTGGCCCACGCTCGACTGTTGGCAGCATCCACCGGCGGAGCGTGCTCGCAGTGCTGGAACGTCTACGCGAGAGCGGGACCCGTTGGATGCGTTGGGAGGCGCGATGATCTGACTGCCGGAGATTCGCGCGGAACTGAGACTGAGGCCTGGGAGAGGTTGGCCGGGATGGGGCCGACTGAACTTGTGCGTCGCCGATCATGCACTGCGGCATATTCGCCGCGCAGTGCCGCCGCCAGAGCAGATCTGGCCACCAGTGCCGCGCCGTACGGGGGTGCGGCGAGGGACGGATTGGTGAACGAGCGGCAACTAACGGGAACAACCCCATCTCATCTCTCAGCAACGCCGGTGAGCCATTGTGTTCCTGTATGGAAATGCAGTCGGGGAAACGGCATACAGTTCGTAGTCATGCAGCCGCGGAATTCTCCGTTCGTCCCCCGGGTGGGCAGGGTCAGCACGACAGTAACAGGCTGGCGCCCTGAGGGAAACCTGCCGATTCGCGGACTACGGAGCTGAGAGGGGTCAGTATACACCCCGTAAAATGAACTGTCAATCAGCCTCGGGGGGGTCTGGAGGCCCTCCAGACTTGGGCGCCCCGAGGGGCAAATCCGCCCTGGAAAACCGACCCTCTTTCACCCATAGCAGCGCGCACCCGCCGGGCCAGGTCGACGGCCGCATCCGCGCTGTCCACCAGCCCATAGGCCGATGGACCCCAAGAGCTCTGGCCTACCCCGGCGGCGCCCCATCCTGCCATGCTGGAGATCAGCTCCTCGGTCTGTCCCGGAGCAAACACGCCCCCCTGCTGTCCGGCAAACCAGGAGCCGGTGATGCGCTGCACCGCCGAGAGCGCCTGCCCGAAGCTCGGCAGGTCGGCCTCGACCAGAGCAGGTAACAGTTGCATCAGCACGAGATGCGACACCCGCTCCACCTCGCGGTCCGGCGGCGAGGGGAGCTCCTCGAATGCCTTGGCCTCGGCGTCACCGCTGAGACCGGTTCGGCCTGAAGGCACCGCTACCACACAGTGCCACGTGTCCGGGATGGGGAAACGCGCCAGCAAAGGTGCGAGCTCTTCGGTACCCGGCTTCCGGCCACCTTCCACGATGAACCCGCCGAGGGCAAAGGTCCATGTCCCGATGGCGGAGCGTTTACCCCGCGCCGTGGCTCGGGCAAGCTCGACCGGATTGGTCGCCAACCCGTATAGCGCGGCGAGAGCCCGGGCTACCGCCAGCCCCAGCTGGGTACCCGAACCCAGGCCGGCGTGACTCGGAATCGTTCGATGAACGGTGAGACGGACGCCGGCGGAGAGCTGATGGTGGGACAGGAAGCGGCCGGCAAACTCGATAGCACGCTCCGCGTCGGGTCCCTCAGCCATGATGTCGCTCGCCGGCTCGGCCTCGAGAAGCAGCGACGGCGACGGAATCGCGGCACCGAGTCCCCCGAAACAGCGGCCCAGGCGGCCGCGGAGGTCGAGCACACCGAAGTGGAGCCGTGCCGGGGCCTCGACGAAGACACTACCTCGATCTGACATACTGGGTGAGGAGGTCCATCGCCTCCCGCTCTCGCGGCCCGGCGGTCTTGTCCACCACGACCTGAAGTCGGGCGTATTCCTCCCGGATCTGGTCGGCCGGGAGCAGGTGGGTGCGGGTGGCGAGGATCGCCGCTTCCAGGACTGCGTGCCGCGCCCGATTGAACCCGATGAACTCGCGCCTGGTACCTCGATGCACCACCCGGGCCTCGATCCTGGACCGCGGCGGCGTCGCATCGATCGTCACGACCCGAAGCTCCCGCCAGGAGCAGGCGGCCTCCAGGACGGCGCCCTTCACGATCGTCGCCGGTATGGAAGGGAACTGGGGACTGGAGATGGCGCCCTGCGCGAACAGCATGGCGTCGTCGGTGAGGTTGACCACCGCCACGCCGGTGGCGCTCAGGTTCCGGAAGGTGGTCGTCTCCAGAAACGGCTTGAGGACGATGGTGTCGTCACCCCACTCGACCCCCATGGGAGCGAAGTTGATCGATCCGTTCACATCGACCGTGGTGACGATGCTCTCGATGATCACCGGACGAGATCGACCGGTGGTGGAGCGGTGGCGAGGGTATTCAGTTGCTCCACGGCGGGGAATGCGCCGTCGGCGGCGTGAGGCAGCAGCCGCGGCGTGGCCGGCACTCCGTGCAGAAAGTGATCGAGCAGGCGGTATCCGTGTTCGGTCAGGACCGACTCGGGATGAAACTGCACTCCATGCACCGGATGCTCGACATGCTGAACCGCCATAATCTCGCCGTCCTCGGAGGTGGCCGTGACCTGGAGGCAAGGCGGAACCGACGCTGGTGCGATCACCAGCGAGTGGTAGCGGGTGGCAGTAAAGGGGTTAGGTAGCCCGGCGAAGAGGCCGGTACCCGAGTGATGGATCCTCGAGGTCTTTCCATGCATCGGCATCCCGGCGCGAACGATTTCCCCGCCGTAAGCGGCCCCGATGCACTGGTGACCCAGGCAGACGCCGAGAATGGGGATGCGTTGGCCGACGCGACGCACCACCTCCGTCGATATGCCGGCCTCAGCCGGTGAGCACGGCCCCGGCGAGATAATGATGTGGGAGGGCGCCAGCGCAAATATCTCGTCCACCCCGATGGCATCGTGCCGGCGGACCAGCGGCTCGTCGCCCAGTTCCTGCACGTACCGAGCGAGGTTGTAGACGAAGGAATCGTAGTTGTCGATGAGGAGGATCATGCTTCCGCCAACGTCTCAATCAACGCCCGTACCTTGTCCAGCGTCTCTCGGTACTCTAGCTCGACATCCGAATCCGCCACGATCCCACCCCCCGCCTGAAAGTATACCTGACCGCCGAGGGCGAGATAGGTTCGGATGACAATGCTCGTGTCCATGGCGCCGGTGGCGCTGATGTAGCCGATCGACCCGCAGTAAACCCCACGCTGGGTCGGCTCCAGCTCGGCGATGATCTCCATGGCGCGAACCTTCGGGGCGCCGGTGATCGAGCCGCCGGGGAACGCCGCACGGATGAGGTCCACAGCGTCAGCGCCCGGTGCAAGCTCACCGAGCACAGTGGATACGAGGTGGTGCACTGTCGGGTGGTGCTCCAAGGCAAAGAGCTCCGGGACCCGCACCGTGCCGGGGTGGCACACCCGGGAGAGATCGTTTCTCAGCAGGTCCACAATCATCACGTTCTCCGCCCGGTCCTTTGCACTCTCGGCCAGTGCGCGTCCGAGCGCCGCGTCGTGCATTGGGCCGAGCCCCCGCGGCCGCGTGCCCTTGATGGGCCGGGTCTCGACCTGCCGCCTCTCGTCGAGGCGAAGAAACCGCTCGGGGGACGCGCTGAGCACGGCGAGGTCGTCGAAGGCGAGATAGGCGGCAAACGGAGCCGGGTTCCGTTCCCTGAGCCGCCGGTATAGCGCAAAAGGGGCTTCCGTCAGCGCACTCTGGAAACGTTGGGAGAGATTCGCCTGGAAGATGTCCCCGGCGATGATGTACTCGCGCACCCGGGCCACCGCATCGAGATAGCCCCGATGGGTGAACGTGGAGCGAAGACCGATCTTGCCCGCACCATCAATTCCTTCGACCGGGTACGAGGGAGCTGCTGCGGCAGAGAAACCCGCCCAGAGGGCATCCGCCCCGCCCCTTCTCCTCCCACCCAGTCGCTCCCGCACCAGATCCATCCGTTCCCGGGCCCGCCGCTCCCGCGCCGGCTCGGTGTCAGGAAGCCCGGTGGAGATCAACCAGGCGGTGCCGATCCGGTGGTCCCAGGCGATCACCCAGTCATACAGACCGAGTACCAGATCCGGAATCGCCAGATCATCGTATCGAGGGACCGGAAGCCGCTCGAGCATCGCGCCCCAATCGTATCCGATGTACCCGGCCAGACCTCCCTGAAAAGGAGGTAGTCCGGAGACCGGCTCCACCGCGGCACCCGGCAGATACGAGCGGGCCGTACTCAGTGCGTCGCCCGAGACCCGGCTCCAGGTCGCGTCCTCCCTCCGTCGCACCTCCGTCGTGGCCCCTTTACTCCGGACGATGAGGACGGGATCGGCGGCAAGAAAGGAGTACTGGACGTCGGGGTGCTGCGTGGCCGCGCTGTCGAGGAACAACACGTAGGGGAGATCGAGAAAGCGGCTGCAGACTTCTGTTGGATTTGCCGTTTCTCCCAGCGGCTCAATCAACGGTTGGAAGATCGAGCTCATCCACCGGGGGTCCCGCTGCCCCGCCGCTTCGACCGCTGAGTCAGCTTCACGTGCTCCGACTTTACATCGTCCGGCGGCGTGAGGTAGCCCCAGCTGAGCGCGCCTTCCTGGCGGTAGGTCTTTCCCAGGGTGATGGCCAGTTTCGCCTTCATCAGCTCGCGCCCCAAATAGAACGCGTGGGTGGGCTCGTCCACGCCGAGCTGGGAGAAAATCACCTGAATATCGGTGCCACGGATGAAGATCTCGTTGTTGAATACGGTGACAGTGTCCCGGTCGGTGAAGATCCGGAAATTCGGATCCCGTACCTCCGAATGCAGACGTCGGAGCTCCGATTCATCATACGCCAGGATCTCCGGGTCCTTCACCGTGACCAGCCGGTCGTCCACCCCCTTGGGGACGGTGCGATTCGCCACCGCGTGGTGCATGAGCCGCCGGGCGATGTCGATTTCCCGGACGGCGCCGCGAGCCCAGGGGATCACCTCGGTCGTGAGCACGGCGCGAACCCCGATCTCCTCGCCGATCGCCAGCAGCAGCGCGTTGACACCGGTCGAGTCAGCGCTGGTGAGCTCGGTGATGTTCCCGACCCCCATCAGCTGGGCAGTGGTCGGGTAACGCCGGTGGACCTCGGCGTACCGCTCGAGTGACGCCATGAAGCCGAAGCCGATCGGCTCGATGACCGGGTCGATCAGGTACCGAACGTTCCAGCGTTCCAGCGACTCGATGCTGCGGTCGAGTGTATCCAGCCCCTCGCCGAAATCAGGAATGACCACAACCCGCACATCGGTACCGCTCAGCTCGCGGGCGACCTCCAGGTTGGACTTGTTGATGCTGAGCACCACCTCGGCGCCGGCCTCCACCCCGGCGATGATCTCGGCCGGGTCGAAGCTGTCCACGCTGACGCGCATTCCCGCCTCGCGCAGCTCGCGCACAGTGGCCCCCAGCTCGGGGAAGGGAAGGCCGGGGGTGCAGCCGATGTCGATGAGATCCGCACCGCTGGCCCGGAAGTAATCCGCCGCGGCACGGAACTGGACGCGCGAGAGCTTGGGGGCGTTGTTGATCTCGGCGAGGATCTCGATGGAATAGGAGCCGTAGTTCTGCGCGGCCGCCGCCTGGCCGAAGTAGCGCGGGATCTCCCGGAGATCCTTGGGCCCCTTCTCCGCCGTGACCCCGAATCGTGCGGTCAGAACTGCGGCGTCGCCCTCGCACAGGCCGGGTATCAGAATCAGGTCGGTCTCCGGGGGTACTTCGAGGAACCGGGTGATCCACGGGGTGGTCATCAGGGCGGCCACGGTGATCTTCATGACCGCCACCTCTGCCTGAAACGCGGGCTGCATCTCGTGGAGCACTCGCCGTAGTGCGGGCTCGGCGAGCTTTCCGGTGACGAAGAGGACGCGGCGGACGGGCGACCGTCTGTCCGCCTGTCCGTCCGTCCGCCCGTCCACCTATTTCGGATCCCCCGGCCGGACCCACTTGTTGGGCGTACCCTCCAGGGCCCCGCCTTGGGGCTTCCAGAGGACGCCCTCCTCGATCTTACGGGCCAGCTCGAAATCCTTGTCGCTAATCCCACCGGCGGCGTGATTTTGCAGCTTCACGATGACCCGGCCCCACGTGACGGTGAGATCCGGGTGGTGATATGCCGCCTCTGCCAGATATCCCACGGCGTTCACCAGCATCAACGTCGTGGGCCAGCCGTCGGTCTTATACACCCGGCGGATCCAGCCGTCTTCGTAGTACCAGCCG
Source organism: Gemmatimonadales bacterium (assembly GCA_038209515.1). Classification (GTDB taxonomy): domain Bacteria; phylum Gemmatimonadota; class Gemmatimonadetes; order Gemmatimonadales; family GWC2-71-9; genus CAVVWJ01. Next base: position 10,516 of record JBBQXQ010000098.1, read on the forward strand.
GGCAGTTCCTTCAGCCGCTCGGCGATTTCGGTTTCGTTGTAGGTTCGCTCTTTGGTTGCTGGCATGTCAGCCTCCAGGTAGTCGTTAGTCGCTAGTCGTTAGTCGCTGGTCGTTAGTCATTAGTCGCTAGTCGTCAGTCGCTTGGTCGAGAGTAACTAGTGACTAGTGACTAGTGACTAGCGTCTAGCGACTATTTCACATCACCACTCCCCCGTTGACCATAATCGTTTGTCCGGTGAGAAACGCCGAATCGTCCGAAGCCAGGAAAAGTGCTGCCTCGGCGACGTCCTCGGGGGTGCCCCAACGACTCAGAGGGGTCATCTCGATGACCTTCTGCCGGAATTTAGGGTCGGCCCCTTCACCGAAGGCGGTCTCGATGAAACCCGGCGCAAGAATGTTGACTCGAATCTCGGGCGCAACGTCACGCGCCATCGATTTGCTGAAGCTGGCGATGCCACCCTTGGCCGCCGAGTAGATGCCGGGGTTCTCGCCCTCCATTCCCTGGATCACGTGATCCCACGAGACATTGATGATCGCCCCGCCTCCGCGGTCCCGCATGAAATCCACTGCGGCCCAGGACGCGAGCACCGTTCCTCGCAGATCGACCGACAGCACGAGGTCGAGCTTCTCGAGCCGCGAGAGCCGGCTGCCTTCGCCGGTGAGGATGTCCGCACCGGCGTTGTTGATCCAGACATCGAGCCGATCGAAGGCGTTGCGCAGCTGATCGACGAGCAGATCGATGTCCTCGCGCCGGCTGACATCGGTCCGCATGATCTCGGCTCGCCGACCCAGGTCGCGGATCTCCCGTGCGGTGGCTTCGGCACCGGCCTGGTTTTTTCGGTAAGTGATTGCCAGGTCCGCCCCGGCTCGCGCGCAGCGGAGCGCGATGGCGCGGCCGATCCCACTCGACGCTCCGGTGACCAGCACGATCTTCCGCTCCAGCACTCCCGCCCGCCTCCCCTCCGGCACCGGCTCGTGGTAAGTTCTTAAATCCTAACATATCAGCGCGTTAGCATCTCACAAGGGAGCATCGTTGCAGCTGCTGGTGAGTGTGAGGTCGGCGGATGAAGTGGGACCCGCGCTCGCCGGCGGGGCCGACATCATCGATGCGAAGGAACCCGACCGGGGCTCGTTGGGAGCCGTGGATCGTGACGTCTTGAGCCGGATTCTCCAGCGGGTTCCGGACGATCGCGGGGTCAGTGTCGCACTCGGGGACGTAACCCGGCCCGAGGAGGTACATGCCGCTGTCCATGGGCTCGAGCTCCCCCGGAGGACGTCGCCGACGTACCTGAAGTTGGGTTTTGCCGGCGTGCGATCTCCGGATCAGATAGGACTCCTGATCGAGAACGCGGTGTCGGTCACCAGCGGAATGGCCGCCTTTCCACGGATCGTGGCCGTGGCCTACGCGGATTCCGAACGGGCGGGAACGATTCCGCCGGCACTCATCCCTCCACTCGCGAAAGCAGCAGGTGCTGCGGGCGTCCTCCTCGACACTCACGGCAAGGATGGTCGTGGTCTGCTGGAGTGGCTTCCTGCCGGCCCCCTCGTGGACTGGGTGGCCCTGGCGCGCCACGCCGGCCTCTTCGCGGCCCTGGCCGGGAGTCTCCGGCCCCGCGATCTGGCTGTCGTATGGCGGGCACAACCTGATGTCGTAGGGGTTCGGGGTGCGGCCTGCAGCGGGGGGAGGCAGGGGCAGGTTTCGGAGGACCAGGTGCGCCGGTTCCGCCTGGCTATGG
>JBBQXQ010000099.1:0-12225 GCA_038209515.1 Gemmatimonadales bacterium
AGAGTTCTGGAGACGATCAAATAGGCTCTCATAGGCGCCCTTCTGACTTGTAAGGCAGTGCAGCGCTTAGATCAAAGGGGCCATTCCGAGGCCCCACACACCGGTCTATTTCTTGAATCGTGCCGCTTCCTCCGAGCCGCCGGTCACGTCGCCCGCGCTGTACGAATGCGCCCCGGCCCCCGCGAGCTGGCCGCCGGCGACGATCAAGTATTCCTCGCGAAGGGGACGCCCCTCGAACCAGCATTCCAGAATCTCGCGCACCCCGGCCGCGTAGCGGGCCTGGGCTGACAGGCTCGTCCCGGACACATGCGGTGTCATCCCGTGGTGCGGCATGGTCCGCCAGGGGTGATCGGTCGGGGCCGGCTGCGGAAACCAGACATCGCCCGCGTACCCGGCGAGCTGCCCACTCTCGAGCGCCCGCACGACCGCGTCGCGGTCGCAAATCTTGCCGCGCGCCGTATTCACCAGATAGGCGCCCCGCTTCATCTTGGCGATGAGCGCGTCATCGAACAGATGCTCGGTCTCCGGGTGCAGCGGGGCATTGATCGTGACCACGTCACAGACGCGCACCAGCGACTCGGCGGTAGGATGGAAGGTCGCGTTCAGCTCTTGCTCGACACTGGCCGGCAGCCGATGCCGATCGGTGTAGTGCAACGTGACGTCGAAAGGCTTGAGCCGGCGCAGGACCGCGGTGCCGATGCGTCCGGCGCCCACCGTGCCGACCGCCATCCCTTCCAGATCGTAGGAGCGGGCCACGCAGTCCGCGATGTTCCAGCCGCCCTCGACCACCCACTGGTACGACGGGATGTAGTTGCGCACCAGCGCCAAGATCATCATCACGACATGTTCGGACACGCTGATGCTGTTGCAATAGGTGACCTCGGCGACCGTCATGCCACACTCGATGGCGGCCTGGAGATCGACGTGATCCGACCCGATCCCCGCCGTGATCGCGAGCTTGAGCTTCGGTGCCTTGGCGATGCGCTCCTTGGTGAGGTAGGCCGGCCAGAACGGCTGCGAGATGACGATATCGGCATCCGGTAGCTCGCGCTCGAAGACCGAGGTCGGGCCGTCCTTGTCGGCGGTCACGACCAGCGTGTGACCTCGCCCTTCGAGAAACTTCCGAAGACCGAGTTCTCCCGAAACGCTCCCCAAGAGCTGCCCCGGCTTAAAGTCCACCTTCTCGGGTGTCGGCAATGTTTGGCCACCGGGATAGTGTTGCAGCTTGGGGATCTCGTCCCGGGCATATGACTTCGGGTATCCCGTGACAGGATCATCATAGAGTACGCATACGACCTTGGCCATCGCTTCCTCCAGTTGATGATTAGAGAGAACACTTGGCGCTGTTCAAATGATCCGCGTTGGTGGGCATGCTGGGGATGCCCGTGGATGCTGGTGCCGTTGGGCAGCGGGAACTCAATCAGAACTCACGACGGAGCAATTCGGAGAAAGCGAAAGCCCCACAACGAGGATCGTTCCACGGCTTTTTCCAGTTGCCCCTCCTGGGCTCGAACCAGGACTTTCCTCATCCAGAGTTCGTAACCTAACGCTGAGAAATCACTTCGAACACTCACAAACTGACACCAACAACGCGAGTTCGTGTCGTCCGCTGTCGGAGTTCAATGCCAGCCGTGCCGCACTTTGCCAGCTGATCCTCCCCATCTGGGTCACCTGAACGCGGTACCGAGACCAACGGCGCGTCCTGAAGGAATTCGAGGTAGCGATTGGGAGGGTCTCCTCAGCGCGCGTGAATGGTGGTCGGCTCGAGGCCCGGCTTCGGACCGGGCGGACCGGGTGGTTGCCGCTTGGTGCTGCAGCAGGGTAACAGGAAGCCGGCGCATGTGGCGAAGGACGCGGCCGGGCGAGCCGGCGCAGGTCTGGGCCCGCCGGCGTTGCGCGCGCGCGGGGCCGGTGCGCTAATTTGGGTGCCATATGCCCTTCACGCGCTACGTCGCCCTCGGCGACTCCATGAGCACCGATCACTATCCGACCTGCGACGTCCGCGACCTCGACGTCCCGCCGGGCCAACTGGACCCGCTCGGCGCGGCGGCCCTGCTCTATCGCAACGACGACGCCCGCTGGCCGGAGTTCAGCGGGCGGGACCTCGCGCGCCAATCTCCAGGCGTAGAGTTCCAGAACCTGGCCGAGGATGGCGTGATGATCGACGACCTCGCGACCGAAGAACTCGCCCGCCTCGGCCGGGACTCCGAGGATCCGCACATCCTGGTCACGCTCACCGCGGGCGGCAACGATCTGCTCGACGCGCTGGCGGCAGGGCGGCGGCTGGACAGCGCGGTGAGCCGGATCGCGCGGTGTTACACCGACCTCGTGGAGAGCCTGCGCGAGGAGCTCCCGCGCGCGACGCTCGTGCTCACGACGGTGTATGATCCCACCGACGGCACCGGCCACCTACCCGGGCTCCAGGCCTATGGCCGTCTCCCGCTCGAGTACCTCGACCGATTCAACGATCAGGTGCGCGAAACGGCTCGGGGGACGCCGGGGGTCGCGCTGGCCGACGTGCACCAGGAGTTCCTCGGCCACGGCGTGACGGCGCCGGAGGAGGAGCGCTGGTATTGGCGGCGCAACCTGATCGAGCCGAGCGCTCGGGGCGCGAGCGAGATTCGGCGGGTGTGGTGGGGGGTGCTGGAGGGGGTAGCCCGGCAGCTCAGAGCGCGCCCGCCTTGAGGCCCGCGATCACGCGGCTGAGCACGCACCTCGCGTCGAGATTCTGACGCGCGAACCCCAGCGGCCCGCGGAATGTTAGCTTGGCCTGGTAGTTGACCTGACCCAGCTTGTTCACCGATTCCTCGACGTCGATTCCCTCCTCAGACACCTCGACACCGCCAGCCTCGAAAACTCAAGCGGCGACCGCGCGCAGGCCATCGCGGATTGCCCGGGAAGGCAGGTCATCTGCCGGTACCAAGTCCCTCAGTCTGAGAGTCTCCGTCGCCTCTCGAAGCCCTCTCTCCAGCCATTCAATCTCCTGCTCACCTCGAACCTTCGGATACTTGCTGCTGAGGAGCACCTCGAACGCGAAGTACATGTTCCGGAAGCCGTCGTAGAGATCCTCAGTGCTTTGGGCGAGACGGTAATACCGGAAGCCGATGTGATGCTGTGCCCGAGCCCTTACTGCCCACTGCTTTGCTGTGACGAGGCAGTATCCACGGAGAAGCTTTTCCCACATCCGCAGTTGCCCGTCTCATTAGGGTTCTGAAAGACGAACCGCGATTCCTGCATTGACGAGATCCAATCAACGATCATCCCATTGAGGTACTGCGCGCTGGACTCGTTGACGAAGACACGGGTATTGTTGATTTCGAGGATCGTATCGCCGGGCCGAGGACCTACCACGATTATCACGTCGTAGGTGAGACCGGAGCATCCCCCTCCCACGACCCCCACCCTCAGGCCGGCGGTTTCGGGCAACCCACCGTTGACAACATCGCGCACCCGCTTCGCCGCCTCGTCGGTGATGGTGAGGGTGAAATCGTTGTTCAGGACGTTGAGCTGAGACGAGTTACTCATCGTTGTGTTCCTCACACTGACGCTCGCCGCTACGTGGCCGGCGCGCAGTACTTGTCAAAGGCGCCTCTGAGCTCGCCCGCGATCACCTCCGCCGACCGACCTTCGATGTCTTGCCGCTCTAACATGTGCACGAGCTGGCCGTTCCTGAAGAGCGCGATCTGGGGTGACGACGGCGGTAGCCTATGAAGTGGCTACGGGCACGCTCCGTGGCATCGATCTCCATGCCGGCGAACACGGTGGCGAGCCGGCCGGGGCGGACGCTGTGCTTCAACGCAAGTCTCACTCCCGGCCGGGCTTTGCCCGCCGCGCATCCGCAGACCGAGTTGACCACCATGAGGACCGTGCGGTCCTCTGCTCCGAGCACTTCAACATCGTCGGGCCTCAGCGGTTCCTTGAAGCCGATCTGCGTGAGCTCATCCGGCATCGGCTGAACGACCATCGGGTCGTATCGAGCCTCTCTCATTTTCGCCCTCTCGTTCCTGCTACCTAGGCAATCACTACCTTGAACGGTTCAAGCCAGGCGACCCTCTTACCCTTCGCGCCCCCGCGCCACTTCCCGGGCTTCACCGCCTTCAAAGTAGGCATAGTTCTTTCGTGTGTAGCTCGCCCACTTCTCGGGTACATCTTCTTCAGGGAAGATCGCGGTTACCGGGCACTCAGGCTCGCACGCGCCGCAGTCGATGCACTCATCCGGGCGAATGTAGAGCTGGTCCGGTCCCTCGTAGATACAGTCCACCGGACACACATCCACGCACCCTCTATCCTTCACGCCGATACAGGCCTCGGCAATGATATACGTCATTATTGCTCCATGGCGCCAGCCTGATCCGCTCCCGGTTCGATCCGGCGGGTTCGCACTAGGTAGCTCCCTCTGAGACGTCAACTTGGATGTCGTCGCCGTGGACAACGACCGTGTACGCAGGCACGCTCTGCCCCGCTGGGGGGCCCACGACCTGCCCAGTCGTCACATCGAACTGAGCACCGTGCCATGGACAAGTGACCACTGTCTCGTCCAGCTCGCCTTCTCCCAGAGGACCGCCCCGATGGGTGCATTTCCCACCGATGGCATAAATCGTTCCATCCACGTTGAAGACGGCCACTGCCTGGCCGCCTGCGTCCACGTGGCGGCACGTTCCGGGCGCCATCTCGCCCAGTCTTGCGACCTTGCAGTTCGCCCATTGATGGCTAACCTCGCTTACCTTCTCGCGGAATATCCCCGCTCTCACGGAGCGTCCTGCGACGTAGGCCTTGGGTGCACCCGGAAGAGCCCCTCGCGTGAGCTCGGTCAGACGCGCATCGGCGACTCTCTGCTTGAACGCTTCGCTCATGAACTTCTGCTTCCCTCCGGCCCTCGCCCGACTCCACGATTATTCGGTAGACGCACCGGCGGTCGCCACTCAGCATGTGCTCGATCCGCTCGACGGTGACGCGGTCACCGAGGACCTCACGGAAGAGCGTCAGCTCGCCGCCGCAGAGCTTCGGGCAGAACTGCGCTGCCTTGGAGATCGAGCAGTGGTTTTCTACGAGCTCGATCGTCCCATTCCGGACGCGCCTGCACTCGGCCATGTAGCCTTCCTCGCGTCGGATCCTCGCAAGGGCGGCCACGCGTTCTTCGAGCGGCAGGTCCCGGCTGGGCATCCGCGCGCGATAGCTTTCCACCTGCTTCCGCGTCCTCTCGGCGGTCAGGCGTTCCAGGCCTTCTTCCCCGAAGGCGCTCTGAATCGCCTGGAGCATGTCGACCGCGAGCTCCGCGTGGGAGTCCGGGAATCGACCGTTGGCCTTGGGCGTGAGTTGCCATACGCGTGCGGGCCGACCGACCTTCCGCCGCTCATCCGTGAAGTCGACCAACCCCTCTCCTTGAAGGACGGAGAGGTGCTGGCGGACAGCCATGGCCGTAACGTCCAGCCGTTTCCCCACCCGCGCTGCGGTCTGGGGCCCGTGCGTCTTAAGCTGGAAGAGGACACGGTCCCGACCGGAACCGGGAGTTTCAGGGTTCATGCTGGTAACCGGCACGGCGGTCTCCATTTTAGCAAGTTTACAAAGTACATGCTTTACAAAGATAAGTAAAGTGACTATTTTCGAAACTAAGCGACCGCCCTGTTAATTGGAGCTGAGACATGCAGACCACCGGTCCGTACCATGACCACGCGCCGAGCGCGTCGTCCCAGCCTTCCGCCGGTCCTGAAAAGTTGCCGGGCATCAGGCACATCATCGCGGTGGCCAGCGGCAAGGGCGGCGTAGGTAAGTCCACCGTCAGCGTCAATCTCGCGCTCGCGCTCCAACAAGCCGGCTATCGCGTCGGGCTTCTTGACGCGGACATCCTGGGCCCGAGCATCCCCGTCATGCTGGGACTTCCCACCGGCCAGCGGCCCGAGACGACCGCGGACCAGAAGATCGTCCCCGCGCAACGATACGGCCTGAAGGCGATATCGATGGGCATGCTCACCGGGGACGACAATCCGGCCGTCTTACGCGGACCGATGGTGGGCAAGTACCTGAAAATGTTCATCGGCTCCGTGCAGTGGGGACAGCTGGACTATTTGATTTTCGACTTCCCGCCCGGGACCGGCGACACGCAACTGACGTTGGCCCAGAGCGTTCCGCTGTCCGGCGCGATCGTCGTGACGACGCCGCAGGATGTGAGCCTCAAGATCGCCCGCCGCGGGCTGCGCGCGTTCGAGACCCTGAATGTCACCATTCTCGGCATCATCGAGAACATGAGCACCTTCACCTGCCCGCACTGTGGAGAGGACACGGACATCTTCCGCCGTGGCGGCGGCGAGCGGATGAGTAGCGAGCTCGGCGTCCCATTTCTGGGTGCCATTCCGCTCGACGCCGACATCGTCACGGGTGGGGACGAGGGGCGTCCGATCGTGGCCAACAAGGCGAGCTCCGTCTCAGCCAAGGCCTATGTCGGGATCGCGACGGAGCTTGCCAGTCGACTCGAGGCGCTTCCAACGACGGCGCTGGGAGCATTCGCCTGGAACTGGGAAACGAACGAGGGTGAGCCGGCCTGGATGGAGCGCTCGGTCCGGCCGATGGGGTCTCCAACCACCCCCGTCGGTTTCCGCCGGCGAGATCCGCGCACGTTGTCTGTGCTCTGGGAGGACGGGCGCAGTGACGACTTCGACGTCCGTGACCTTCGACTGGCATGCCCGTGCGCCCTCTGCGTCGAGGAAATGGGCGGACGGCCGCTCCTCGATCCAAAGAGCGTGATGCCGGACGTGGCCCCCCACGCGATCACCAGCGCAGGCAATTACGCCATCATATTCCGCTGGAACGACGGCCACAGTACCGGGATCTACTCGCTGAAGCACCTGCGGGCACTCGCTGAGTGCTTCGCAGCCAAGGTGGTGGAAGATGTTTGATGTCCTGCCTCTCGACCCGACGATCACGATCCGCGCCGTGTCTTCCGTCGCCGATCCCGACACGTGCAAGTTCACCGTAAGCCAGATGGTACATCCGGGCGGTCCCTTCTTCTTCCACGCCAAAGAATTGGCCGCTAGTTCACCCCTCGCCGAACAGTTATTCGCGCTTCCCGGCGTCGCCCACGTGCTCATTGCCGAGAACGTCGTGACGGTCGGGAAGGACTCAGGCGCCTCGTGGTCCGCACTGAAATCGGCGATCGGAACGGTCATCCGTGCGCAGCTCGTCACAGGGGTACCGGCCATCCTCGAGGCCCCTCGCACCGCAGGTGCGTCGGGGCGCACCGACGCCGAGGTTCGCACGGTTATTCAGGAACTCCTGGACCGGCAAGTCAACCGTGCCATCGCGGCCCACGGCGGGAACATTTCCATTGTCGACGTGAAGGACGGAAACCTCTTTGTCACCATGAGTGGCGGGTGCCAAGGATGCGCGGCCTCGCAACTCACGCTTCGACGCGGGTTCGAGGTTAAGGTGCGTAGGGTCGCACCGGAGATCGTGGCCATCGTCGACACGACGGACCACGCGGCCGGGAAGAAACCCTTCTACCCCGAAGAGCCTGTTGCGCCATCCCAGGGCCTGTTGCCCAGTGGACGCGCTGACGACCGGCCGCTTCCTCTCCGTGATTCCCGACGCTGAAATAACCGCAGCGGACCGGATCCTGGTTTGTTCGGGCAAGATCGGACACGAGCTGCGCGCCGAACGTGAGCGGCGCGCAGAGGCTTCCACGGCCATCGTCCTCCTAGAGGAGCTGTATCCTTTTCCGGCGCGGGCGCTGGCGCGGGAGCTGGAACGCCTTGCGCGCGCCCGGGAAATCGTCTGGGTGCAAGAGGAACCCGCCAACATGGGGACCCTCTTCTTCGTGCAGCCGCGTCTTCAGCAGGTGGCTGGCAGGCGCCCCGTTCGGTCGGTCAAGCGCACTGCGAGCGCCAGTCCCGCGACGGGCTCCATGAAGGCCCACGCGCTTGAGCAGGCGGCGTTGGTTGCACTTGCGTTCGGGGGGCACGAGCGAGCCCCGCGGCGCTCGGGTCAACCGGCAGTGCAAGACACGTAGCCGATGCGCGCCGTTCGCTACCACGGGCCCAAGCAGCCGCTGCAGCTGGAGGATGTCCCTTGCCGTTCGTGGAAGGCGAGACCCTCCGCGCCCGGCTCACCCGGGAGAAGCAGCTGCCGGTGGCCGACGCGGTGCGGATCGCCACCGAGGTGGCCTCGGCGCTCGATTACGCCCACCGGGACATCAAGCCGGAGAACATCCTGCTGCACGACGGGGCGGGCGCTGGTGGCGGACTTCGGGATCGCGACCCCGGTGAGCGCGACCGCTAAAGCGGTACGGGCATAAAATCCGTGATCAGGATGGTGCGGCTCAGTGGTCAGTCTGTGCCCTTCCATCAAATTTGTGGGCTGGTCATTGGGTGGGAAGATCGTGGGAAGGTCCAGCCGAAAAAAGATGCAAAACGCCGCGAATCGGTAGTGGTGGGGAGTTAGTCTAACCGGCGTTTGTATCACAGCTTCGGACAGAACGTGAAAGACCGCAAAGACCCGAGTAGAACTGCAAAACCTCCACTCGTCGGTTCGATTCCGACCGGCGCCTCTCGAGAGAGTCCGCGCACTCTATCGCTGTGCATCGTCCACATTGTCAGTACATCGTCGTCAGTAGATCGTCGACCCACAATCTCAAGCCACCTCCGGTGTCGTATTGAGAAAGAGCTCGACCAACGCGAGCATTTTCTGGCCCTCGAACGGCTTGGCAAGGACTGGCACATTCCCTGGGCGGCCGCTCGGATCGGCCACTACTGGATCGAGCGTGTGCGCGGACATGAGCACCACCCGGATACCAGGATGTTCGGCCAACAAACGTTGAGCGAGCTCGGTGCCTATCATCCCGGGCATGACGATATCACTGAGCACGAGGTCTATCGGCTCCGCTGAGGAACGGGCGACAGCGAGGGCCTCTAAGCCATATCCCGCCTCGACCACATTGTAGCCTTCACTGCGAAGTTGCCGGACCAACACTTGACGGAGGGAGACTTCGTCGTCCACCACGAGGATCGTGGCTTTGCCGGATTTGGTAGGCATCGGGAACTCCTCGTGGCACCGGCCGACGACCGATGGACCACCATGCAAAGGTTGCGCGGGCTTGGTGATGAGGGCGCTTACTTGATCCTACGGGAGCCCGGGGCAGGTCGCAAGGCATGCAGCAGACTGCGGACTGTCAACGATTTGGACATGCGTAAGTCATTGCCATACAGATACATGCGAAGTGGTGCGACACACGAAAGGGCCTCCACGTGGAGGCCCTGGCGTCGCAGCATTTTTCCCGGATGCTATCGGCTCAACGGGAGTAGTACTCGATGACCAGCGAGGTCTCGCACTGTATCGGGATCTGCTCTCTCTCCGGCACCTCCCTTACCCGCACGCTCCGCTTCTCCCGGTCGAGCTCCAGATAGGCCGGCGGGCGGGCGACCTCCAGCGGGCCGGTAAAGGCCACCATCTCCTTGCTCTTGTCTGCCAGTGACACCACGTCTCCAGGCTTGAGCCGGAATGACGGCCGATCCACCTTCTGGCCATTGACCAGTACGTGACCATGCGTCACCGCCTGCCGGGCCGCGTAGATCGTGCGCACGAAACCGCCGCGCAGGACCACGGCATCGAGACGCATCTCCAGTAGCTGGAGCAGCCGCACCCCGGTATTCCCGCTCTGGCGGATGGCTTCGGCAAAAGCGTTGCTCATCTGCCGCTCGCTCATGTTGTACTGGGCCCGGAGCCGCTGCTTTTCCACCAGCTGCTTCTTGTAGCCGCTCACCTTGCGGCGCGGGGTGGCGCCGTGCTGCCCCGGTGGGTTCGGCCGGCGCTCCATGACCCGAGCCGCCTTCGGGGTGAGTGCAATGCCCAGCTGCCGAGCCAGTCTTACTTTGGGTCCTCCACGTCTCACAAGTCTCTCTCCTCGGTTTCCTGGTCCAAGATCCACTCGTTTTCAGCCCTCATATGTAAACCCGGTGGACCTTTAGCGGAAGGCGTCGGCCCGAATACGCCGGAGCTGGACCTGTCTGTCGTTGCGCCGGCCCTACATGGCAGCTCACTGCGGACCACTGAATCTTGCTGTATCATTGGTGTACAAACGATGGAGGGTGCCCCCGTGAAGATGCTTCGCCAGATCGCGTTCCTGATTCCCGTTCTCGCTCTTACTCTGGCCGCCCACGCCGCCGCTCAAGCCCAGAGTGCCTCATCCGCAGCCTCGTCCGACGCTGTCGGCTGCGGCCAGCGCTGCTATCGAGTCGCCCTGCCGCTGGGTCTCTATGTCCAGCAGGTGATCGAAGACGGCCGCTATGTAATGCTGGAGGACGGCAGTGTCTGGGAGATCCGCCTCAGCCAGCGCCCGGTGGCGTCCAGCTGGCGTCCCGGAGATTTCGTCCAGCTGAAGACCATATGGGCGCCGGTAGACCGATACGCGGTGCTCCTGGCCCACGGCGATAACGACAAGGCCGAGGCCAGACTCGCAGGCCGGGGCCACGCGCCGGCGTCGGGTCTGCCGAATTGATCACGCCCGCTCAGGAGTAGTACCGCCGCATCTCGGCCGCCACGCCGTCCAAGTCGGGGAAGAGTCGCCGCTCGTCCACGCTGACCAGATCGAGTTGGTCGCGGAAACGAGCGGTTTCTTTTGCGGGGATGATGAACTTGGTCAACGCCGTGCCCAGGCCATGGCCTTCGAGAAAACGGTCGAACGACCGCCGCTTGTCGGAGCAGAGGGTGAAGGTGGACGACTGTGCCGCGATCCGGGCATTCAGAGACGGCGGCTCCAGCATGCAGGCGAACTCTCTGGCCCCTGGTGACGCCGAGAACAAGGTCCAGGGTGTGAGCGGACGGTCCCCTCCAAGGATTCCCTCGAGACCCTGAATCAGAAGCGCCAACTCGGGAAGGCCGAACGACTGGTGCACGCTCTTCCAGTCGAGCCGCCACACGACTCGGTCCGACTCATGGTCGCCACCGATCGTGGCAAAGTGAGCCGCTACCAGAGGAGAGTAGGTCCAGTCGAGCAGCCGGGTGGGAAGGCCGTGGTGCTGGGCGGCAACGAGCACCTCCCAATCGTTCACCGGCGGCTGGGCGAAGTAGGGCCGTGAGTAGCGGATGAAATTCCGCAGAATGTGCTCCTCGAGGTCGGCCTTGCTGTGCGGTGAGACGGCCCCGCCGAGCTTATCCAGGCTGGTGAGCAGCGGCCAGCGCGCATCCCGGTCGCCCCGATAGACGCCGCTGTCCCGCCGGCGCCCGGTCCTCGGGTCCGGTTCGGTCGGGGTCACCTTGTCGATGAGGTCGCCCAGGCTTCGCACGACGACTTCGGAAATAGACATGCGAGAATATAGGAATCAGGTTCCGCTGCTCTCCGGAGCCATAGCGGGCATAGCGGCCTTGGCCGGTACTGCCTGGGCGAATGATTCGGCGCCAGGCTTATACTCGCCCTCCCATCGACCCATCACCACTGTGGCAAGACAGTTTCCCACCAGATTTACCATGGTCCGCGCCATATCCATGAGCTCATCCACGCCAAGGATCACGGCGACTCCCTCGAGCGGTAAACCATAGGTCGTAAGGACGCCGGAGAGCACCACGAGCGAGGCCCGGGGAACCGCCGCGATTCCCTTGCTGGTGATGAGCAGGGTCAGCATCATCGCCAACTGCTGTCCCAGGGAGAGATCTACGCCCGCGGCCTGAGCCACGAACATCGATGCCACTCCAAGGTAGAGCGTCGAGCCGTCAAGATTGAACGAGTACCCCGTCGGCATCACGAAGGCCACGATCCGCCGCGGGATGCCGAACTCGATCATCCGTTCCATGGCCAGCGGCAACGCGGCGTCGGACGAAGTGGTAGTGAACGCGATGATCGCCGGGTCCTTGACCTGGCGGATGAAGCGCCTGATGGGAATACCAGTGAGAAAGGCCACCGGCAGCAGCGCGACCAACGCGAAAACGATCAGCGCTCCATACAACGTGCCGACCAGCAACCCAAGGTTCTTGAGGACCGAGATTCCACTGTGGCTCACGGTGACCGCCATGGCGGCGCCGATGCCGATCGGGGCGAACTTCATGACGATGGCGACGAACCGGAACATGACCTCGGCCAGACCCTCACAGAAGCCGAGCATGGCCTCCTTGGGCTTGCCCCGCACCTGGCTGAGCGCAATACCGAACAAGGTGGCCCAGAAGACCACCTGAAGCACCTCGTTGTTCGCCGCGGCCTCGAAGAAGCTCCGGGGCACGATGTGCTCCAGGAAGCCACTGATG
>JBBQXQ010000100.1:0-12162 GCA_038209515.1 Gemmatimonadales bacterium
TAGTGAGCCATGGCAAAGTCGGGGTCCTTTGCTGCTGCTTGTTGAAACTTCTGGCGGGCATCGTGGAACCGGACCTGATCGGAGAGGGCCAATCCCTCGTTGTACAGCTTCCTCGCCTCCTCCGATTTGGTGCTGAGGGGCACCTTGCCTTTCTTGGCACTGCCGCTGCCGGCCGCGTCCTTGGTGCTGTCCTCTGTTATGCTGCCGCTCTCCCGTGCGCTGTCGGTCTTGGTTCGATTGCAGCCTGCAAGGATCGAGACCACGCCGCAGGCGATGAGCCAGGCCGATGGCCGGGTGAAAGAGCGTTTCATTCGTGCCTCCCTTTGGAGAGCATCGTGGTAAGCATGCCGGGGACTACTACGGGGATTGTAAGGTGAGGTGGGTAGGCTACGACGTGGTACGGAGGCTGTCAAGCAACTTCGTAGCCGGATCAGCAGCAGCGTGTCGGTCCATCGGTGTAGCGGGTCTGCAGGAACTCCTCGTAGAACTGCCGTTCCGTTGGGATCGGCTCGCCAGGGTGGCACTGGCGAAGATGCTCGAGGTGCACGGCATAATCGGGCATGCCCGCCACCCTTCGAAGCGCACCGAGGAATTTGGCAATCAGGCCGGGGCTTGGCCGCCTCCTACCCAGCATAAGCCGTCTCCACAAAGGGCGATTCCTGTGCCTTGGCCGGCTTCCGCCGGGTCAGTATCAGCACCCATTCCCGTGCCGAGGCGAGCACCACCAGCAGCGTCACGATCATGAAAGAGAGCGTCACTACTGCATCCAGTCGGTCGTTAAAGATGAGACGCCCACCGCGGGCGCTATCCATTCCGCCCGCCGCCATCTGGTCGACGACCGTCGCGGCATGGGCCAGGAAGCCGAGCCGGGGGTCGCTGGCGAAGACCTTCTGCCAGCCGGCGGTGAAAGTAACCGCCAGCACCCAGGTCAGAGGCAGAAGCGTGACCCAAGCGTAGCGCGCCTTGCCGCTCTTGATGATCAGCGTCGTGCCCACGCACAGCGCCACCGCCGCAAGCAGCTGATTGCTGATGCCGAACAGGGGCCAAAGCGAGTTGATGCCGCCGAGCGGATCGAGCACGCCCTGCACCAGGAAGTAGCCCCATGCGGCCACGATGAGCCCGGACGCGAGCACCGTACTCGGGTACCACGAGGTGCGGCTCAGGGGGCGCCAAACCTGGCCCGCCAGCTCCTGGAGCATGAATCGGCCGACCCTGGTCCCGGTATCCACGGTGGTGAGGATGAACAGGGCCTCGAACATGATGGCGAAGTGATACCAGAGGGCCGTGAGCCCGGTCCCGAACGCGGCGCTGAAGATTTGCGCCATGCCGACGGCGAGAGAGGGTGCTCCACCGGTACGGGCGAGCAAGGTTTTCTCCCCCACGGACGCGGCGAGCCCCTCGATCTGCTCGGGAGTGACCGTGAATCCCCAACCTCTGATTACCTCCGCGGCCGAGTGAACGTTGCCGCCGAGGGTCGCGAGCGGCGCGTTGATGGCAAAGTAGATGCCGGGGTCGAGGAGCGCGGCGGCGCAGAGCGCCATGATGGCGACGAACGACTCCATCAGCATGCCGCCGTAGCCGATGAGCCGGGCGTCGGTTTCGCGGGTGAGCATCTTGGGAGTGGTTCCCGATGCGACCAGAGAATGGAACCCGCTGATTGCGCCGCAGGCAATCGTGATGAAGGCAAAGGGGAAAAGCTTGCCCGCGAACACCGGCCCCGTCCCATCCACGAATCGGGTGATCGCCGGCAGCTTGAGCGGCGGCAGCACCAGGAGAATCCCCAGCGCGAGCAGGAGGATCGCCCCGATCTTCATGAAGGTGGAGAGGTAATCGCGAGGGCAGAGCAGCATCCAGACGGGAAGGACGCTGGCAATGAACCCGTAGGCCATCATCCCGTAGGCGATCGCCAGTCCGGAATAGGTGAAATACGGCGCCAGGGTCGGGGACTGAGCCACGTATCTGCCACCCACCAGGGCTGCCATGAGGAGCACCACGCCAAGGGCGGAAGCCTCCAGCGTGCGTCCGGGCCGCCAGACCTTCATCCAGAATCCCATGAGGATGGCGATGGGAATGGTACATAGTATGGTAAAGACGCCCCAGGGGCTGTCCTTCAAGGCATTCACCACTACTAGCGCCAGCACCGCCAGTAGAATCACCATGATGGCGAGCACCGCCACCATCGCCAGGAGACCGGTGACCGGGCCGGTCTCCTCCTTGGCCATCTGCCCCAGCGACTTTCCGTCCCGCCTCATGGAGCCGAAGAGAATCACGAAGTCCTGGACTGCCCCACCCAGAACCACTCCGAAGACGATCCATAGGGTCCCCGGCAAGTAACCGAACTGCGCCGCGAGCACGGGTCCGACCAGTGGGCCGGCGCCGGCGATGGCCGCGAAGTGGTGCCCGAAGAGCACCCAGCGCTGGGTGGGCACGAAGTCGCGACCGTTGGCCAGGCGTTCGGCCGGGGTGGCGCGCCGATCGTTCAGGCCGAACACGCGATCGGCCAGGAGGCGGCTGTAGAAGCGGTAGGCCAGGAGGTAGGTGCCGACGGCCGCGAGCACCAGCCACGCGGCACTGATGGTCTCGCCGCGGTGGAGGGCCAGAACGCCCCAGGCGACGGCCCCAACGACCGCGAGCAGCAGCCAGCCGATCTTCTTTAGAGCCATGGGACTAAGGTAAATATCACCCTGAGCCCTTCGCTACGCTCAGGGCAGGCTCCGTGAAGGGGCCTTAGGGCTGGATGAATTTCGGCCCCCTCGCCTTCGCTCCGCTCCGGCTCATGGTGACACTGATGGAGTCCTTGCCGCTCTCTATTTCTGCCCGTACCTTCGGATTCCATGCCATTGCCATCCTTTGGCTTCGGTCACCGGCCCTCGTGGGAGTACGAGGCCCCGGAGGGGAGCGGGACTGCGCTCGAGGAGCCGCGGCCCCAGCCAATCAGCAAGGGCTGGCGGGGGAAGGTCGCCATCGTGACCGGGGGCGCCACCGGACTCGGGCGGCACATCTCGATGGAGTTTGGCCGCCTCGGCTGCAGCGTGGCGATCTGCTTTGTGAATCTGCCGGGCCGCGATGTCAGCGAGCAGGCGCTACTGACCGAGACCGCGCTGACCGCTATGGGCATCGAGGTCCATGTGCGGCGGTGCGACGTGCGGGACCGCGAAGCAGTGGAGCAGTTCGTCGCCGAGGTCAAGCAGAAGCTCGGCGGGGTCCACATCCTGATCAATAACGCCGGCATCGCCAGCGATGGCGCCCTCTGGCGGCTCTCCCAGCAGGCCTGGTCCGAGGTGCTCGACACCAATGTGACCGGTGCCTTCAATTGTATCCGGGCCGTGGCACCCATCTTCCGCTCCCAGCACTACGGCAAAATCGTCAGCGTCAGCGCGCATCAGGCCGAGCGGCCAGGGTTCGGGGTGGCGAATTATGCGGCGAGCAAGGCCGCGCTGCTCGGGCTGACCCGGGCCGCCGCTGTCGAGCTGGGACCAGCCAACGTGAACGTCAACGCCGTCGCCCCCGGATTCATCCGGACCGAGCGCATGGGCATGCTGCCCACCGAAGTGATCGAGCGGGCGCAGAAGAGCTCGGTCCTGGGGCGGGTGGCGGAGCCGGACGATGTGGCGCACGTCATCTCCTTCCTCTGCTCGGAATCCGCGCGCCATATCACTGGGCAGACGATCGTGGTGGATGGAGGGTTGTCGTTGGAGTGATTACCTTTCCCCACCCTTGAAGCCCCCCGACCGGTATCATTCATTGCCCAAATCATCGACCTCCCGAAGCCTCATAATTCTGATGACGCTGGCCGCTCCCGCGTGTGCCAAGGCCCAACCCCAGCGCCAGCCCGATCCCCAAGTCGAGGCTTTACCACCAGTCCCGACGTTGCCGATCCAGGCACTCGCCGGCAAGACGGTTGGAGTACTGCCGCTCACGTTGCTGGTGGCGGACCCTACGCTGCAATCCGATCCGGCTTACGCCCAGTACCAGGATCGCCGTGGCGGGCTCCATCGCGCCGATTCGCTGATCAGTGAAGCACTTGTCGGACGCGGGCCGGAGGTCCACTGGGTGCTTCCCCCCGAGCTGCGGAAGATGGCCCGGCGTGCGGCCGGCTTTGTACCCGAGCCTGATGAGATGGGCCAGGCCGTTCTTCGCGCCCCCAAGCTCATGGTGATTCCCGATCCGCTCCGCTCTTCGCTCAGGAGCCTCCTGGCCATAGCCGATGGGCGGGTCGCCCTGGTGCCGGCGGCGCTCGGCTTCGGGCCGGAGCCGGATGGACGGATTCGGGCCGATCTCTCGCTCGTGGTTGGGGATGCCCGGACCGGCAAGGTGATGTGGCGCTCGCTCGCGCTGGGACGAGGAAAGACGCCCGACGAGGCGTTGAAGGCTGCACTGGCTGCCGTGCTTCCGTTCGCCGGCGGCACATGACCTACGATGTCACCCTCATACCGGGGGACGGGATCGGACCCGAGATCACCGCACAAACGGTGAAGGTGTTGAAGGCCACCGGACTTCGCTTCAACTGGGACGAGGAGCTTGCCGGGGTGGCTGCCGTCGAAGCCACTGGAACCCCGCTCCCCGATGCCACCATCGAGAGCATTCGGAAGAACGCCCTCGCACTCAAGGGACCGCTCACCACCCCGGTTGGTACCGGCTTTCGCTCGGTCAATGTCGGATTGCGAAAGGAGTTCGAGCTCTTCGCCAACATCCGGCCCGCTCGCACCATCATGCCGGGGGGCCGGTTCGAGAACGTCGACATCGTGCTGGTCCGGGAGAATCTCGAGGGCCTCTATGTCGGCGTAGAGCACTTCATCGCGATCGGGGACGACCCGCGCGCGGTGGGTGAGTCGATGGCCATCGTGACCCGCCGGGGCTGCGAGCGAATCATCCGCTACGCCTTCGAGTACGCGGTAAAGCACGGACGGCGCAAAGTCACCATCGTGCACAAGGCCAACATCCTCAAGATGGTCAGCGGGCTGTTCCTGGAGGTGGGCCGCGCGATAGCCACGGAGTACGAGGGCCGGGTCGAGTCCAACGACATGATCGTGGACAACACGGCCATGCAGCTGGTGCTGCGGCCGGAGCAGTTCGACGTCATGGTGACGACCAACATGTTCGGCGACATCCTGAGCGACGAAGTGTCCGGTCTGGTCGGCGGCCTGGGGCTCGCGCCCGGGGCCAACATCGGCACCAAAGCCGCGATCTTCGAGGCCGTGCATGGCAGTGCGCCCGACATCGCCGGGAAGGGCATCGCCAACCCATCGGCCCAGATGCTGGCGGCGGCGATGATGCTCGATCACCTCGGCGAGCTGGACCGCGCGCAGAAGCTTCGGGACGCCATCTTCACCACGATTGTCCGCGACGGTATCCGCACCCGCGACCTGGGCGGAACCGCCAGCACGGAGGAGTTCGGTAGTGCCGTTGCCAAGCGGGCTGCCTGAGGTTCCCTGCGCCAAGTGCGAGGGCCGCGTTCGCGGGCTGGGTTGGGGCGAGCTCTGTCCCGACTGCCTGAGGGAGCGCAGGCGGCGTGCAAGCCGACTGGCCAACCGCATCTCCCTCGCGGCGACGGTGCTGATGGCCGCCTACGTCGCCATCCGGGTCACGGCAGCACCCATGGCTCGCCTGTACGGTGGCATCGCCGTGCTGGCCACGTACATCATCGTTCGCCGGATCGCCACCCAGGTCGCCATGGAGTACTTACCTAAATGAAGGCACTAGAAGCGGGGCGGCGGGACGGTTCGATTCTAGCAAACATGGTTGTGCGAGTTGGGGTTCTGATGGTGGCGAGCACCGCCCCACTGCCTAGACCCACTTCGTGGGTTCCCCTCCCCGCTGCCCCGCCCCTCCACGCCCAGACCTCCCTCACCATCTACAACGATGGCCGGGTGCTGGTCCGGCGCACGTTGCAGACGGCCATCCCCAAGGGCGCCTCCACCCAGCGGCTGGCGCTGGGCGCCCTCGACCCGGCGACGCTTTTCTCGCTGGACTCCACAGTCAACATCGAGCGGATCTCCTACGACGGTGCGGTGGACGAGGCGAGCGTGCTCCGCCGGTCCGTGGGCAAGCGACTGGTGTTCCGGCTTTCTGATCCAAGGGACACGGTGAGCGCAGTGGTACTCGGTGTCGATCCGCTCCGGCTTCAGATGCCGGACGGGCGGATCAGCTTCCAGGCGCCGGGTGAGGCTTTTTATCCCAGCGATCTGGTCGTGGTCGAGCCGACCGCGGTCGTGGGGGTCCAGAGCAGCAAGGGACAGGACCAGATCCGGGTGGGTTACTTCACAACCGGTGCGTCCTGGCAGGCGAGCTATCAGGTCGTGCTGGGCCGGCCCGACGCGCGGGTCACCGGCATGGCCGTGATCCCGTCCCAATCGCTGCGCGCGGAGAACGCCGAGATCCGCCTGTTGGCCGGGTCGGTGAGCAGGGCACAGCCGCCTGGCGCGCCTCAGCCACTGAGGCTTCAGGAAGCTCGGGTGTCGGCCAAAATGGCCATGAGCGATGTCGCCACCGAGCAGAAGGTCGGTGAGTTTCATTTATATAGCCTACCTGGACGGAGCACCCTGCTCCCCGGGCTGACCACCTCGGTCGCCTTCTTCGAGCCGGCTCAGGTGAAATACGAGCGGAACTATGTGGTGCACGGGGACGTGCCGTACTGGGGCTTCCTGCCCCAGATGGGCGAGGAGACCGAGCCGCCGGTCGAGGTGATCTACACGTTAAAGCGTCCGCGGAAGACCGATTTCGGTGACCGGCCGCTGCCCGGCGGAGTCGCCCGGCTGTACCTCCCCGATAGCTCCGGCGGGCTGCAGCTCGTCGGCGAGGCGTCGCTCAATCACACCCCGGCGGGCAGCGATATGAAGCTCAACGCCGGCACCGCGTTCGATATCACCGCCAAGCGGCTGCAGATGAACTACGCCACCCGCCGCGACAGCACCAAGGCCCGCGGGGTCCACACCGTGGCCACCGCGGACTATCGGGTGACGCTGAAGAATGCGACCGACAGCGTCGTGACCGTCGACGTGGAGGAGGAGCGCGCCGGAGAGTGGAGCGTGGTATCGAGCTCGGTTCCGGTGGAGAAGGTGTCGTCCACCATCAGCCGCTTCAGGGTGCGGGTGCCCGCGCGGGGGGAGGCAGTGCTGACTTACAGAATCCGAGTGATATGGTGAGTCGCTTCTGGGTTGTCACCTCGGTT
This sequence comes from Gemmatimonadales bacterium, assembly GCA_038209515.1. Lineage (GTDB taxonomy): Bacteria > Gemmatimonadota > Gemmatimonadetes > Gemmatimonadales > GWC2-71-9 > CAVVWJ01. Next base: position 7,172 of record JBBQXQ010000100.1, read on the forward strand.
GCTACGCTTCCTGAGGGTGTCAACGGTGGGTGCGAGTGAGCGTAGGCACGGTCGTCATCGTCCATCTCTCCGATCTCCATTTCGGCGGTTTTGCCGATCTCAAGCAGATCGAGGCGCTCGAGGAATTCCTTCCCAGCCTCAACCCGACGGCGATCGTCGTCTCGGGCGACCTGAGCCAGCGCGCCCGGCATGGCGAGTTCCAGGCGGCCCACGTGTTCCTCTATCGCATGAAGATGAAGATCCCGACGCTGGTCGTGCCGGGGAACCACGACATCGAATGGTGGAAGAGTCCTCTCGGCCTGCTCGGTGAGAAGCAGAAGTATGCCAAGTACCTTCGCTATTACCCTGAGCTTCGGCCCGTGTTGGAAGTGCCCGGGGCGATTCTGGCGGGCGCCGTGAGCAGCTATGGGGTCGCCTTCGGGTCGCTCACCTGGAACATCCGGGACGTCGCGGTGAAGGGTCACCTGCCGAGATCGGAGACCAGGCGGGTGCAGAAGATTTTCGAGGGCGTTCCTCCGGAGCTCGCCAGGGTGATGGTGGTTCACCACAACGTGCTTGCCGGCGGCACCGGCCGCATGGGACTGGCTCGCTGGCGCTCGGCCCACAAGCGGCTCCTGGCCACCGGAGCCGATGTCATCCTCTGTGGCCACGATCATTACGAGGGAGCTGGACAGATCGAAGGGGGAATCGCCGTCAGCACTTCCGGCACCCACAGTTACCGGCAACGGGGCGGCCGGCCTTCGGTGTTCAACCTGGTCACCATCGACGAGCAGTCGGTGCACATCCAGCACTATCGCTGGGTGTCAGAGCAGAGGCACTTCATTCCCTCGGACAAGGTCTCGTTCGGCCGCAAGGGTACGCCCAAGGTGGCGGTCTCGGTCGCGGGTGGGGATCAGGGGCTGTGATGGAGGCGGGGCGGGTGCCCTCTGGGCGGGTGGGCAGCGGGGCAGCGGGGCAGTTGTCCCCACTCGAGGATCACCTCCCTATCAGGCTGCATGAGCTCGGATTACGAGACGTTGATGGAGTCATCACGCACACCAATCGTACGGTGATGCTCAGCCTCAACCGACGCATCCTACGCATTCATCGGGGCTACTCGTACGCTCCGGACCGGGTGCTCAAGGCGATCGTTCGTTTCCTCAACCCCCGGGTTCCTCGGGCGCTGCGCCGAGTGGCCGAGCGCGAATTTCTTCAGTTCCCGGTGGAGGAGCACGCGCCGTCCCCGGCGGGGCACGGCCGCGGCGAGCGTCCCTGCCCGGGGGACCTGCTCCTGCTTCACCGGCTGGAAACACTCTATCACCAGCTCAACCAGAAACACTTCGGCGGCACTCTGAGGGAGATTCCGATCCGGCTCTCCGGCCGCATGCGCCGCCGCCTGGGGGAGCTCTCGGTGCATATCCGGACCGGCCACCCGATCGAGCTCTCCCTGAGCCGTCGGCACATCGAGCGGCACAGTTGGGCAGAAGTCGAGCACACGTTGCTGCACGAGATGGTGCACCAGTGGCAGGCGGAAACCGGGCTTCCAATCGATCATGGGCGGACGTTCAGGCAGAAGGCGCGTGAGGTAGGGGTGCTGCCGGCAGCGAAACGGACCATAGGCGGGGAAGCGGGAAGGCGGGGAAGCGGGTCCCAAACCGCCTAAACCAGACGCTGTTCGGGGATGGCCGCATGGCGATCACGTTACCATACGAGTTCGATACCAGCGGCGTCGTCAGACAGATCATGGGAGGTGTGCTGGGCCTTCTGCTCGTAATCCTCGTGGGAGTCTTCTATTCTCTCCTGGTCTCACACAGCGTCGCTGCCGCGGTACAACTGTTGTTGATTGCCGCTATCGCCACGTATTTCGGCAGCCTGTTTCACAGGAACCTGACTGGCTCACTCGGCACCATCACGGCCGATGCCGTCGTGGTCCGACCCGGCCAATTGTTCGGCATCCGGTTGGAAAGTCCAGCGGGAAGGTTTCCAATCAGCCAATTCCAGGAAGTGCGGGTAGAGCGCATTCCCATCCCCATTGGTATCCCCATTGAAACTCAAATTCGACCACATGAACGCGTGTGCCTCGTCGGGAAGGACGGTACACCCGACATTCTCGTTGCCCGAACCGATCGCGACGCCGGTCGAGTCTTGGGGAAAGAGCTGGCCACTGCGCTGAAGCTACCGTACCAGGAGCAGATCTTTCCCTATTAGTCGCGTTGGAGGTGCCGCCTAAGCCGGCTCTCATCCAATCCGACACGCCCGCCTATCGCGGGCGGAATTTTGTTTGGCCGTGGACGGCCAGCCGGCCCATGAGGGCCGGCCTCTTTATTTGGCGCGGTCCTCCGGACCGCGGGCGGTCCGTGAGCGGTATAGTCCCTTGCACTTGGCACCCTGAGTCAAGTCCTACCGCCTGTCCGGCCGTCCGCCCGTCCGCCTGTTATATTCCCGCCGAGACCTGACTTCCACCCCACAGAGGCACCGATGGCGACGGCGACAGGGACATCCCAGTTCACCGGGGTCGATTTTCTCAACCTCGATTCGCTCCTCTCCGAGGAAGAGCGTGCCGTGCGCGACACCGTGCGGACCTGGGTGGATGAGAACTTGATCCCGATCATCGGCCATGCCTACGTCGAAGGAAAGTTCCCCAAGCAGCTGATCCCCGGCATGGCCGACCTGGGCCTCTTCGGCGCCAATCTGCCCGAGGAATTCGGCTGCGCCGGGCTCAACAACGTGGCCTATGGCCTGATCATGCAGGAGCTCGAGCGGGGCGACAGCGGGATCCGCTCCTTTGCCTCCGTGCAAGGCGCCCTCGTGATGTACCCGATCTATGCCTTCGGCAGCGACGAGCAGAAGAAGCATTGGCTTCCTCTCCTGGCCTCGGGTCAGGAGATCGGCTGCTTCGGCCTGACCGAGCCGGACTTCGGCTCCAACCCCGGCGGCATGATCACCACCGCCCGTGAAACCAAGGACGGCTGGGTGCTCAACGGCACCAAGATGTGGATCACCAACGGCTCACAGGCGACGGTTTCGATCGTCTGGGCCAAGACCGGCGACATCAAGGATGCCAAATCGATCCGCGGCTTCGTCGTCCCGACCGACACCAAGGGCTATGCCGCCAGGGACCAGAAGGGCAAGCTCTCGCTCCGGGCGTCGGACACCAGCGAGATTCATCTCCAGGACGTGCATCTCCCCAAGGATGCAGTTCTGCCTAAGTCGGGTGGACTGAAGAGTCCGCTGATGTGCCTGACCCAGGCCCGGTACGGGATCGCGTGGGGATCCATTGGCGCGGCGATGGCGTGCTACGACGAGGCGCTGCGCTACGCCGGCCAGCGGGTGATGTTTGACAAGCCGATCGCGGCGACCCAGATCCAGCAGGTCCGCCTGGTCGAGATGCTGACCGAGATCACCAAGGCGCAGTTCATGACTCTTCAGCTCGGCCGGCTCAAGGATGCCGGGACCATGACGCCGTTCCAGGTCTCACTCTGCAAGCGAAACAACGTGAACATGGCCTGCGAGTGCGCCCGGGAGGCGCGCCGGCTGCTCGGCGCCAACGGCATCCTGGCCGAATATCACTCGATGCGGCACATGGCCAACCTGGAATCGGTCTACACCTACGAGGGGACGCACGACATGCACTCGCTCATCGTGGGTGAGGCCATCACCGGACACGGCGCGTACACGTGATGTTCGTCACCGCCCGCAACGCGTCTGATCGCGACTCTGGAGGGGAGCAACGGACCTCCACAGGGAGCATCGATGGCCAATCGCGTGACGGTGTGGTGGCAGGGAGAGGAATACGACGCGGTCCGCCAGGACGGGACTGAGGTCGGAGCAGGGTCCGGCTCGGTCTGGCAGCTGCTGCACGAGGGGGCGCCGGTGTCGAGCTTTTCCGCCGAGCCTGCCGAGAGTGCAGGCGCGGTCAAGGAAAAGATTCTGGAGTGGCTGGAAGGAAACCGGTCACGCCCCGCAATGGATGTAGGGCGGCAATAGCGTCCTTCGCCTTCGCTCAGGGCAGGCTCAACGAGGGACCTTCTCCCTGAGTTAATGCTCACATCGCGCCCTGCCCGACTCTCGATAGTCCCCGTTTTCCTGCTGTGGTCATCGCTTCTATCGGGTCAAGAGCCCGATACCACACGGAGCGACACTACCCGAACCGACACGACCCGGGTCACCACCCTCGAGACCATTGAGGTGACGGGCTCGATTGCCCCGACGGCCGGGCCCGGCATTGGGTCGGGCGTGCCGGCACGGATCTCGACCGTGACCGGTGAAGCCATCGACGCCTGGGAGCCACGGCTCCTCGCCGACGCGCTCGGCACCCAGACCGGCATCTCGCTATACGACGACCTCGGCAGTCCGTTCAAGCTGAACCTGAGCACCCGCGGCTTCAACGTGGGTCCTGTCGTTGGTCTCCCGCCCGGTGTGTCTGTCTTCCTCGACGGTGTGCGACAGAACGAGCCGGACGCGGCGGAGGTGAACTTCGACCTGTTGCCGATGGAGCATGTCCAGCGGGTCGAGCTCCTCAGCGGTTCCGGTTCCCTGCTCGGCCCGAATTCGCTCGGCGGCGCGGTGAACCTCATTACCCGAAGGGGAAGCGGTCCGCTGGCAGCGGACGCCGAGCTGTCCGGCGGCTCGTACGGATCGTACTCGGCGGAGGCGTCGGTCGACGGGCGCACCGCGCGCGGATTGGACTACTATGTCGCGGGTGGCTACGAGAACGAGGACGGCTGGCGCCAGGGGACCGGGGCCGAGAACCTGAATGGCTTCATCAATCTGGGCCGTCGAGGGCCGGAGCGGGGCATCAGCTTTCAGGCATTCGGCGCCGAGTCGAGGGCCGAGACCGCGGGGTCGCTTCCGGAGAGCATTTTCTGGGACTCCCCCCGGACAAACTTCACGGTCGGCGACTTCGAAGACCTCAACCAGCTACAGACCTCCGTATCCGGCTATATCCCGATCGGCCGGGGCCGAGTCTCGTTTACGACGTACGCGCGCCGGACCCACGCCGAACGGTTCAA
>JBBQXQ010000101.1:0-11987 GCA_038209515.1 Gemmatimonadales bacterium
GCCACCGCCGCGGGGTCACCTCGTCCGGCGGCTGAGGTGGTGTCGCGGGCCATCTCGGAGTATCCGGCAGAGGTTGTATCGGCGGAGGTTGTATCGCCAGTCAGCGCGTAATCAGAGGTTACACCAGCCGAGTCCAACGGGCTGGCAGCGCCAGTCCCGGTATCCGCTGTGTTGCCGTTGACGGCCAACGTATCCGGCGGGGGTGAGGTGTCCTGCGCCATTCCACGATAGCCCAATACAGCCGCCTCACCCGACTTCACGGTGGTATCCTGCGTTGCGCGCCTGCCAGATGGCCTGGTCCACTGGCGCGGCGTCCGCGTCTGGGCGGTCGCCGTGGCAGTGTCGCCCGACGGCTGTGTGGCCGCGCCGGCGGAGGGCTGAGGAGCGCTGGCGCTGGTCTGGCTGTCTGACGGTATCACCACGGTTGCACTCGACTGGGTGGTATCGCGGCCCCTCCCGGCGCGGTCCGAGCGCGAGCAGGCGGACACTCCAGACAGGACCACGGCGCCCGCCAAGATTCCCCGGAGAAGTGTTTGGTTGTGTATCGAGAGGTTCATTGTGCCGTATCCTCCAGTGTTGCTCAGATCGTCTCGAGTGAATGGCGGCGTGCGCCTTCTTGAGTCCAGCACTCAGCTACCATCTTGAGGGGGTCGCTGCGGTGAGAGGGAACAGTGAGCCCTCGTGAGTCGGCTCACCTGAGTACACGCGGCCCAGCCCAAAAAATCGGGGGCGCCATTGGCGCCCCCGAAGATCGACCCTGACCGACCGACGACCTGCTAGCGAGAGGTCGTCGTGTCCTGCGACTGCTTGTAGCCGGTAGTGTCGCCAGTCTTCGACTGACCGGTGGAGTCCAGCCCCGCGGCGCCACTCGAGGCACCGGTGGAGTCAGCGTGCATACCGGTCGAATCCATGCCACTCATGCCAGAAGTGTCCTGCGCAGCCCCCGGATTAGCATTGTAGCCGCTGGTGTCGGCCCGCTGGCCGGTGGTATCCACGCGCTCGATGCCGGAGTAGCCCGCCGTATCCTGCGGACTTCCCTGACCCTGCTTCTGGAGGAAGGTGTCACTGGGCGTCTGCTGCTGTTGCGGAGCGATGGTGGTATCCCGCTCCATACCCCGATAGCCCGGGGGGGTTTGGGTGGTGTCGCGGCCGCTGGTCGTGTCACGGGCAGCAGCCGCCTGGTCTGGGCCGTTGTCCGTCCGGGCCTTGTTGCCGGCACATGCCAACGCACCGGCAATTGCCGCCAGCGCTACATAGCGGGTGGAAGAGTGTACTCGCATTAGACCTCCTCAGATCGCCTACTCGTGAAGTCATCTGGGTCCGCGTCGTGGCGCCGAATCCGGCTGCCCGCGCTACCCCAATAGGATCGTTCAGCCCGGAGAACAGCGGCCCCGACGACGGCACCTTGCGATGCTGCCGGTGGCTGATCAGCTCTGGGCCCCGCGCCCGCGCTATCATACCCCGGGGTGGTGGGGTCATTCTGTGACTTGGGTCACCCGGTGCAGCATGCCCGCTGCGGTCAGTCGGCTCAAAAGCCAAAATTCGGTATCCTGACGCCGCGGAAGGGGGCCCGGGAATTGCTGGTTCCGTCCAGACACAGGGTGGACCGCCGGCGGGGCGCTCGATTCGCCCGCCCAACATAAGACCTTGGCAATATGCCGTTAGGTCTGGCCCCAAGAGCTGGAGTCCCAACCGCACACGGCACTTCCAACACGGCACTCTGACACTACGACTCAACCCAAGGATCTCAGTGGAACGTCTGTCCCGCTTACGCCACCTCTACGTTGTATTCGCCCTTGCGGCGGCGCTCTTCGGCCGTGTCCCCGTCCTCGCTGCGCAGACCGATGCCATGTGGCTGCACGAGCGCATGGTCGGTTGGTTCGAGACGGCCACTCGCTCGGCGCCGGGACAGTGGGGCATAGCCATCGCCGATCAGAAAGGGCAGATGCTCTGGAGCATGAATCCGGATGTCTCGCTGATGCCGGCGTCGGCGGTCAAGCTCTTTACCACCGGTTATGCCCGTAGTGTGCTCGGCGGCACCGCAAGGCGGGCGACGCGGGTGGTGGGCACGGGGGTTGTCGACCCGGAGAACGGCGAATGGCTGGGGAATTGGGCGCTCGAGCTGAACGGCGACCCTTCTCTTGAGCGTGCCGAGGGATCCGGGCCGACGCTTTACGATCTGGCCGTTCAGCTGGCCGGCTCGGGTGTCCGCCGTCTTGCGGGGCCGCTCCAGGTCCAGAGCGCCGGCGGTCCGGCGAACGCCGTGTATCCGGTAGTATGGTCTCCCCGGCATATGGGAAGGCTCTTCGCTCCGCTGGTCGGCCCTCTCACGCTGCACGAGAATATCGTCTGGCTGACGGTGCGCCCCGGCAGGCTAGGAGAGCGGGCCCGCCTCATCGAGACCGCCCCGGCAGGAATTGGTTCGCTGATTAGCGTGACGGCAATGACGTCTAGCGGCCGCCGCTCTCGGCTCCGGCTACGGCCGCGCCGCGGCGGCGGTTGGGTGGTGACTGGAACCATAGGCGTCCGGGGTGCGCCACGGCGGCTCACCGCCACCGCTCGCGACCCCAAGATGGTACTCGGCGCCGTTTGGGCCGGCGCACTGCGGAAGGCCGGAGTCGTGTGGAATCAGTCTGCCAAGATGCGAAACTCCCTGGACGGCACACCACGGGTCCTGGCCGAAGTCACGTCTCCTTCGCTGGACTCCCTGGCGAGCGAGATCAATCGCAGAAGCTTGAACCTCGGAGCTGAGCTGCTGCTCCAGTGGGCGGGGGGCCGGGAGCAGGGTCCTGCGAACCTCATGGCCCACATTCAGCAGGTGACCGGTCGGGGTGAAGGCGTGTATCTGGTCGACGGCAGCGGGTTGTCCTATCAGGACAGGGTGACACCATCGGCCTTCGTTTCCTACCTGGCCAAGTTTCCGGCAACGTCGGCCGGCCACAACTTTCCCCAGCTCCTTCCGGCCAACGGAACCGGTACGCTGAGGCGGATAAACAGCGGCTTCCCCGGCGAGGGCGTCGTCCGCGCCAAGACTGGTACACTCAGCCGGGTCTCGACCGTCGTAGGCTATCTGGGGCGTTCCGAGGGAACCTTGCTGGTCTCTCTGATGTACAACGGATCGCGCCCCGGAGCGGCTCGCCAGGCGCAATGGAAACTCTTCCGCTTGCTCGGCGCCAACGGTGTGGTGATCCCGGCTGATACCACGACAGCCGAGCCGCCGCAGCTGGGCGGCGAGCAGACGGCACGGCCTGAGTGGTGGCCCGCAGATTCCATAGCCGCGGACTCCACGGCGGCGGACTCGGTTGTGGCGGACTCGTCCGGCAACTGACTGCATCCAGAGAACGACAGAACGGCCCAGCGGGTGCTGGGCCGTTTCTCTTTTAGCTGATGCACTCAGTCGGTCGATCGCTGGTTTTGAATCACTCGCATCAGGACAACAGCCACAGCCAACGCAAGCAGCACGTGGATGAATCCGCCGAAGGTGTAAGCGGAGACGATGCCAAGGAGCCAGAGAACGAGCAAGATAGAGAAGACGGTCCAGAGCATGGCGGCCTCGTGATGGTGCCCGACCATACATATATGCAAAAATGGGAGGTTGGGCAAACAGAAGGCTGGTATTGCAGGCGGTCTGGACGTCCCCCCCTGCGTTCCCTACCTTCAACGTTCTCGTACCCTGACGCGAAGTCGCGGCCGTTTTCCCACCGACTCCAAGGCACCGCATGGCGACCCAGACCCGGCCTGTCACTCCACCACCGGTGACCCCCGAGTTCAGACCCTACGTTCCGCCCACGCAATCGCCGGCTGAGCTGACCCTCCGTGCGGTGATCCTCGGTGCGATTCTAGGCATCGTCTTCGCCGCATCGAGCGTGTATCTCGCGCTCAAGATCGGCCTCACCGTCTCCGCCTCGATTCCCATCGCGGTACTCGCGGTGGCCTTCTTCCGGACGCTCGGCAAATCGACGATCCTGGAGAACAACATCGTCCAGACCACCGGCTCGGCGGGCGAGTCCATTGCGGCGGGGATCGTGTTCACGCTCCCCGCCATTCTGTTGATGGGCTACGATCTCACCGTGAGCAAGGTCGCGGTGATTGCGGTCATCGGCGGCCTGCTCGGCATCCTGATGATGATTCCGCTCCGCCGTGCCTTGATCGTGAAGGAGCACGGCAATCTGCCCTATCCCGAGGGGACTGCGTGCGCCGAGGTACTGATCGCAGGGGACAAGGGCGGACTCCAGGCGCGCCTCCTCTTTCAGGCATTCGGGATCGCCTTCCTCTACAAGTTCCTCATGGCAGGGCTCAAGCTCTGGAAGGAGTATCCGGGGCGGGTATCGACCTTTTACAAGGGTGCCTCGATTTCGGCGGAGGTCTCGCCTGAGCTGCTCGGCGTCGGCTACATCATCGGGCCGCGCATCGCGGGATATCTGTTTGCCGGCGGGTCGCTCGCGTACCTGGTTCTGATCCCTGCTATCAAGCTGTTCGGCTCGGGACTGAGCCAACCAATCTTCGCCGAGACCAAGCTGATCAAGGACATGAGCCCGGCCGAGATCCGGGCCGCATTCGTCTTCTACATCGGGGCAGGCGCGGTGGCGTCGGCGGGAATCATCGCCCTGCTGCGAGCGCTGCCCACCATCTTGTCGGCCTTCCGGTCCGGCTTCCAAGACCTGAAGGGCAGCATGGGCGAGGCAGCCAGCCGGCTCAGAACGGACACCGACCTGCCGATCTGGATCACTATTGCGGGGTCGATCGGCCTGGCGCTGCTGCTCACGGTTCTCCCGCAGGTCGGCGTTAACCTGCTCGGCGCCATCCTGATCATCGTCTTCGGATTCTTCTTCGTAGTGGTATCCTCCCGGATCACCGGCGAGATCGGGGTGAGCGCCAACCCGATCTCCGGCATGACCATCGCCGCGCTGATCGGCACCACGACCATATTCCTGCTCATAGGCTGGACCGGGGTGGACCATCGGGTAGCCGCGCTCTCCATCGCGGGCGTCATCGCCGTGGCCGCCGGGAATGCCGGCGCCACCAGTCAGGACCTCAAGACCGGATTCCTGGTCGGGTCGACCCCGAAGCGGCAGCAGATAGCGATCATGGTCGGAGCCATCACCTCTGCCCTGGCCATCGGCTGGACCATCACTCTGCTCAACAGCACCTACACCAACGTGATCCCGGAGCGCCATCCCGGGGTGACGCTGCAGGCCATGCCTCCGGGTGCCGCGGATCGCTCGGTGACCGGCACTGGCGAGCAGATGCGGCATCAGGGCAAGGAGTGGGAGGTTGTTCGGGTGAACATCCCCACTGAGGGGGTCACACCGGGCAAATATCTGCTCGATCCGGCGAGCCATGAGGTCGCGTACTTGGTCGATCCGGGAATCGGAGGCCGGGTGCATGAGATCGACGGCAAGCCGATCACCAAGCTCGACTCGCCCAAGGCCACGATCATGGCGCTGGTCACCGATGGCATCCTGACCCGGAGGCTGCCCTGGGGTCTGGTCCTGATCGGCGTCTTCCTGACGATCGCGATCGAGCTGATGGGTCTCCAGTCTCTCCCGATTGCCGTGGGCGTCTACCTGCCGATCTCGACGTCGGCACCAATGTTCATTGGCGGCGCGGTGCGCTGGCTGGTAGAGCGGCGGCTCAGAAGCGGCTTTCGCTCGATCGCGGAGGTCGAGTCTGGCCCGGGAGTGCTCTTCGCCAGCGGGCTCATCGCCGGCGGGGCGTTAGCCGGCGTCTTCATCGCGGGAATAGCAGCCGCGCTGGTCGTGCGCGCCGAGACCGCGCAGGTGCCCGCCGCGGATTATCTCGCCCACGTGGTCGGCCTGCAGGGAGTGCTCGGAGGCTTCGCGAACAGCGATATCGCTGCCCTCGTGATGTTCGCGCTCCTGGGAGGAGTGCTCTACCGAGTCGCGAGACGATAATGCCTCCGGAAGCTCCGGTATCGCCCGCGATCAGCGCAAAGATCATCCACGCGGCGCTGATGCTTGGGGTGATTCTGTTCTACGCGGTGGCATGGTACGTCGGGACGAAGACCTCGATGCCGATCTCCGCGGTTCCCGATCGGCGGGTACTCTACGTGGGACTGTTTCTGGTGAGTGCGACCGTCTTTGGTGCTGCGGCGTATAGCGCAACCCGCCTCACCCCAGCGGTCCCCGGAACTTCGCAGGATGACTGGTGGCGAGCCAACCTCGGTCGGGCCATCGTGGTCTGGAGTCTGATCGAGGCGCCGACCCTCCTGGGCACTGTCGCCTTTCTTCTGACCCACGATTTTCGGAGCCTGATCGCCACATTCGCGGGGCTACTGTTCTTCGTGAACTACCGGCCCAGCCGCCTGGCCGAGGGGTGAGTGCGCGTCGTCTCCCTGGTGCCGGCCGGGACCGAGATCGTGGCCGCGCTGGGAGGCGCGTGGCACCTCGTGGGGATCTCACACGAGTGCGATTACCCGCGTTCAGTCCAGGGACTTCCTCGGGTCACGAGCACGCCGATTGACCCGAGATCCTCGGGCGCTGCGATCGATGCGGAGGTGCACCGCCTCAGGAAGGCTGGCCGCCCGGTAATTGCCGTCGATGCCGGTCAGATCCGGAAGCTCCGGCCCGATCTCATCATCACCCAGGGACTCTGCGAGGTCTGTGCTGTATCGGATGGCGAGGTGTACCGGCTGGCTGAAGCGATCGACCCGGCTCCTCGAGTCTTGTCGCTTGTCGCGCAGGACCTCGGGGGGATCTGGCGCGACATCCACAATGTAGGGACGGCACTGGATTTGGCCGACGAGGCTGAAGCGCTGGTCCTCGGGCTACAAAGCCGGCTCGGGAGGCTCCAAACCCTCAGGCCCTCGCCCTCTCCGCGGGTGCTTTGTATCGAATGGCTGGAGCCGCTGTACCTCGCCGGCCACTGGGTTCCTGAGCTGGTGACCTCGGCCGGCGGAGAGGATGTTGGGGCCCGCGCGGGCAGCCATTCGGCCAGGCGCGAGTGGGCCGAGCTCCCGGCGCTCCGCCCGGATGATGTGATCGTCATGCTGTGCGGATTCGGGATCGAGCGTGCCCGCGCCGAGCTCGATGCGCTGGACCATCCTGAAGCACTCGGCCTCATGGGCCGGATACCTACCTGGATTCTGGACGGCAACCAGTACACCTCTCGGCCCGGACCGAGAGTGGTGGATGGCGCCGAGCGAATCAAAAGAGCGTTGACTGGGGCTCCGGCGGGAGAAGTGGAACGGTGGCGACCGGCAGTGCGCTGTTGACCATCCGCAACGCTCACGAGGGCGAGGCACTAGCGGCCGCGCGCCAGCTCTTCGAGGAGTACGCGGCGTCGCTCGACATCAGCCTGTGCTTTCAAGGCTTTGACGAGGAGCTTTCGAGGCTGCCCGGCGCCTATGCACCGCCCCACGGCCGGCTGCTCCTGGCCTGCCGCGGCAAGGAGAGCGCCGGCTGTGTGGCGCTGCGACCGCTCGAGCCGGACACCTGCGAGATGAAGCGGCTCTATGTTCGTCCAGCGTACCGGAGCAGCGGCGTGGGCCGACTGCTCGCCGAACGAGTCATCGACGAGGCTGGCACGGCCGGGTATCGGCGCATGCGCCTGGATACCCTCCCCACGATGGGGGCGGCGCTCCACCTCTACCGCCGACTCGGCTTTCGGCAGATCGCCCCGTACACTGCCAACCCAGTGAAGGGAGCGGTGTTCCTCGAACTGCACCTGGATCAGTCCCCCAATGACCCCTGAGTCAATCAGATTCCTGAAGCTGTTGCTGGACACACCCGGACCTTCCTCGTTTGAGGCGGCCCCCGGCAGGGTCTGGCGGGCGGAAGCGGAGAAGTTTGCCCACTCGGTCCACGCCGACGTTGCCGGGAACTCGTTTGCGAGCCTCGATGGCGGCGGACGTCCACGGCTGATGTTCGCCGGGCACATCGATGAGATCGGGGTGATGGTCAGCCACATCGATGACGAGGGCTTTCTCAGCTTCGACACGATCGGTGGATGGGATCATCAGGTATTCGTGGGGCAACGAGTCGTCCTCCTTGGCCGACAGGGACAGGTCATCGGTGTCGTGGGGAAGAAGGCCATCCACATCATGGACCGAGAGGAGCGAGACAAGGTCTCCAAGGTGGAGGACCTCTGGATCGATATCGGGGCAGTATCCCGGGCGGAGGCGGCGACGCGGGTCCGGATCGGCGATCCCGGGGTGCTGGCCGCCGGCGTACTGGAGTTCCCCAACGGCAGACTGGTGAGCCGGAGCATCGATAACCGGATTGGGGCTTTCGTGGTTCTGGAGGCTCTGCGCCTCCTCTCCCAAGACCGTCCCGGCGCGTCCGTGACGGCGGTCGCAACCACCCGCGAAGAGATCGCGGCAACCGGCGGCGGCGCCCGTTCGTCGGCCAACCAGCTGGAGCCGGACGTCGCCATCGTGATCGACGTGACCCACGCGACCGACTACCCCGGCATCGAGAAGCGGAAGCATGGCGACTTTCGCCTGGGCGGTGGTCCCGTCCTCTCCAGGGGAGCATCGGTCAGCGAGATCGTCTTCGACCTGCTGGTCGAGACGGCCGAGGCGGAGCAGATCCCGTATAGCATTGAAGCAGCGTCGCGCGATACCCATACCGACGCCGAAGCGATCTTTAACGCCCACCGCGGCGTGGCGACGGCGCTGGTCTCGGTGCCCAACCGCTACATGCACAGCCCGAACGAGATGGTGGCGCTGGAAGACCTCGACCGCACCGCCCGGCTCCTCGCCGCGTTTACCCGAAAGCTGAGCCCCGAGACCAGCTTCGTTCCGCGCTAGCTAGTTCGTCTATATTCTCTGATTCTATGCCCCGGATCGGTCTGCTCTCGGTTGTCGCGCTGATGTCCATGGGTGGTAGTCTGCAAGCCCAGCGGATCACCCAGCCTCCCCGCCTGCTCGACGACATCAAGTTTCTCAGCGATGACCGGCTCCAGGGCCGGGTGACCGGCTCTCCCGGAGCCGATTCGGCCGCCGCCTATCTGGCCCGGCGGTTTTCCGAAGTCGGACTTCAGCCCGCTGCGGGAGGCTGGTTTCAGTCCTTTACGATCGGGAGAGACGCGCCCGCAATCAGGCAGGCCCCAGCAGGCGGACTGACCGGAGAGAACGTGATCGGCATTCTGCCCGGCAGGGATCCAGTGCTCCGGAATCAGACCGTGGTGCTGGGCGCACATTACGATCATCTGGGTCTTGGCGGTTTCGGTAGCCTGGACCCCGACAGCACAGGGATAGTTCACAACGGGGCGGACGACAACGCGTCCGGAGTGGCCGCGTTGATTCAGGTGGCCGCACGGCTGGCCGTCTCACCGCCGGCACGTACCGTAGTGTTCATCGCCTTCAGCGGGGAGGAGCTCGGTCTTTTAGGCTCGGCCTATTATGTGAAGGCGCCGATTTATTCCCTGGCCGGTACGCTGGCTATGGTCAACCTCGATATGGTCGGCCGTCTCCGGAACGGCCGGCTGATCGTCTACGGGGCCCGCAGCGCGAAGGAGTTCCCGGCTCTGTTGGATTCGCTCAACTGGTACGCGGGGTTCGATCTCAAGCCGCAGGGTGACGGGTACGGCCCGAGCGATCAATCTTCGTTCTACTCGGCCAAGCGGCCGGTGCTGCATCTCTTCACCGATCTCCATGAGGATTACCACCGCACCACCGACGACTGGCAGAAGATCAATCTCGATGGACTGAAGCGGGTCTCCGACTTCACCCTGGGTCTGGTGGCCGCGCTCGCGAACCGGCCGCACCAGCTCACCTTTCAGGACCTGCCGGCCCCAATCTCCACCCAAACCGCTGCGCCCAACGGGAGCCCCGGATACGGCGCGTACCTCGGAACCGTCCCCGACATGACCGGCACTCCGGGGGGAGTCCGGCTGGTCGGTGTCAGAGCGGGGAGTCCCGCCGAGAAAGCAGGACTACGAGGCGACGACATCATCACCCGCATCGGCCGCATGGAAACACCGGATCTGCAGGCCATGACCGATGCGCTGCGGAGCCATCGTCCCGGTGAAACGGTCGAAATCCTGGTGCGACGCGGAGCCGGCGTCACGACCGTGCGAGCCACACTCGGCACGCGAGGAGGCTGAGCATGCCGGCGCTCGATAGTGACCGGATCGTGGCTGCTCTGCGGGGAGCGTTTGCTCGGGAGGAAGGCCGGGAGGGACTGCTCCGGATCGCGGCCGAAAGGATCCGCGCCGCTGGCCCTCCCTACACCTCGGTCTATCTCTACATGCTGCACGGACACGAGCTGGTGCTCGAGGCGCATGCCGGGCGGAACACCGACCACATCCGCATCCCGGTGGGCGTGGGCGTGTGTGGGACTGCAGTGGCGATGGGCAAGGACCAGAACGTGCCCGATGTGCGGGCGGTCGAGAACTACTTGGCTTGCAACACCTGGACTCGTTCCGAGCTGGTGGTGTTAATCCGGCGTGGGGGTCTGATTCTGGGCCAGATCGACATCGACAGCGATGTGCCGGATCCGTTCACGCCCGAGGAAGAGGCCGCGGTAAAGCAAGTGGCGGATGCACTGGCGATTTTGTTATGAGCCACCCCGCCCCGGCCAGCGATCCGGACGGCCCTCAGGCTTCGAGTGTCTGACTTCCCCCCGCCACCACCCCTGACACTCAGCCTTCGGACTCGCCCGGATCGCTGGCCGCCGCACCCCGTTCATGTGGACGGTTGGGGCTTTCTCGCGCTACGGCGCGGGGGCGGAGCGGAGTGACGGCGAACAACGCTCAGACCCGCATGCGTGCTGTGCGTGGCGTCGAGATCTTCGAGCGCCGGATCGGCAGCGGGCCGCCGGCTGTGGTGTTGCATGGCGGCCCCGGCGCCCACCACGACTATCTGCTTCCCGGATTCGATGCGCTCGCGCGCGATCGCGAGCTGATCTATTACGACCAGCGGGGCGGCGGGCAATCGGCTGTGCCGCGAGAGACGCCGGTTGGCTGGCGGGAGCACGTGGCCGACCTCGAGGAACTCCGCCGGCAGTGGGGCTTGGAGAAGCTCACAATAATCGGCTACTCGTGGGGCGGGCTGCTGGCGCAGTTGTACACCACAGAGTACCCGAACCTGGTCAGCCGTTTGGCGCTGGTCTCGCCTGCGCCTGCGTGGCGGGAGATGCGTCTCGAATTCGAGCGCCGCTTTGCCGAACGGAACCTGGCCCCCACCCTCCAGCAGCAGCGGGCCGAGCTCAGGACCAGCGGTCTGCGGGAGAAGAATCCGGCGGGATACGCGCGTCGGTTGTTCGAGCTCTCGGTGTCCGCCTATTTCTACGACCCCGCCCGCCCGCGCGACCTCACGCCCTTCCGGGTGACGAGTCGTACCCAGCAGGAAGTCTGGTCCAGCCTGGGCGACTACGACCTCCGGCCGGCGCTTGTCGGCCTCGACATCCCAGCCATCCTGCTCCAGGGCGAGGACGACCCGATCCCGCTGGAGGCGACCCGCACCGTGGCCCGACTCCTGAACGCGGAGTTTCACCTACTTCCCCGGTGCGGCCACGTGCCATATATCGAGGCGCCCGAGGAGCTTGTGCGATTGCTGGATGAGTTTTTAGTTAGGAGCTAGGAGGCTTTAATATACCTCACTCACCTAGGGGGCGCTAATGGCGCTGCCTAGGAGGGGGCGACCCGAGCGGGATGGCGGAGAAGCTTTCAACGATCCCGTCCACAAAGTCCGCCATTTGCTGGAGCGTTGGGAGCAGCGGCTCACCTTTAAGGACCTTGCCTTGGCCGAACGCTACTGCAAAGGTGAACTTCGGCTCCACGTTCATCTTGTCAGGGTCGTTGGGAGGAAGTCGATACACTATTGCGCCTTCATACACGATCGCGGGATTGGGTTCTTCAAGGGTCATAAGCCACTGTCGCCGCCAGTTTCTGATGGGCAGGGGGGCGTTGAACCAAGTCTGAGTGACGTCGACCTGTCGGGTGACGGTCGCCATAGCAGTCGGAGTCAGAGCCTGATGCTTGTCGGCATTGTCGAGGGTGGCAAGCGCCCAGAGTGGACCACC
>JBBQXQ010000102.1:0-11370 GCA_038209515.1 Gemmatimonadales bacterium
CTGCTCGAGTTGGCGCTCCAAGCGGACGATCGGCGTGGCGCGGAAGGGTATCTCAGGCGTTTGCGAGTGGACGATCCATGGCGCCCCATGCGGGAGGCGCTGGTAGCGCTTCAGTTCAGTTCGGCACGGGACAGGTCGACCGCTTTGGGCAGGCTCCAGACGATGGAACGCCCTGCGCTCGCGCAAGTGGTCATCTCTGCGATGCATGGAGGGCGCGATCCTGCTCTGGCGGATACCGTTGCGGGCTTCCTCCTAGGGGCTAACCGGACTCCGGACGATCGACGTAGAGGAGGTCAGTACCGTCTGGTCGCCTTGGCCGCTCAGGGGCGCTCGATTGATGCGGTGAGCGCATGGAAGGCAGTTGCCGGAGACGAGTCATTCGATCCGTGGATAGTCCAGGCGGCGCTCGCGGGCTTCGAGGCGTCAGATCTCGCGAAACCAATGTATGACTGGGCTTGGCGCCAGGTGGAGGCAGGACGATCTCCGGATTTCCGGCGCCCGTACTGGGACGAAGTCCGGGAGAGCTTCGACGCGTTGATAGACCGTGCGACCCTGGCGGGCGATTCCGCCGAGGTGACCAGACTTCTCCAGCAGATTGAGCGAGCTCCTCGAGGAAGTCCCGCGGATCCAGGACCGGAGGCACTTCGGGCGTCCCTTCGCGCCCGACTGGCGCTCCTCGCAGGAGATACGACCGGGGCGGTAGGCCTGCTACAGAGAGCAGTCTCCCGAATCGCCGAGCCGTGGACGGCAAACTATCCGCTTACGGCTATGGGGCCGCAGCGATACTTGCTTGCCGAACTCCTCAGAAGACGAGGTGACGCTGCGCAGGCCAGGCGTTGGCAGGACTCATTCGCCAATTCCTGGGCAATCACAGACGTCCTTTACCTGGTGCGGATGGGTTGGTTGGGGCACAGGCCCCCTCGCTGATCCGCCCGTTGCAATCGCCGGCTCGTACTTTCATGCCAACTCGGAGGGATACAATGACCATCACCGCAGCACAGCTTGGCAACATGGCCCTCGGCACGGATAACCACCCGAAGGGAGCCACACCCAAACTTGAGTCCGTAGGTCAGGATGTTGACGAGCGGTTTTACATGCTCGCCACTTTTTGCTTCGACCTATCCCGCAAGCTAAAGTACATCTGCTTGGCCATGAAAGAGCACTGGCAAGATGCTGATCCCGAGTTTGCGAAGCGCATCCTCCAGGACAACGAGTTCATCAATCCGGGTCCCGGGACTCTCCCCTGGGAAGAGATGGCGAAAAGAGCCGAGGAGGTTATGAAAGGGTTGTGGCAGGAAATCAGAAACGAAGGCTTCGAGCAGACCCTTCAAGGCATCGCAGGGAAGGCTCCATAGCTGTCGCGCAAGAATATTAGACCGACTGGGCCACTGCTCTGGGTGCAATTCACATTCTCAGCTGTTCTGCTGGAGCAGTGGGCCTGGTGGAAATGATCTTGTTCAAATGATCTCTGCGTCGATCGGTTGCTCTCGCCGGGTCTGATTGCCATGAGCCCGGCCCTCCGCTACAATCCGCACCCGACGACCGACTCTCGACTCTAGACCCTTGACTCTCAACTCGACACCTGGCTCTATGAGTTCTCCGCGTCACTTCCTCGCGATCCCCGACTTCAGCAAACCGGAGCTGCTCGCCTTGTTCGATTTGGCCGCCCCGATGAAGCAGGGCGATTACCGGGACAAGCCGCTCGCGGGCAAGACGCTGGGAATGATCTTCGCCAAGAGCTCCACCCGCACCCGGGTCTCCTTCGAGGTCGGCGCCTTCCAGCTCGGCGGGCACGCCCTCTTCCTCTCTTCCCGCGACATTCAGCTGGGACGAGGCGAGCCGATCCGGGACACCGCCCGGGTGCTCTCCCGCTATCTCGACGGGATCATGATCCGCACCTACGATCATGCCGATGTCGAGGAGCTCGCCCGGTACGCCTCGGTGCCGGTCATCAACGGACTCACCGATCTGCTGCATCCCTGCCAGGTGCTCGCCGACCTGCTCACCGTGCGGGAGGCGCTCGGCGGCTGGGACGGCAAGGTCATCGCCTGGGTGGGCGACGGAAACAACATGGCCAACAGCTGGCTCGACGCGGCGGGGGTACTCGGCTTCGAGCTGAGGCTTGCCTGCCCCAAGGGCTATGAACCGAACGCGGAGATACTGGAGCGGAACCGCAAGAAGACAAAGGTCACGCTCAGCGATGACCCGCGGGAGGCAACGCGCGGCGCCCACGTCGTGAATACCGACGTGTGGGCGTCCATGGGGCAGGAGGAGGAGCAGGAGCAGCGGGCTCGCGCGTTCAAAGGCTACATCGTGGACTCGGCCCTCATGAAAAACGCCGACCCCGGTGCCATCTTCCTGCACTGCCTGCCCGCGCACCGGGGCGAGGAGGTGGCGGAGGATGTGATCGAGGGTCGGCAGTCGCGGGTCTGGGACCAGGCCGAGAATCGGCTCCACGCGCAGAAGGCCGTGATGGCGACCCTAATGGGAAAAACGAAATGACTGCCACTACAACTCTCAAGCGCACTGCTTTGTTCGATGCGCACCGAAGCCTGGGCGCCAAGATGGTCTCCTTCGCCGGGTGGGAGATGCCGGTACAATACCCGACCGGCATTCTCGCCGAGCACCATGCGGTGCGGAACGGGGCGGGGGTGTTCGACGTCTCCCACATGGGCGAGTTCGAGATCACCGGGCCGGACCGGAACGCCTTCGTGAACCGGGTCACCTGCAACGACGTGTCGGCGCTGGAGCCGGGAGGGGTGCAGTACTCGGCGATCCTCACGTCCGAGGGCACGTTCGTGGACGATTGCACCGTCTACCGGTTCGACGACAAGCTGATGATCGTGGTCAACGCGTCCAACACCGCCAAGGCGTGGGAGCACATCGTCGATCAGAAGGGTGGGATCAACGTCCGGCTCAAGGACATCTCGGGCGACGTGGGCCTCTTATCGGTGCAGGGCCCAAAGGCCGAGTCGCTGCTCCAACCGCTGACGAGGACCCGCCTCCCCGACATCGCCTACTACCACTTCACCACCGGTCAGGTGGCCGGCGCCGAGTGCTTCATCTCGCGGACGGGATACACCGGCGAGGATGGCTTCGAGCTGTACTGCCGCGAGCGTGACACCGTGAAGATCTGGGAGGCGCTCCTTGCCGCCGGCACCACGCCGATCGGTCTCGGCGCCCGGGACTCGCTCCGCACCGAGATGGGCTACGCGCTCTACGGCAACGAGATCGACGATACGATCACCCCGCTCGAGGCCGGCCTCGGCTGGATCGTCAAGCTGGACAAGGGCTCGCCCTTCACCGGCGACCACGCCCTCAAGATCCAGAAGCTCAAGGGTCCGACCCGCAAGCTGGTGGGCTTTCAGCTCCAGGGCCGCGGCTTTCCTCGCTATGGCTATCCGGTGCATTACGCGACCCGCGAGGTGGACATCGTGCGGAGCGGTACCTTGAGCCCATCGCTCGGCGTCGCCATCGGAACGACGTATCTGCCTGCGGCGGCGGCGAAGGTGGGAACGAAGTTCGAGGTGGAGTGCCGGGGCGAGCGGATGCAGGCGGAAGTAGTGACCCGGCCGTTCTGGAAGAAAGGGAGTGCGAAGAAGGCGGCGCAGTAGCAAGATATTGTACCGCCGTACCGCCGTACCGCCGTACTGCTTTACCGTCTCACCTGGACACGGCCCACCGGCGGCCGCCCACTGCTTGAACTTGACGACGAGCTCGTCGTGCGGCACCGACACCGGCTCGCGCGTGCCCCCTGGGTGCCAGCCCCACAGCACCAGGCTGTCCTCGCTGACGTGCTTGATCAACGCCTCGAAGTTGCGTCCGCCGTTCTGCCTCTTGCTCTTGATGGTTTCGCACAGCGCAGCGGGCGAGAGGCCGATCCAGGCCATCTTGTGTTCCGGCGCCGGCAACGCCCAGTGCGGTGCGCCTGGCGGAGCATGCGGCCCGTAGGTGGCCGGCGGGTTGGCATCGCCATGGCAGGTCGTGCACGGCAACCCCGCCGCGCCGTGGCCCTCCGGACCCCGCTTCACGTCCATCATGTGCGTCCGACCGGCGTCGAACTGGAGCGGCGCGTCGCTCGGAATGTGGCAGTTCTGGCAGCGCGGGTGTTGGAACACCTTCTGCACGGTAGCGAACGCGGTGACCGCCTGAGCCCGCTCCTCCGGGGTGGGGCGCGGGCCGCAGGCGACCAGGATCGCGAGGAAGGGCAACAGGGGGATGCAGTCGCGCATGCCCCTCTCCTCAGCTCGGAAGCGTCAGCGGCAACTCCCGCAGGCGCTGGCCGGTCAGCGCCGCGACGGCATTGGCCACCGCAGGGGCGATCGGCGGCACGCCCGGCTCGCCCACGCCTCCCATCTTCTCCGTGCTCGGCACGATATGCACTTCGACCACCGGCATCTCCTCCAGGCGCAGCACCTGATAGTCGTGGAAGTTGGACTGCTGCACCCGCCCGTCCTTGAAGCTCAGCCTGCTGTGTAGCGCTGCGCCCAGACCGAAGGCGATGCCCGACTCCATCTGGGCCCGCACGGTCTCGGGGTTGACCGCCACCCCGCAATCGATGGCACAGACTACCCGGTGCACCCGAATGGCGTTCTTCTCGACCGATACTTCCGCCACCTGAGCCACATAGCTGCCGAACGATTCGTGCACCGCAATACCGCGGGCCCGACCCTGAGGGAGCAACGTACCCCATTTGGCCTTCTCGGCCGCCAGATTGAGCGCGGCCAGGTGCCGAGAGTGCCCCTTCAGCAGGGCACGACGGTACTCGACCGGATCCTTTTCCGCGGCCCGGGCCAGCTCATCGACTGCGCTTTCCATGACGAATGCGTTATGGCTGTGGCCGACCGAGCGCCACCAGAGCACCGGGATGCCGAGCTTGGGTGAATGCAGGTCCACCCGATGGTTTGATACCGACTTCAGGTAGGCCGAATCGGCGACCCCTTCGACGGAGCTAGCGTCGATGCCGTTCTTCACCATCATCGGCTCGAACGGGGTCCCGGCCAGAATCGACTGGCCGACTATCACGTGGTGCCAGGCCGTCGGCAGACCATCGCTGCCGAGCCCGATGCGCACCCGGTGGAGGTAGGCCGGGCGATAGTAGCCGCCGCGCATGTCGTCCTCGCGGGTCCACACGGTCTTCACCGGTGCCCCGGCAGCCTGGGCTACCTGCACCGCCTCGCTGACGAAGTCGGAGGTCGGTGTGGCGCGACGGCCGAAGCCGCCGCCGAGGAAGGTGGTGTGAATCTCCACCTGCTCGGGCTTGAGCCCCGTGATCTTCGCGGCCAACTGCTGGTCCAGAGTCTGGAACTGGGTGCCGGTCCAGATCTCGCACTTGCTCGGGCTGATGCGCACCGTAGCATTGAGCGGCTCCATCGTCGCATGTGCGAGATAGGGCACGGCGTAGTCGGCTTCGATGGTCTTGGCGGCCTCGACGAGCGCGCCGGCCACGTTGCCGGCTTGCGCCGCGGTCGTGCCCTTGGTGCCGGCCAGCCGGCTGAACTCCTCTCGCACGGCGGCGCTATCCAGGTTCGCGTGGGGGCCCAAGTCCCAGTCGATGTTAAGCGCATCGCGGCCGAGCTTGGCGGCCCAGAAATGGTCCGCCACTACCGCGACGCCGCTGGGAACCTGCACGACCGACCGCACGCCGGGCACCGCCTTGGCCTTGGTGTCGTCGAGAGACTTTACCTTCCCGCCGAACACCGGCGGTCGCGCGACCACGGCGGTGAGCAGGCCCTCGAACTGCACGTCCATACCGAACTGGGCCCTGCCGGTGATCTTCTCCGGAGTATCCAGCCGCTTGGTCGGCTTGCCGATGAGCTTCCAGTCCTTGGGGTCCTTGAGCGGAACTGTCTTCGGCGCCGGCAGCTTCGATGCGGCCTCGGCAAGCTCGCCGTAACGAGCACGCTTGCTGCCGGAGATCACCACCCCGTTCTCGGTCCGGCAGGCCAAAGGCTCGACGCCGAAGCGCTGTGCCGCCGCGGCCACCAGCACCGCGCGCGCCATTGCGCCGGCCTGGCGGCACCGGTCGAACTCCGACCAGGTACTGCTCGAGCCGCCGGTCATCTGCATACCGAAGGCGGTGTGGGCGTATGCTGGTGCCGCCGGCGCATGCTCGACCCGGATCCGGGACCAGTCGGCGTCCAGCTCCTCCGCGATCAGCATGGGTAGGGCAGTCCAGATGCCCTGGCCCATCTCCGAATGGGGGAGCAGCACGGTGACGCTGTCGTCGGTACCGACGCGCAGGAAGGCGTTGGGCGCGAACGGACCGGCCGGAGTGCGCTCCGCCCGGGCGAAGCGTTTGGCGCCAGGCACGGTAAAGGCGATCACCAGACCGCCGGTGACCAGCGCGCTGGTCTTGAGGAACTCGCGGCGGGAGGGAGTCGTCGGGGCGCTCATGCGGAAGTCCTCAGCTCGGCCGCACGGTGCACGGCGGAGCGGATGCGCTGGTAGGTGCCGCAGCGACAGATGTTGCCGCTGAGCGCGGCGTCAATATCGGCATCGGTGGGATTGGACTTTGCGGCCAGCAGGGCCGCGGCCGACATGATCTGTCCGGACTGGCAGTACCCGCATTGCACCACGTCCAGCTCGGCCCACGCGCGCTGCACCGGGTGAGTGCCGTCGGGGGAGAGCCCTTCGATAGTGGTGATCTTCTTGCCCGAGGCGGCGGATACCGGCGTGACGCAGGAGCGCCGGGGCGTACCGTCCAGGTGCACCGTGCACGCACCACATTGGGCGATGCCGCAGCCGAACTTGGTGCCGGTGAGGCCGAGCAGGTCGCGCAGGGCCCAGAGCAGGGGCATGTCGGATGGCGCGTTTATCTCGCGCTCAACGCCATTGACGGTCAGTTTCATGGCACTCTCTCCGAGGGTAGCTCGCCGTCATCGATGGGATGACCGGCTACGCTAAGGAATCGGAAAGGATGCCTCAAGAGGACATCAGGAGCCCTTGGACTACGGTCAGAAGTTCTTCGGCGATAATCGGCTTCTGCAGAAAGGGCGCGCCGGCCGTGGGGGCGCCGCGGTGGAAGAGGTCGTCCACCGCATACGCTGAGATGTAGAGCACCGGGAGCCCAGGCCAACGTTCGCCCAACCGGTGCCCCAGCACCCGCCCGTCCACCTCCGGCATGAGCACATCCGTGATGACGAGGTGGAGGTAGGGATAGGCAAAGGTCACCATCCGCAGGGCTTCCTCACCGTGTCGGGCCTCGAGCGTCCGATACCCAGCGTCGCCGAGCACGCGAGTGAGCATTCGTCTGACGATGTCTTCGTCCTCGACGATGAGGACGATACGAGGCTCAGCGGATGCCGCGTGCGGCTGGGTCAAGGCATGCCTCAAACGGGATGGGGGGATTCATCCTGTCTCAAGCTTCGTGCCCAGCGGGTCGGGGCGCCAATAGGTCGCAAAGCCGCGTCCTCGGTGGTCTTGCCGATGGCAGTTGTGGCAGCTCCTGAGCTCGTTGAGCATTCGCCACAGCGGATTTGATGCGGCTTAGCGACTATGCCGCTCCGGCTTATCCTCACTATCTGCGACGCCGGCAGCCGGGCGAGCGGAACGCGTCGAGCCGATCCCTCCACATACGGAGGAGCGGGTGCTCGTTCATTGAGGTTAGACTTAGCCCTCGGTAGGTGGGCCGTCAAATCGGCCCCTCAGTCAGTCCCCTTGGAGAATGGCCCAATGAAGCTCCATCTCAAATCCTCAGCGTTGCTCCTCGCTCTCCTGTTGCCCTCATCAGTCCACCCGGCATCAACCGCTGGTCCATCCGACGTCGCGGCGGTGATCCAGAAGTTCAAGGAAAAAGATCCTGGCATGACCAAGGTATTTGCCGACGCGTACGGATACGCCGTCTTCCCGACCGTGGGCAAGGGTGGCATGGGCCTGGGTGCGGCGCGGGGCAAGGGCTACGTCTACCAGCGAGGGCGGCTGATCGGGCGTTCCACCCTGACGCAGGTGACCATCGGTCTGCAGCTCGGCGGGCAGGTCTACAGTGAGGTCGTCTTCTTCAAGCACGCGGCGGCACTGGGCAACTTCAAGAAGGGAAAGCTCAAGCTCGACGCCCAGGCTTCGGCGATTGCTCTCACTGCCCGCGCCTCGGCCGATCTAAGCTACCGCGAAGGTGTCGCGATCGTCACCATGGCGAAAGGCGGACTCATGTACGAGGCGTCGGTGGGAGGCCAGAAGTTTTCGTATAAGCCGATGGGGAAGCAGCCGTAGCACCGGCCCGCCTCGACGGGCGCGGACCGGTGCTCGCCGGCCGCTCAGTGGGTGGTCAGCGCACCGAGCTCCCGAGTGACGTTGCCGAACGGGCTGAACACGAACTGGGTCCCGCCCGAGTTGCCGCCCCAGAGCACCCCGGCAAGCTTCACGCTGCTGCCGGTGATCTGGAAGACATCCGAACCGCTGTCGCCGCTGCCCACTCCCGCCGACACGAATGTCTGGCAGAGCTGCACGATTCTGGTGCCGGAGACGCCGGTGTTCACGCAGGTGCTGGTGATATTGCCGGCCGTCCAACCGGTGGTCCGACCCACCTTGTTCACCGTGGTGCCGACGGCAAGGCATCCCCCAGTCGTGCCGCAGTCGTTCGAGCCGATGGTGAACGAGCCGGTGATCGTGAGGCTGCCGTTGTTCGCCGCGCTCGTCCGGGCGATCAGGCCGAGCGCCTGGTTGGCGCCGTTGACGTACGCGGCACGGGAGGCGTCGCTGAAACGACACAGCCTGTTGCGCGGGCATCCAGCACCTGCTCCCTTCACGTAGACCGGATCGGCCACCTCGGTGGCGATCTGGGTGGGGGCCGTCGTCTGGAGCGGCTGCCAGTAGGGAGTACTCTCCACGCCACCCTGCTTGTTGGTGCAGTGCGAGGCGGTGACGAACGACTTCTGGGTCCCCGAAGTGGCGTTGAAGCCTACCGAACAGATGAAGCCGGGGAAGTTGATCTGTACGCCGGCCCGCACCGGACGATCCACCACATTCTGCAGGGTGGCCACCTGGAGAATCGGATCTACCTGCTCGACGATGACGGCGTCGTCGGGAATGCGGAGCCGCGCCAGCGCGGCACGTACCTGGCCCACCGCGCCGAGATTCTCGACCCCGATCCGGACCCGGTTGCTGGTCTCGTCGTTGTCCACGAACACCGCGCCGGGAACGGCGAACGCCTCGACGGTCGCTGCCGCCTGCCAACGCTCGAGCTGCGGCCAACGGTACCGGGCCTCGACCACCCGCACCGCGGCAGTGGAGAGTCCCCGTCCCTTGAGATACCCCGCGAGCACTCGGTCGGCAGGGGCGCGACTCGACCCGCGGGTGAGATAGACCGTGGCAGTCCCATCCTGGTTCAGGAAGAAACCGCCGAAACCGGGGACCTGGCGAGCGAACTCGGCGGCGGATGGAAGATCCGAGCCCTGCGAAGACTGCACCCGGGCGGAGAGCGGCCCGGTATCGGGAGAAGTCGGACTGGAATCATCTTGACACGCGGCGAGGGCCAGCGCGGCCCCTGCCGCGAAGCCCAGACCGAGGAGACGAGAACGCCTCATACGCACACCTCCAAATAAGGCAATGATTTTCCTGCAAGGATTCATCGAGGGGACGGGCAGCCGGACCCGGGCCGACCCGTATCCTTATATACGCCGGTGAACGCCGGGCCGCCACCCATGGAGCGTCAGCCCGAGCCTTTTCTTCGACGCTTCCGGTCCTTCTTGTTCATCTTCCGGCCGTGCTGCTCCTCGAACGCGGCCTCCTCGGCCTTCCGCTGCCGCCTATCCTCGTTGATCGCCTGACCCCGGCTGTCCTTCGGGAGCGTAGACGGCTGCTCGTCGGGGCCACTGGGCTTCCAGGGTGTCGGTGGATCGTAGGTCATCAGTCGATTCGCCTGAGCTCGACCCGACGGTTCTGGGCCCGTCCCGACTTGGTCTTATTGGTCGCCACCGGCTGGGTCGAGGCATACCCGTGGACTTCCATCTGGTCTGCGGCCACTCCGTTCTCGATCAAGAAGGCCTTGACCGACTCCGCCCGGGCCAGAGAAAGGCGCTCATTGACCGCGCGGGACCCCGTGCTGTCCGTATGCCCAGCGACCTCGACCCGAACTGTCGGGTTGGTGACGAGCGAGCGCGCGACATCCTGTAAGATCTCCCGTGATATCGGAAGCA
Source organism: Gemmatimonadales bacterium (assembly GCA_038209515.1). Classification (GTDB taxonomy): domain Bacteria; phylum Gemmatimonadota; class Gemmatimonadetes; order Gemmatimonadales; family GWC2-71-9; genus CAVVWJ01. Next base: position 10,137 of record JBBQXQ010000102.1, read on the forward strand.
GGACTGCTTTCCCGAGCTCGAAGTTGACTCCTCGCAGGGTCACCCGGGTCTGCTTTTGGGCCATGAGCAGGCGCAGGCTATCCCGCAGGGCCAGGCGGGCCAGACTGTCGCGCAGAGCCGCCATGCGAGCACGGTTCTGAGTCAGGCGCAGGCTGTCCCGCAACGCTGCAGTCCGGAGACTGTCAGCCCGCGTCGCCGTAGCCAGGCTGTCTCGCAGCGCCTGCTGTCGCGTCTCGGCCAGGCGAACGCTGTCGCGGAGCTTCTGCTGCTGGGCTTCTGCCGCCTTCGCGACACTGTCCCGAGCTGCCTGGACCCGCATCGACTCTGCGCGGGCAGCTCTGGCGACGGAGTCGGCCCGTGCGGCCAGCGCCAGTGAGTCCGGGCGGGGGGCGACACGAGCCGGATTCTGTTGCTCCGACGGCCGGGTAGAGCGCCTGCCGAACAGGAGGCTAAATCCGGCCTGCAGCCCCCAATTGAGGTGATAGCCGACGCCATTGCTCGGAGACGGGATGTAATCGACGTAACTGGCGAGACGGATTGTGGTGAGGCCGGGGAGACCAACTCTGGCGCCTACCAGTCCGGTGACGCCGTCGTCATGGAAATCGGCATCGTGCCGATACTCGTTCCGAACGTACCCACCGCCCAGCAGGACGGCAGCATGCTCGCCGGCGGGGATGTTCAACACCACCCGACCGCGAAGCGGTATGTAGTAGATGTGGCCTTCGGGTCCATCGGTCGGGACGAAGGCTCCCTCGGCTTCCAGGTCGATATTAGGCAGCGCAAAGATCCCCAGCCGTACACCGGGCCCACCCTTCCCTTGATCCAATCGGAGACTCTGGTCGAAGTAGCTCGCCTGAGCAAAAATCCCGAGCTCCACGGTACCGGGACTCTGGGCTGCCGCCGATGAGGCAAAGAAAGCGAGCGCCAAGGCCGCGGCTCGCAGGGTGGGCGCTTTCATGGTCACTCCTCGGTTCGCAGTGCTAAAGACGTCACAGCCCGACGCACATGTCACAACGTTGCAATATGGGGATCGAATTGCAACCATGAGCCGCCGAACTGGCCTTATGCAGATCGGCTAGCGCCGCGGCATGACGCCTTGTATCTCTAGTTCAGTTGTGCAGTAGCTTGACGATAGGGTGGTAACCCGTTGCGCCTCAGGGCCTCGAGCCCGTTCGTTAGCCTGGGTGCCACCTGCTTTGGATCGCCGAGAGCCCGAACAGTTGCCCGGGGCAGC
>JBBQXQ010000103.1:0-11237 GCA_038209515.1 Gemmatimonadales bacterium
AGACCGTGACGCGTGCTGTCGAGGGTGCCCCGTGCAGTGTCCGGGCCCTGGCGCGGGCGGCCGGTGTTCCCGACTCGACCCTCGTGCGGATCGTCGCCGGGGAGCGGGCCGCAACGCCGGCCGTCGCTACCGCCGTGGCTCATGCGCTGGACGATTGGGGCAACCGATGCCGACAGCTCGCCCGCGATGTTCGGCAGGCACAGCGAGGGAGGGCCGGATGAGTGAGACTGTGGCCACAGCGCGGCGGGAGTTTGGGACGCTCCGCAAGCGGGGGGAAATCTGGTGGCTCCGCTACCGGGTGAACGGTCGCGAACACGAGGAAAGCTCCCACTCCACCAGCCAGCGCGAGGCCGAGAAGCTCCTGGCCCGTCGCCAGGCCGAGCACGCGATTGGCAACCTGACCGCCCCGGACAGCAAGCGGGTAACGTTCACGGACCTGGCGGAGCTAATCCGCAACGACTACAAGGTCCGCGGCCGGCGCTCGCTCGACCGCCTGGAGTTGAGTCTCGCCCACCTCGAGGGATACTTCGGCGCCTGCCGGGCGCTTGCCATCACCAGCGACCGTGTAACCGCCTATGAGCGGGAACGGCTCGAAGCCGGGGCCAAGCGGTCCACCGTCAACGCTGAGCTGGCGGCGCTCCGTCGCGCGTTTAACCTTGCCGTCAAGGCGCGGCGGTTGCCCCTTTCCGCCAAGCCGTCTATCTCAACCCCTGATCCCCACAACGCCCGCTCGGGATTCTTCGAGCAAGCCGACTTCCGGGCCGTACTCGCCGAGCTCCCCGAACCGCTCCAGGCCCCGATGGCGTTTGCCTATTGGACCGGCTGGCGGATTCAGGACGAAGTGCTGGCCCTCACGTGGGCACAGGTAGACTTTGCGGCCGGGGTTGTGCGCCTCGAGCCTAACACAACCAAGAGCGACCAGGGGCGGACCTTTCCCTTTGCGGTCCTCCCTGAGCTGGCGGACCTGCTCAGGGACCAGTGGGCACACACGAGCGAGGTGGAGCGCCGGCTCGGCGCTATCGTGCCCACCGTGTTCCACCGGAACGGCCGGCCGATTCTGGCCTACCTCGATGGCTGGCGGGCGGCCTGCAAGCGAGCCTCGACCGTCAAACGCGACGGGCTGGAAAGCGTTGTGCGTCCCCGCCTGGTCGGTCGGACTCCTCATGACTTCCGCCGCACCGCAGCCTGGAACCTCATCCGCGCGGGGGTAGCGCAGCACGTGGTGATGCAGCTCTGCGGGTGGAAAACGGACGCCATGTTTCGACGTTACGCGATCGTGGACGAGCGCGATCTCCGAAGTGCAGTCGAAATGCTGGCGAAGGGGACAACGGGGGGACAATCGGGGCCGAAAGCCTTGCGGAGCGTCGGGTGATGCGGGGGCTAACTCGTTATGCGGCAAGATGCCCGAGGCGAGAGTCGAACTCGCACGAGGTTGCCCTCGGCGGATTTTGAGTCCGCTGCGTCTGCCATTCCGCCACTCGGGCCGGCGTCAAACTTCGTTAAGAGCCGGTGGGGATGCAAGCCGGGCGGAGAGTCGGTACATTCCCGCTCTCACAGCCGGCCAGGCAGCTCGTGCCCGTCGTTCAACCGCGCAGTTTCCATCCGTGGCACGATCTCCCCACCGGTCCTAACCCGCCGGTCGAAGTGACTGCTGTCATCGAGATCCCCACCAACGAGCGCAACAAGTACGAGCTCGATAAGAAGCACGGCGTGTTCCGGCTGGACCGGGTGTTGCACAGCGCGGTGCATTACCCCGGCGACTACGGTTTCCTGCCCCGGACGCTGGGCGACGATGGCGACCCGCTCGACGTCCTGGTGCTGATGACGATCCCGGTGTTCACCGGCTGTCTGGTGGACGCCCGGCCCATCGGGCTCTTTCACCTGATCGATTCGGGAGTGGCCGACGAGAAGGTCCTTGCCGTACCGATGGGTGACCCCTACTCCGACGGGCTGAACGATCTCGGGGACATCCCCCAGCACTACCTCAAGGAGATCGAGCACTTCTTCCGCGTCTACAAGGATCTCGAAGGCACCCACACCGAGACCCGAGGGTTCGAAGGTGCCGCCTTAGCCCGAGCCGCTATCAGTGACGCGATGGCGGCGTACACTGATAAGTTCGGGACGTGAGCTAGTCTCTCGACTCCTCTCTGCGCGACACCACTCAAATCCTCGGTCATCGCTACTCGTGAGGCTCATCCGTCCCACGCCCATGATACTGCCGGTGGTCACGACCTTCTCTGCCACCTCGCATTCCCCCGTGCTCCCGGGCCTCCCTCACCCTGTCGCGAAGCCGATCCCGCATGACGAAAAGCCGGGCTCGCTGCAGCGGGGTGAGAAACTTGGAAAGCTCCTTCATTTCCGCGCGGGTGGACTGCGCCGAGGCCAGCCGTAGGTCGACCATTGCATCGGTGAGCTTGGCGACGCTGTCCTGGTTGGCGGCGACGCCCGGCTGGAGCTGGGCCCGCAAGGCCTCGCTCAGCTGGTGCTGGCGAGTATGCATCTCGCGGCGGCGGCCGCCGAACTGCTGACTGCTGGCCCGCAGCTTGGCGGTTTGCTCGTTGGTGAGGCCGAGCTCCTTCTGCACTCGTGATGCGAACTGCTCCTCGATTCGGTTCCGCACGGAGTCGGCCACGGGTGCGGCATTATCGGGCCGCTGGGCGGCCGCCGGATAGAGTGGCACCAGGACCAGCGCGACTAACCAGACGACCGGGCCCATCAACCCTCCCAGATATTGAGGACACCTTCGAGATCATCATCGTCGAGAGCCCCCGATCCGGGGGTATCCGTCGGGCCGCCAACCAGCGGCTCGTCAATCGTCTGCAACACGGTGTTCAGCTCGGCCGGGTCCAGGTTGTCCAGCTCGGGAAGCGGGATCAGCAACGACGCCGCGACCACGGGCCCGGCGGAAGGCGCCACGGGACGGGTGATCGGCCTCCCGGTCCAGACTACGGCCGCAATTGCAGCCGCCGTGGCCAGGCTCGCGAAGGTCCAGGACTGGCGGCGAAGATCGTCCTCGTGTCGGGTGCGCGCGAGCCGTTGAACCCCGGCCCTGGTAGTCGACCCTGCGTCGAGCTTGGCTGCTATGTCTTGCCCAAGGTGGCTCGACAGCCGGACCAGCTCCCACTCCTTCTGGCACGACCGACAGCCACTCAGATGCCGGGTCTCCTCCCCGGTCCACTCGGCTCGACCCAACGCCACTGCGGGCATTCGGTCGGAGAGCCAGCCACAGTCGCTCATCGCACCAACTCCTTCAGCCGCTTTACCGCGTGGTGATAGTGGACCCGAGCCGCCCCCGGGGTCGTGCCGAGAGCCACCGCGATGTCCTCGTACTCGCTGCCCTCCTGGGCTCGTAGGAGGAAGACCTCCCGCTGGAGTCGGGTCAGTTGTGTCAGTCCTTGCCGAACCCGCTCTGCCGCCTCGCCGGCCGCGAGATCCGCATCGGGATCAGAGGCGGCGGGAATGTCCCGGTCGTCTAGAGAGAGCACCTGACAGCCTTTCCGGCTGCGGAACTGATCCCGGAGCAGGTTACTGGCGATGGTAAAGAGCCAGCTCCGAAACGACGCCTCGCCTCTCCAGGTCGCCAGACGGCGGAACGCCCGAAAGAGCGTTTCCTGAACCAGATCATCCACTTCGTCCCGATCCGCTCCGGAGGAGTAGAGGAATCGCCCGAGCGCGGCGATGTGGCGCTCGATCAGCTCCGCGGCCACCAGAGCCGGATCGGATTCGGGGGTAGGTGTCGTGGATTGGGGCGTCGTGGAGGCGCTCATCCAAACCCTGGGACGAATGGGGGGAAGGATTGTTAACTTGGCCGAGTCCGGCGGGGGACGCTATCTTAGCCCGATGCGACGCCCGAGCGTGATCGCCCACCGCGGCGCCTCCGGATACGAATACGAGAACTCACGAGCCGCCTTTCGGCGTGCAGTCATGCTGGACGCCGATGGCGTCGAGCTCGACGTCCACGCCACTCGCGACGGTGGGATCGTCGTCCATCACGACCCGGAGGTTCCGGGGTCCGGTCCGATCGCCCAAATGACTCTGGCCGAGGCCCGCCAGGTTCGGATTCGAAACGGCGAAACGTTACCGGCCCTCGCCGAAATCCTGGACCTGGTTGGGGATCGCCAGGTGTGGGTAGAGGTAAAGGGTTTACCTCCGGAGTACGACCGCATGCTGCTGACCATCCTGGCTCAGGGCCCGGCCCCAGAGCAATATGCGGTGCACAGCTTCGATCATCGCATCGTGTGCCGGCTGGGTGAAGCCCATCCAAACCTGCGGCGTGGCATCCTGCTGACGTCGTATCTCCAGGACGCGGTCGCAGTCATGCGGGGGGTGGGTGCGACCACGCTGTGGCAGGAATGGCAGCAGGTGGACCAGGAGCTGGTCAACCTGGTGCATGGGGCGGGTGGAACCGTGATCGCATGGACCGTGAACGAGCTGGGGGACTTGGACCGAATGGTGCGCCTGGGAGTCGATGGGCTCTGCGGCAACTATCCCGACCGGATCCGGGTAGCCATAGCCCCGCGGCTGGATCAGCCTTCCCGCGCGTGAGGCGCTAGGCCGTCCCGGGCGTCGCTGCCCTTTCGCCGGTCGAGCCGCTGCTCTGGCGGGACTCTCCGATCTGTCCCTCGAGCCGGGTCATATCCGCCTGAAGGTCGTCGATCCGCAGCATGAGCGCCTCGATCCGCGGTGCCTCGGTCTCCCCACCGCGCTCTCGCCGGTGCACTAGAAGTCCCAGATCCCGAGCCGCGTTGTCCCGCCGGCGCCGGATCCGAAGGAGCTCGATCTGGAGCTTCCCTTCATCGAGCGCGGCCTGGGCCTTCTTCCCGAAGGCCTCCAGTTCTTGATTCAGCCGGTCAAACAGGGTCGATCGCGTCATTCGGACTCCAGGTCGAGGGCGATGGCATGACGGGCTGCCGAGCCCCGGTGTTTCAATCTAAGCACAAAAAGGGGACGCGGAGTGATCCGCGTCCCCTCGGCACTCGGGCGACCTGCAGCCCGGAGAGAAGCCTATGACACCGCCGATTCGGTCGGCGGGTAAACCGACACTTTCTGCCGGTGCTTGTCTCGGTATTCGAACTTCACCACCCCATCCACCAGCGCGAACAGCGTGTCGTCATTCGCCCGGCGAACGTTTCGGCCGGCGTGGAACTTGGTGCCGCGCTGCCGCACCAGGATATTGCCGGCGGTGACCCTCTCCCCACCGTAGCGCTTTACGCCGAGATACTGCGGGTTGCTCGTCCGCCCGTTGCGGCTGGAGCCTACGCCCTTCTTATGTGCCATATCCGCCTCAGCCCAACTTCACGTCGGTGATACGGACCTCGGTATATCCCTGCCGATGCCCGGTCTTGCGCCGGTAATTCTTCCGCCGCTTGAACTTGAATACGTAGATCTTGGGTTCCTTACCGTCTCCGACGACTTCGGCCATCACCTTGGCTCCCTTAACCAGGGGCGTGCCGGCCTTGATGGTCTCGCCATCGGACGACAGGAGCACTTCATCGAAAGTGACTTTGGACCCGGCCTCGGCGCTCATGAGCGGGAGGCGAATGGTCTTCCCCTTCTCTGCCCGAAACTGCTTGCCCGCCGCCCGAAAAATCGCGTACATACGAGAACCTTGACTGAGGTGTGCCGTGAAAGTCAGCGGGTAAAAGTAGACGGGGACCACGCTTGGGACAAGTGGGCCCGCGCTTACTGCCCCGCTGCCCCGCTGCCCCGTCCTCTTACGCGACAGCGTAAAGATCAGTCACATCTCGCCCGGCCGGCCGACTCATCAGCCGGAACTCATCCAGCCGCATCATGGGATCATCCCGGAGCTCGATATCCACGCCGGTCATCTTGGTGAGGCTCTGGAGCAGGCGAGGCTCCTCCTCCAGCAGGTAGAGCGCCACCTCGGGGTGTAGCCGGACGGTGAGCTGGCGCTCGCGCCGCTCGTGGCCGGCCCGCCTGAGCGCACGCTCCAGACGGCGAGAGACCACTTCAGGGGTGAAGACCCGGCCGGTGCCGGCGCAGGTGGGGCAGTCCGTCGTCATCGAGTGCCAGAGCGACGGGCGCACCCGCTGCCGGGTCATCTCTACCAGTCCCAGCTCGGAGACCGCCAGGGCCTTGGTCCGGGCCCGGTCCCTTCCCAGGTGAGTCCGGAGTTCCTGAAGGACCTTCTCGCGATTCGTTCGTGTCTCCATGTCGATGAAGTCGCACACGATGATGCCGCCGATATCGCGCAGCCGGATCTGCCGGGCGATCTCCCGTGCGGCCTCGAGATTGGTCCGGAGAATCGTCTTCTCGGGATCCTTCTTGCCGGTGTACCGTCCCGTGTTCACGTCGATGCTGATGAGCGCCTCGGTCGGCTGGATGACCAAAGAGCCGCCGGTCGGAAGCTCGACCCGGGCCTTGAACAGGTCACGGATCTCCGACTCGATGTCGAACTTGTCGAACAGCGGGATTGCGTCGGTGTAGAGGTGAACCCGGGACATGAGGTCCGGATCGATCTGCTGAAGGTACTGCTCGATCTCGTTGTACAGCTCCTTCATGTCCACGTGGAGCGCGTCCACCTTGGCGCTGAACAGGTCGCGGATGATGCCGCGGGTGAGGCTGGTCTCGCGCTGAAGCAGTGCCGGCGCCCGCCGGACGAAGCTCTTCTTGCGGTTGATCTTCTTCCAGAGCCCCATCAGCGATTCGATCTCGCGCCGGAAATGCTCCTCGGTCACGCCCTCGGCTACCGTGCGGACGATTACCCCGCCGGCATCCTTGGGTAGCAGCTTGGAGACCATCTCGCGCAGCTTGCCCCGCTGCTCGCGGCTTTCGATCTTCCGGCTTACCCCCACCTTCGATGCGTAGGGCATGTACACCAGGAAGCGGCCCGGCAGAGAGATCTGCGCGGTGACCCTGCATCCCTTCGAGCCGATTGGTTCCTTGGTGACCTGGACGGGGAGGTTCTGACCCTTCTTGAGGATGTCCTGAATATTGGGGAGCGCGCGGCGAGGTGAGATCTCCCGTTGCCGTCCTTCACCGGCCGGCCGCTCGGCGGCGGCTGCCCCACCGTTCCCCCGCCGTCGCCGGCGGTCCCGGCTTCGCCAGCCACCCTTCCGCTCCTGACCGGTCTCTTCGGCGCCCTGCTCCTCTACAGCTACAGCCGACTCGATGGTGGCGGGTTGTCCAGCCTCCGCGGGGTCGTCCAGCTCCTCGTCGTCCGGCTCCTCGTCCTCATCGGGTTCGAGGAGGTCGGAGGCATGAAGGAAAGCGCTCTTTTCCTGCCCGATATCGACGAAAGCGGCCTGAATACCGGGAAGGACGGCCTCGACTCGGCCGAGGTAGATGTCCCCGACGGTGCGACGGTGATCGGGACGGTCCACCAACAGCTCCACCAGCCTGTCGTCTTCGAGGATGGCCACGCGGGTCTCCCGCTGGCTCCCATTGATCAGGATCTCGCGCTTCAACGTTCCAGGCCTCGGTTACTGCACAGGGAATGAGAAACGCGCTCCTCGGCGGGCCTGCCCACCACCTTACGAGGAGCATGCCGCGAGAGAGCGCGTCGCTGCTGGGCTAATTATATGAAGGAAGCGAGCTTAGGGCAATGACAGGAGGGTCTGGAGTCTGGAGTCGAGAGTCTAAGGTAATCCGCCTAGACATTTTGTCTCACGTTGACTTAGCCACATTGACGACTCACGATTGCTAGTCCACGATCTCCCCCAGAATCTGACGGCCGATCACGATCCGCTGGATCTCGCTGGTACCCTCGCCGATCTCGCAGACCTTGGCGTCCCGCATCATCCGCTCGACCGGGTAATCGGTGGTATACCCATAGCCGCCGAAAATCTGGACAGCCTTGGTTGTGGTGCGCATGGCGAGCTCGGAGCAGTACAGCTTGGCCATGGCCGCCTCCTTCTTGAACGGCCGGCCGTTTTGCTTGAGCCAGGCGGCGTGGTAAAGAAGGTGAGTTCCGGCCTCGATCTCCATCGCCATGTCCGCAAGTTGGAAACTCACTCCCTGGAAGCTCCCGATCGGGCGACCGAACTGCTTCCGCGTTCCGGCGTAGCGGAGCGCCTCCTCGTAGGCACCCTCGGCAATGCCGAGCGACAGGGCGGCGATGCCGATTCGTCCGGCATCCAGTGTCTTGAGGAAGTTGATGAAGCCATACCCGGCCTTGCCCAGCAGGTTTTCCTTCGGAACCACCGCGTCCTCGAAGATGAGCTCGCGCGTGTCGCTTGCCCGCCAGCCCATCTTGTCTTCCTTCTTGCCGGCACGGACTCCCCGCGTCTTCGGAAGATCAGGAGCGTGACCGACGCCGATCGTGCGGCACTTGTCGAGATCGACCGTATCCTTGGTGACGATGAAGCTGGTGATTCCCTTATTGCCCTTGCCCGGCTCGGTCCGCGCGGTGACGGAAAAGATCTCGCCGACGCCGGCGTGAGTGATGAAGATCTTGGAGCCGTTCAGCAGGTAGTGATCGCCCTTGTCTACTGCGGTAGTGGCGGTGCCACCCGCATCGCTGCCGGCGCCCGGCTCGGTCAGCCCGAACCCACCGAGCACCTTCCCGGAGGCGAGCAGCGGCACGTATCGCCGCCGCTGCTCCTCGGTGCCGAACTCCACGATGGGCGAGGTGCCCAGGTTGGTGTGAGCACTGATGGTGAGCGCGTGGCTCGCGTCCACCTTAGCCATCTCGTGGATGGTGATGTAGTAGGAGAGCTGATCCAGCCCGGCGCCGCCCAGCTCCTCGCCCCAGGGAACACCGAGGAGACCCAGCTCGCCCATGGCCTTGATGTTGTTCCAGGGGAACGTGGAGGTCTGATCCAGCTCCCGCGCAACGGGGGCGATCTGGGTCCGGGAGAACTCGCGGACCATCTCGCGCACTTGATGATGCTGTTCGTTGAAGTAGAGGGAGTCGTCCATTTCCGCTCGGCCGGTGAAGGGCTCTGACAACCAGCACCAAGCTAACCGGTCGGTGCGAGCGGGTCCAACCGATTTATCGGCTGGCCCGGCGCGGAGCATCCCAGGCCGGACACGCGCAACAGGTCATCCCCGAACTTGGCGAGGGCCCGCGGACCCAGGCCCCGGATCCGGGCCAGCTCGGACCGACTCTTCGGCCGAGCCTCGGAAATGGCACGCAACACAGCATCAGAGACGATCGCATAGGCCGGCACACCCATCTCCCCTGCTACACCCTCACGCCATTTCCCGAGGGCGCTGAAGGCAGGGGCGTTTGACTGAGAGTCCCGGTCGGGACCGGGGCACGAGAGCGCGTGAAGGATGGCGCCGCCCAGCCGTTCGGTGATCGCCGCTCCCACGCCGGGCACGTCCGCGAGCGAGGCAGCATCCGGTGGCGGGCTCTTGGCCAACCGAAGCAGCGCGTCGGGCTCCAGCGGACATCCTCCCCACACGGTCCTGCGACCGGCTAGCGCATCACGGAGACGGGCGAGCCGGGCCGCGATCTCCGGATCGGCCGGTGCTGCCCTCGGCTTCTTTCCGCACTTGTCGCATCCCGCGCACTCCTTTAGCTGCTCTCCGAAATAGCCGACCAGGCTGGCGCGGCGGCACTGCGTCGTTCGCGCGTAGTCTTCCACCGCCTGGATCCGGGCTTGGGCGCGCCGCCGGCGAGCGACCACGGGCCGCCAATCCACCGGGCCCCGCTCGGGGCGCAGCTCGCGGCGTAACCGCTCCGCGGCCTCGAGAACATTCCTTGGAACGCCGACCTGCCCCTTGGGACCAGCCCAGATGCGCCCGAGCAGTCGGCGTGGCGGAAAGGTGACCTCGAGCTGGCGGCGGTGCAGATCGGTGTCCGCCTTACGCCACAGCAGCACGCACCGGGCAAAGTCTCCGTCTCTCCCAGCCCGCCCTGCCTCCTGATAGTACGCCTCCGGCGTTGGGGGTGGGGTCCAGTGGACCACCAGGCGCACGTTCGGCTTGTCGATGCCCATGCCGAAGGCACAGGTAGCCACCACCACATCGATCCGATCCCGCAGAAAATCGTCGAGCGTGGCAGCGCGGCATGGCTTGGTCAGCCCGGCATGGTACGGCGCCGCCCGATGTCCCGCGTTGCAAAGGGCACGGGCAACCGCCTCGGTGGTGCTTCGGGTCGGCGCGTAGACGATGGCCATGACATCATCGCCCCGAAGCAGCTGAAGCAGTGCCTCCAGCCGCTCCCGCTCGGATTTGACCGGCACCGCTCCGAACCAGAGGTTCGGACGATCGAATGAGCCCAGGTGGAGCTGAAAGCCTCTCCGAAGCCGCAGACTGCAGGCGATCTCATTGCGCACTTCGGCCGTTGCGCTGCCGGTTACTGCAACCGTCTGGGGGCTACCCAGCCGGAATCGCGCGCGAGAGAGTTTGCGGTAACTGGGGCGGAAGTCATGCCCCCATTCGGCAATGCAGTGGGCCTCATCGATCACCAGCAGCCGGGGCTGGATTCCCTGGCTCTGGAGCTCCGCGCTCAATCGCTCCAACCGCTCGGGCGACACATACAGCAGGCGGAGCGAGCCGTCGGAGATCGACACCCGTACAGCCTGCTGCTCGGCAATGCCGAGGCTGCTATTCAGGCACCCCGCAGCAAGGCCGCGGGCTCGGGCTGCTTCGACCTGGTCTTGCATGAGCGAGATGAGCGGTGAGACCACCACAGTCAGGCCGCCGAGTACCAGGGCGGGAACCTGGAAGCAGATGGACTTGCCTCCGCCGGTAGGCAGGATGGCGAGGGTGTCGCGCCCGCTGAAAATGGAGGCGAGGACCTCCGCCTGAGCCGGCCGGAAATCGGGATAGCCAAAATGGTGCTGGAGTAACCGGCGCGCCTCGGCCATGAGATCGGTCACGCAGAAAGATCGCGAAAGCTGGCACTAACCTTGGATCAGAACCCCGCCGGATGGACGATCGGAACGCGGCTCAAAACAAAACCGCCTCGCTGGCGGCGAGGCGGTTTCCTGCGAAGCTTCCGGATAACGCTCAGCTCCCGCCGAATCGGAAGCCTACCGTAATGGGAATGAAGTGGAAATCGGCGCCCGAGGCGAAAACGTTGTGGTAACGACCTTCGACGTAGAACCCGACTCCGGAGGACTTGAAGTTGAAGCCGGCTCCCAGGTTCGCCCCGAACTTGGTGTCGGAGACGGAAGCGCCGGCGTCTGCCACGGCTTTGACATTGTACACCCCAGGCGATCGCCGCGGTCGGGTGGCGACGCTGATTCAATGCGTGCGACGCGACGACATAGAACAACAGCGCCAGCATGGTGATGAGACCATGCAGCGTCAGACCATAGACTGCG
>JBBQXQ010000104.1:0-11102 GCA_038209515.1 Gemmatimonadales bacterium
GGTGGTGATCATTTCGGTGATCTTTAGCCTGCCGCCAAACGAGCTGGTGCTGTGGACCATGCTGGGCCTCGCGGTCGTGCTCACCCTCTATTGGCAGCTGTCGGCCAAGAGGAACTTTGTCGGTCCCAGCAAAACCGATTAGGCCGCGCTCCGGAAGCTCGAGGCGGCGTTCGCGCCCGGGGCGGTAGGCTAAGCAAACGAATGCAGAATCTGCTCATTGGGGACCGGCGCCCAGCTGGCGCCGGCACGATCAGTGTTACCGAACCCGCCCGGGCCCGGCCGATGGCCGAGATAGCCTCGGCAGGGCCGGCGGAGCTGGATCAAGCGGTTGCCGCGGCAAGCCAGGCCTTTCCCGAATGGTCGGGGAAGACCGCCGTGGCGCGGGCGGAGATCCTGTTTCGCTTTTCGGACGTGGTCCGGGCCCACGTGGAGGAGCTGGCGACCCTCGAGGCCCGCAACGTCGGTAAGCCCATCGGCGACGCGCGCTGGGAGGCCAACCACGTCGCCGACACGCTGCGGTATTACGCGGGGGCCGCCGACAAGTTCTTTGGGGAGACGGTGCAGGTCGCCAAGGCCGGCCTCGATATCACGCTGCGCCAGCCGCTCGGTGTAGTGGGATTGATCGTGCCCTGGAACTTCCCCATGGTGATCGCAACCTGGAAACTCGGCCCCGCCCTGGCCTGCGGAAACACCGTCGTCCTCAAGCCGGCCAGCCTGACGCCGCTCAGCGCGCTCCGCCTGGGCGAGCTGGGCCTCGAGGCGGGGCTTCCGCCGGGGGTGCTGAACGTGGTCCCCGGCCCGGGGGCCAAGATCGGCCAGCAGATGTCGGCCCATCCTGGCATCGCCAAAATAGCATTCACCGGCGAGACCGAGACCGGCCGGCGGATCATGGCCACCGCCGCCGAGACCATCAAACGGGTATCGCTCGAGCTGGGCGGCAAGTCGCCCAACATCATCTTTGCCGACATAGACATCGAAGAGGCTGCCAAGCACGCCTGCGCCTCGGTGTTCGCCAACGCGGGCCAGGACTGCTGCGCCCGGGCCCGGGTGATCGTCGAGCGCAAGGTATACTCGAAGTTGGTCGAGGCGATGGCTGCCGTCGCCACCACCATGCGGGTGGGAAACCCGCTGGACGATAAAACCGAGATGGGGCCCGTCATCTCCGCCAGCCAGCGCGAGCGCACCGAGAAATACGTCGCCCTGGGCAGGCAGGAGGGCGCGCGCCATGTCTGTGGCGGCGAGCGACTCGAGGGCGAAGGCTATTTCCTTCGGCCGGCGATCTTCGCCGACGCCCGGCCCGGCATGCGGATCGTGGATGAGGAGATTTTCGGGCCGATGGTCGTCGTCATTCCCTTCGACACCGAAGCCGAGGCGATCGCCATCGCCAACGACTCAATCTACGGCCTGTCAGGCTCGCTGTGGACCAACGATCTCAAGCGCGGTCTCCGGGTCGCCCGTGCGGTGCGCACCGGAGTCTTGTCGGTCAACTCCTCGTCCAGCGTCCACCTGCAAGCCCCGTTTGGCGGGTTCAAGCAGTCGGGCCTGGGACGCGAGCTGGGGATGCATGCGATGGAGCATTATACCGAGCTGAAGAACATCTATTTCGAGACGAACTAGAGAGGTACTCCCCCCGTGAAGACGATCTCTCTTGCCCAGCTGGAGAAGATGGCGACGGCCGACGGCGTGGATACCGTGCTGGCCGTGTTCCCTGATCAGCAGGGCAGGTTGGCCGGGAAGCGTTACACGGCTCGCACCTTTCTGAGCCAGGCGCGTGAGGGATGGGAGGGGTGTGACTACCTCCTCGGCTGCGATCTCGAGAACGAGCCGCTCCCGGGGTATAGCTCGTTCTCGTGGGAGCTTGGCTACGGCGACTTCACGGTCCGCCCCGATCTCGGCACTCTGGTCCTGATTCCGTGGCTCGACCGGACCGCCCTAGTCCTGGGCGACATTGAGGGAAAGGACCACCAGCCGCTCCCATTGGCACCCCGTCAGATCCTCAAGGCGCAGGTGCGCCGCGCCGAGAAGATGGGTCTCACCATCCGCATTGCATCCGAGCTCGAGTTCTACGTATTCAACGACAGCTACGAGCGAGCGGGCGCCCGTCGCTACCAGGACCTGGACACCTCCGGCAAGTACATCCAGGACTATCACATTCTCCAGACCACCAAGGAAGAGAAACTGATGCAGCCGCTGCGCCGTCATTTCGACGCGCTCGGCTTCGAGGTGGAGAACTCGAAGGGCGAATGGGGGCCGGGACAGGAGGAGCTCAACCTCGGCCACGAAGAGCCGGTGGAGATGGCCGACCGGCACAGCATCTTCAAGCACGGCGTGAAGGAAGTGGCCGCGCTGATGGGAATGTCGGTGACCTTCATGGCCAAGTGGAACACCAGTTTCGCCGGCAACTCGTGCCACGTGCACAGCTCGATCTGGGACAAGAAGACCGGCGCGCCCCTCGGCTGGGAGCCGAAGGGACCGGCTCACATGTCGGCCAAGCTCGCGTCCTGGACCGCGGGGCAGCTCGAGCTGGGACGGGAGCTGAGCGTATTCTATGCGCCGTACGTGAACAGCTACCGCCGGTACCAGGCCGGCTCGTTTGCGCCGACCCGCCTGGTGGCGGGCGTCGACAATCGAACCTGCGGCATCCGGATCCTGGGGCACTCGGCCAAGGCGATCCGGGTGGAAAACCGCTCTCCCGGCGCCGATGCCAACCCGTACCTGGCGTTTGCCGCCACGATTGCGGCCGGTCTGCACGGGATCGAGCAGGGCCTCAAATTCGAGGGACTCTACACCGGCAACGCCTACGCCGATCCCACGGTGCGCCAGGTACCCATGACGCTGTACGAAGCCGTCGAGCTCCTTACGCGCTCGAAGGCCGCGCGAGCCGCCTTCGGCGATGTGGTGGTAGACCACTACGTGAACACCGCCCGGCAGGAGCAAGGGGTCTACGATCGGCGGGTGACGGATCTGGATCTGCAACGGAACTTTGAGCGGGCGTGATGCGCCCGAGGTACTCCTAATGGCTCGTCTTGAAGGCAAAGTGGCGGTCATCACCGGTTCCGGCGGTGGACTCGGCGCCGAGGCCGCCAGGCTGTTTGCTCGTGAAGGTTGCGCGGTGGTGGTGAGCGACATGGAGGCAACCGCCGGCGAGCGCGTCGTGGGTGAGATCAAGGCTGGTGGCGGCAAAGCGGTCTTCATCGCAGCAGACGTCCGCTCCAGCACCCAGGTCGAGGCCCTCTACGCCGGCGCCCGGAAGGCCTTCGGCAAGGTCAACGTGCTCTACAACAACGCCGGAGTTTCGCCGGGTGACGACGACGGCGTGGTGAACACCCCGGACGAGATCTGGGACCTGGTCCTCGACATCAACGTCAAGGGCGTGGCTCGCTGCTGCCGCACCGGCATCCCCTATCTGCGGGAGGCCGGCGGCGGCTCCATCATCAACGTCGCGAGCTTCGTGGCGACCGTGGGGGCGGCCACGCCGCAGATCGCTTACACGGCATCGAAGGGGGCGGTCCTCTCCATGACCAGGGAGATCGCGGTCATTCACGCACGCGAGCGGATCCGCGCCAACGCGCTCTCCCCCGGGCCGGTGCGGACCGCTCTCCTCGAGAAGTTCCTCTCCACCGAAGAGAAACGGCAGCGCCGGCTGGTGCACATTCCCATGGGCCGTTTCGGCGAGGCCCGCGAGATCGCCCAAGCGGCCCTGTTCCTCGCCTCGGACGAAGCGTCCTACATCACCGGGGCCGATTTCCGGGTGGACGGGGGGATCACGGCCGCCTACGTAACGCCGGAGGGGATGCCCAAGTAATGGGCTCCCTGAAGTGGCTGCTCCGATTTGATTGCCTTCCAACTCACCCCCGCCACTCATAACTTTGGACAAACCCGGGGGGAGCATGTCCCCTCGCACGACCTAACTCGAGCACTCGATTCTTTGACTCAGCCGCCCATCAGTCTGCCGCTGCCACCGCCACGGCGTTCCCCTTGGATCCTGCCGGGGACGATCATCGTCATAAGCCTCGCCTGCCTGGCCGCCGCAGGGCGTTGGCCGGAGTGGTCCCGATTGCTCTACCTCGTGCCCTACACCTTTCTGGGTAACTCGCTCGCACCGCTTCCCTATGACGGAGCCGTGGTGTACCTCGGCAGCCGCTTCTCGCTGCCGTTGATCGTTAGTGTGGCCGTCGCCGCCACGCTGATCATCGAGATGTGGAATATCGAGGTGCTGACCAGGGTGCTCGCCCGGGACGGTACTCGCGGCTTCCGCAATCATCGCTTCACCCAGTGGACCCTCCGCTGGTATCGAAAGGCCCCGTTCTGGTCGCTCGTCGCCACCTGCGTGCTCCCGATCGTGCCGCACTATCCGATGCGCTTCCTGGCGGTACTGGCCGGGTACCCTCTCTGGAAGTACCAGCTGTCCGTAACGCTGGGACGGGGCATCCGCTACGCCCTACTCGCCGGAATCGGGCTGGTCCTGCCGATCCCCGGACCATGGATCGTCGTGGCAAGCCTGGTGGTCCTGGCCTTGGGCGTGCGTAGCGCCCGCAGAATGAACCGCGACAGTGGTAGCCCCTCCAAGACCCCGACGGCGGAAGAGGCGTGAGGCGCTGCTTCCTTCTGCTGGTCGACGGGCTCCGGCCGGATGTCGCCGAGGCCCGCCTGACGGCCGGGCACCTCCCGCACCTGGCGGACATGCTGCTCCAGGGGGGGCGCACCCACGCCATCACAGGGTTCCCGTCCACCACCAGTGTCGCGTACCTGCCGTTCCTCACCGGATGCTCTCCGGGACGTTGCGATATCCCCTCTATCCGCTGGCTGGACCGGGCCCGGTACGGTGGCCGTTGGTGGCGGGACCGCGGGAAGGTTCGGAGCTACTGCGGCTATCAGGCGCCGCTGCTGGACCGCGATCTCTCGACCAGCGTGCGTACCACCTTCGAGCTGGTCCCCGAGAGCATCGGGATCTTCACTCCGGTCGCGCGCGGGCTCACGCGAGAGCGAGACCCCTCCCGGCTGGAGCGGCGGCTCTGGGGGTCGGTGGCGCACTTTGCCCAGTGGCATCAGCCCTCGGATGACGCAGTCTCCCGCCACCTGCTCCGAGCCGCAGGCCAGCGCTGGCGCTTCGTATTTGCCCAGTTTCCGGCGGTGGACGGCTACACCCACCAGACCGACCCCGATTCGGCCCATGTGCACAGCGCGCTCGCCAAGGTGGACGCCACCGTGGGGAAACTGCGGGAGCGGCTCCGCCAACGGAGAGAGCTGGAGGAGAGTCTCATCCTTCTGGTGAGCGATCACGGCTCCTCCCCGGTGCATACCCACCTCGACCTGGCCGAGTGGTTCCGCGCTCAGGGCATTCCGACCCTGTCGCATCCCGTCATCTGGGAGCGCCGTCCCCGCGCCGCGGTGATGGTGGCCGGGAACGGATCGGCGATGGTCTACGCCCGGCCGGGCGACCCGAGGCCCGAGCGCTGGCCGGTGGAGCGGCTGCGTCGGCCGGAGACCTTTGGCGGCCGGAGTGACGTCGTGGCCGCGTTGCTACGGGAGAAGGCCGTGGCACTGCTGGCGGCCGAATCGGAGGCAGGCGGCATCTGGGTTGCGAGCTCGGAAGGTGCGGCACGGCTCTGGACCGAGGATGACTTGGTGACGTACGAGCCGGGATCGGGCGACCCACTGATGGTGGGCCGTACCTCGACCGCTTCCTCCCGCGAATGGCTCGAGGCCACCTGGAACGGCCCGTTCCCCGACGCTCCCCACAACTTGATAGACCAGTTCCGGAGCCGCCGTTCGGGCGATCTCCTCGTGATCGCACGCGAGGGCTACGACTTCCGCGCCAGATTCGAGGTACCGGAGCACCGGGCGGGCCATGGGAGCCTGATCCGCGCCCACATGCAGACGCCGGTCTGGTCCAGCCGTCCGATTCCACCGTCCCCGCTGCGCACCGTGGACCTGTTTCCGGCGATGCTTGGCTGGATGGGCGTGAGAGCGCCAAAGGGGATCGACGGAGAGGTGGTCTGGACTCCTCAGTTCGACGGCGCTATCGGCCGACCTCTCGACCGAGTCTCTGAATCACGGCAAGACATCCTGCCGGCAACGATCTGATCGCCCCGCGTTCGACAGGCGGGTGTGAGCCTAGGCCGGGATGAGCCTCAGACACGCCGGAGGGGTTATGAGCAAGGGGACCAGGGTGGTGCTGCTGGAGGTGGGCCGGCATCTTATGGCCGTTGGCGCAGTCCTTGGCGCGGGTTCCTGTACTGACAACAACCTGCCTTCGGCGCCTACCGGCACGATCGAGATTACCACGGCCACGAGCGGGCCCGATCCGGATGCGGACGGCTACGCCATCACGATCGACGACGGGGCCGAGACGCCCGTGGGCACCAATGCGACCCAGCAACTCAACTTGGGGCCCGGCAGGTACAGCGTCCGGCTCACTGAGACGGCGCCCAACTGTACCGTGGTGGGCGAAAATCCCCGCACCATCACTGTCGCAGCAGGGGAGACGACCACCATCAGCTTCCAGCTCACGTGCGGCGCGCTCACTGGCAGCCTCGAGATCACCACGGCGACCAGCGGCCCCTCTCCGGACCTCGACGGCTACATCATTACGCTGGACGGCAAGGATCGCCGGAGGCTTGGCGGGAGCGGGGCGGCCATCTTTAACGGACTCACCCCGGGTCGCCACGCGGTCGGTTTGAGAGACGTCGCCGCGAACTGTCAGATCCAGGGGGACAACCCACGTACCGTGACTGTGACAGCCGGGGCCAGCAGGACAGTGGCGTTCACCATCAGCTGCTCGGCCTAGCAAATCCGCTGAAACAGCAGCCCCTGGACGTGGCAGCGGCGGGCGGGTGGATTGGCACGGATACCCTCGTTCGGTGCTACCAGCAGGCCGATCAGGCGACTATGTTAGCGGTGGTCATGAGGGCCTGGCGGTTACACAAACAGCAGGCCTAAAAAGTGACTTGTTTACGCGCTGTGTTTGCAGAGGCGCGGGTAAACAACGGGGAGCAAAAGTCGTAAGCCGTTATCACTAACTCGGGTCCGTAGCTCAGTTGGATAGAGCGCTTGCCTCCGGAGCAAGAGGTCGCGCGTTCGAGTCGCGCCGGGCCCACTCCGGAAATGGAATGCCCCGCCATCGTTGTCGATGAGCGGGGTTTGTTGTATACCCCGGGCACGAGGTCGCGCGTTCACGCGCTCGTGCACGGGCACCCGGCGCCGGGCCCATTCCGGAAGCTCCTGCCCTGCCCTCTCGCGGGTAACGTTCCGGGTAACATAGCCGAGGTTTCCGAGCCGGTCTTTGAGCGCTTCGAGATGCTGCTCGATCCGGAACCCACGTCCGAGCGATGCCGGACAGCACCAAGGTGGGCGTATACACGGCGCACCATTTCCTCCGACCCAGGGTTGACTGCGGTCACACAACGGCCGCGTGGAAGACAGGTGGAATGTGCCCCGAACGGCAGCGCAATGCCAGGAAGCCCAGTCCTATATCCCCCCTCTGCTTGAACCGTTACACTCTCGAACTGCAGGCCCGGCCTGAGATAACCACCCCTGGCCGTCTCCGGTACTGTCGCATATGATCTTTCGAATCCCCGCGTCGGCATTGCCTACGGGGGTCCTCCAAGACGGGGCCGGAGGATCGAGCCCGGGCAGTGGTGGAGGCTCTGGTCCCAGCAATGGCGAGGTTTCGTGCCGCAGTGAGAAAGAGCCTGCTCTTAGAGGAAGCCCTAAGCGACGTCGCGTCAAAACGGCGTGATTCAGGGGAACTATCCCCCTGTAGTCGGCCAGTTCTGATCTCCGTGCTGCATCTTCGGGGGTGAGAGCATGGATACCTCGCTCCGGTTGCTAAGTCTCTGGCGCTCCGATCAGCGTAGATCTGCGAGGCGCCTGCATGCCGAGAATTGGAGTTGGAAACAGTTACCGCGCCGGACCGCCCCACCGATGCGGTACTTCGCGAGTTCCCTCAGTTTCATCGTGATCAGCTTGGCCACAAGACACCACCGGGAGAACAGCAGTTGAGCACGCCCCCCTGTGTCCAGTGCGGAGCCCAGCACGACCCGGGCGCGAGTCCGTGTCCCGAGCCCAGCCTGGTGGGCCGGACCCTCCGTGCCGGGATCCGCGTCCGTGACCGGCTGCGGGACACCCCCCTCGGACCTCTCTACCGTGCCGAGTACCCGACCGGGCTCGAGGTCCACGTCGTGCTCCTGGGCTTCACATCCGCCGACCCTGCTGCGCTCGCTCTACTCCGGCAACGCTGCCGCGACGCGATCCGGATCCAGCATCCGAATGTCGCTGCGATCCATGAGCTGAGCGAGACTGACGATGGGTTGGTCTACGTAGTGGCCGAGTGCCTTACGGGCGAGTTGCTGTCGGAGACTCTGACCAGGCGTGGCGCCCTCCCGCTTGAGGAGGCCCTGGACCTCTGCTTGCAAGCCGCGGCCGGCTTGCAGGCGGCGCACAACGTCCGGTGGGTTCACGGGAATCTCTCGCCGGACACCATTCTGCTGACCCAGACAGTCGGCGGCCGTCCACTGGTCAAGCTTATCGCTTTCACCCAGGAGTCCCTCCTGCGACAGTCGGAGGCCGAGCGACCGATCGAGCAGGGTGTGAGTCCCAAGTATGCGAGCCCTGAGCGGATCGCCGGACAACCACCCGACGAGCGGAGCGATGTGTACAGCCTGGGGGCGGTGCTCCATCACCTCCTCACCGGAGTGCCACCCACTCTCGCCTTGGAGGGTGCTCTGGGTCCGGAGGCGATGCGCGCCGTGCTCGTCCGGGCGCTCGCCCCTTCGCCCGCGCAACGCTTTCAGACGGTGGCGGAGTTCGTGGCGGCACTCGCCCGGCCCGTCGAGCCGGTGGTCCACCAACTTCCCGAGCTCACCAGGGCTGGTAGGCGCAAACTCGTCCCGAATCTGTGGCCCGAAGAACGCGCCGTTGCCGCCGTCCTGGTCGCGGTGTCCGCCGGACTCTGGCTGCTCTGGGGCACGCAGAGGCCCGCGCTCGACGCACCGAGCCGGCCCCGGCTCGAGGAATCCGGGTCCATAGCACCACTCGTCTCCTCGTCATCTGCATCATCGGCCCCGGCGCGTCTTCCTGCTAACTCGGCGCCTGCATCCCCGGTGCGGCGCGAGTCCTTGAGTTCCCGGGTTCCTGCCGCATCCGATCCTCGCCCGGCCGCCTCCGGCAATGCGGCCGCGGACCCGCTGCTGGTTGATGTGCGCTCGGTCGATTCCACCGTCCAGGTCGATCTGCGCTATGCCACAGCCAACAACTTCACCGGTGCGCCGCTCCCCGGGTATGAGGCGCCCCGCGCGCTGCTCCGCCGGGAAGTGGCCGCCGCACTCGGCCGGGTGCAGGCTAGGCTCCGCAGCAAGGGCCTGGGGCTCAGGGTATTCGACGCGTACCGTCCGGTGAGGGCCAACCTCGCGATGGTCGAGTGGGCCAAGCGCACGGGGCATCGGGCGCTGCTCGAGAGCGGGTACATCGGCCAGCGGAGCCGGCACAACCTGGGTGTCGCGGTGGACCTGACCATGGTGGACCTGGTGACGGGCACCGAGGTCCCGATGGGCACCACCTTCGACAATTTCACCGCCGCCCCCGCTCACATGCCCAAGGTCACCGGCGAGGCGCTGCGCTACCGGCAGATCCTGGCCCAGACCATGGCATCCGAAGGGTTCAGCCCCTATGGGCAGGCGTGGTGGCATTTCAACTACCCGCTCGAAGGGGCGGTGCCCCTGGATCGGGTCATCCGGTAGTCTTCCCGCACTCACCGCTCCCGCTCGCCCGCGTACCGTACGCGACTCACACTTTGAGCGTTGCGCCATGGCGATTTCCTGCCGAGCCGTAACTGTGATGTTTCGACCCGCTCTGACTGTGTGGCCATGCCTCATCGGCCTGCTGGGGGCTGTCGCGTGCCGCCGGTCCGCCGACCCGATTGGTCAGGAGATCCGCACCATTGTCTCGGCCGAGAGGCCCCCAGCATACCTGGAGGGGGTCCGCTGGAAGTTGCTCAGGCAGATCTACCAGGATCGACAGTACCGCCCGCTTTGGGTCGGAGTTCGTCCAGTGCCGGAGAGAACCAAGGAGTTGATCGCGAACCTATGTGACGCCGAACGGGAAGCACTTCGCCCTGCGGACTACCGCCTCCCCGAACTCCGCCGCACCCTGGAACGGCTGCACCCGAGCCTCGAGAAGCAGAGGCCGGAAGCCTTCGCCGTGCTCGACCTCGAGCTCACGAGACGTTTCCTCGACTACGGGGCTGATTTGCTCGGGGGCCGGCTCGATCCGAAGGTAGTCTCCAGCGAATGGTACATTCGGGCGCGACGCTCGACCATCGACGGCACCCTCCGGGGCGCCGTGCAGGCGCAAGAGTTCCCCGGCATTGTGGCTCCGCTCCGCCCCCATCAGCCCGAATATGCCGAACTGGTGAAAGCGCTTGCCGGCTACCGCGAACTCCTTCGGCAGGGCGGCTGGCCTGAGGTCCGGGGCCGTGGCAGACTCCGGCATGGCGACCAGGGCGCCCGGGTAGCGGTGCTGCGTCGGCGCCTCAGGATGACGGGGGACCTCCGCGATTCGGCGGAGCACAAACCAGTGTACGATCGCGCTGTGGCCAAAGCGGTAGCGCGTTTCCAGGCGCGCCATGGGATCCCGAGTAACGGGATTGTGGGCGCCGCGACGCTGGCCGCCCTCAACGTGCCGGTCCAGGTACGGATTCGCCAGATCCAGCTCAACTTGGAGCGTTATCGCTGGCTTCCTGCGGAATTCGAGCCCCGGTACATCTTTGTGAACATTCCCGATTACAGGCTTTATGGCTACGACGTGGGCAAGCCCGTGCTCACGATGCGGGTCGTGGTGGGCGACGAGTACGGGAAGGCTACTCCTGTGTTTGCGGACTCGATGACGTTTGTGGTCTTCCGGCCGTATTGGCATGTGCCGCAGCGGATTCTGGTCCGCGAGATTCTCCCGAGAATCAAGAAGAAGCGCTCCTACCTCGTCCGGCACCATTTTGAGGTGGTCGACGCCAAACGCGAGTCAGTAGTGCTGAACCCGCGCAGGATCAACTGGTCCCGCGTGGACCTCACCAGAGTTCGAGTGCGACAGAGAGGGGGAGATCCCAC
>JBBQXQ010000105.1:0-11085 GCA_038209515.1 Gemmatimonadales bacterium
CACCGTGTACACGTACACGGTGGAGTCCGGGAAAGCAGCCTGGAATGCGTCGAGCACAAAGCCCACGCCCTCGCGTTTCGTGCGGAACGCCTGGGAGAGCTCCGCGGTCATCGTGACCGCGTGGATATCGCTGGGCTCGCCACCGACCTCTCGCGCAGCAGTGAGAAGCATCGGTGCGAGCGCTCCCGGTTCCCGCTGCACCTCGTATGGCAGCGAGACGGTCCGAAGGACGAAGCCTTCGGCGCCGGGCCGAAGCCGGGCCACCTTGGTATTCACGCCACCGACATCCCAGCCGAGGATTGCCGTCTTGGTCATTCGTCTCCGAGGGGACTAAGATCAGCCATGCAGATCATTCCGGTCCTGGATCTCGCCGGTGGGGTTGCGGTGCACGCGCAGGCGGGAGAGCGCATCCGCTACGCGCCGCTCAAGTCAGGGCTCGTCCCGGAACGGGTCGGCGACGCCGTTGCGCTGCTTCGCGCCTTCCATGCGATGCTCGACGTTCACGAATGTTATGTAGCCGATCTGGACGCGATTCAAGGTGGCGCCATTCAGCGCTCCCTGATCCGTGAGCTCGCCGAGTTTCATACCGGCTTTTCCGGCGGGTTGATGGTGGATGCCGGCACCAGCTTGCCCGGCGGTGCGCTAGAGGTGCTCTCCTGTGGTGCGAGCCAAGTCGTGGTCGGCCTGGAGACTCTGCACGCCTTCGCCGATCTCGGCACCATGGTCCAGGTGGTTGGCCCCACCCGCATCGTGTTCAGTCTCGACCTGCGGCTTGGCACTCCGGTCCTGCACCCGGCGATGCAGGACGCCAAGGGTGCCGGTCCCGATGTGCTGAACCTGGCGGACCAGGCTGCGGCCGCGGGTGTCATGACGATGCTGCTCCTGGATCTCGGCCGGATCGGCACTGGGTGCGGTGTGGACCTGGGCTTGCTCGAGACGCTGCGCCGGCGGTTTCCTCGCCTGCGGCTGCTGGCTGGTGGAGGGATTCTGACCCGGCTGGATCTCGAGCGCATGCGAGACACTGGGTGTGACGGCGCGCTCATCGCGAGCGCCATTCACACCGGCCGGGTCACCGCCGCAGACCTGGCCGCGCTCGGCCAATCGGCATACCGGCCCGATCAGTCGGGGACGAGTGCCTCGTGGTAGGTGGCGGACTGGCCATAATTCTCCTCTACTTCGAGCTCGAGGCTGGTCAGGTGGGTGTAGCCTCCGGCGACCAGTTCCTCCCGCATCTGTGATCCCAGATATTGGGCCAGCATTTCGGCGGTACTGTTCGGAATCGGGAGCAAGGCGCAATCGCGCTTGGGGAAGACGTAAGTGGGCTGGCCGAAGTAGTCGACCGCTATGCGCTCGCCTTCTTCGCGATAGGCCAGCTTCGGATTGAGCGTGGGAAGGATGACCTTGTGGTCGATGCGGTCGACCAGCTTGCGGGTGATCTGCTTGAGCACGCTGAAGTCTAGGACGAAGAGGGTTTCCGCCTCGACCGAACCTTCCACCGCCACGCCCACCCGGTAGTTGTGTCCGTGGAGGGTCTCGCACTGGTGCCCCTTGAACGTGATGAAGTGGGCTGATGCGAAGACGAGGTAGTCCTTGCTGACCTGGACCCGGAAGCTGCTCTGCACGGCGGTTCTCCTCAGCGGTCCCATCCCTCTTCAAGTATAACGACGAATAACGCGGCGCAGGTGAGATCGGCCGTGGTGCCCGGGTTGCGCCGGTTCCATTGATCGCGCAGTTCGGCATCGAGGACCCCCAACGCCCGCCTGCCTTCCGGTGAACGAGTGCCTCCTGCGGCGCGGACCTTCCGGGCCTGGAGGGAGATCGCCGCAGCTTCGGCTGCCCCGAGCTTCCGGGCTATGTGAGTGTCCGGGGTGGCATCCAACAGGGCGAGGTACGCCTCGACCACCGTGTCGCTCCAGGCGAGTCCCTCGCGCCGGGCGGCGAGCACAGCGGGGACACCAGTCTGGAACGTCAGGGCAAAGTCCGTCACATACTCGCGCGCGATGGCATCCCGCTCTGCCGCCAATGACATGGCATCCCTGAGCGAGACCGTCGGAGCTCCCGCCACGTCCTCGGCCTTGGCTTCGCCCAGCCCCCCCGGGCGAGCTCGTCTGATCGCGGCGTACACCTCACCGGCATCGGTCACCGTCGTCTCGGCGAGCACGATCCGGAGCCGCTCCCGCAGGCTGGCACCTTCCCGCAGGGCGGCACGCGCCAGCGGCGCCAGCAGGAGCACGATGCCAAGATTGGTGTTCGATCGGGTCCATCTCAGCGTCGCTTCGACCGCGCGACGGATTGTCGTGCCGAGCGGATTCTCTCCCGCCGCGGACAGTGCCGGACCGATCGCCACGGCGCTGGCCAGAAAATCCTCGTACCGGGTGTCGTGAAAATGCCGCCCGGGCGACACATTGCCGGGTTTGGGCGCGCTGACCTCGAGCAGGCACGCGAGCTGCCCTGCGGCAGCAACCTCCGCCGGAGTAGTCACTGCGCTCGAGCGAGGTGGTCAACCAGCCGCCCGGCTATATCCAGCCTGGTTGCCTCCTGAAGTCCCCTCCATCCGGGTATGCCGTTCACCTCGAGTACGTAGGTGGTTCCGTCCCGCCCAGTCAGAAGATCCACCCCGGCATAATCGGCCCCGACCGCGGCCGCAGCTCACAGCGCTCGCCGAGAGGGAGGCTACGGGCGGTGCCTCCGCGCGCCAGGTTTGTGCGCCATCCGGCGGCGCGTCGTTCGATGGCGGCGATCACCCGCCCCCCCAAGACGAAGGCCCGTATGTCCGTCCCATCGTGATCCACCGTCCGCTGGACGTAGTAGACGCCATGGATCTGCTCGATGGTGCGAAAGACCCGGAACGCCATCTCCTCGTCGCTGACGCGTACCATGCCCAGCCCCATTGAGCCGAACAACGGTTTCACGATCACGTCGCCGAGCGTTCGATAGGCCGCAATCGCCTCTTCCGGGTCATCGCAAACGACGGTTTCGGGGGTGGGGATACCGCACTGCTCCAGGAGGGTGGACGTCCAGAACTTGTCCACCGTGCGCTCGATGGCCCGCGGCGAATTGACCACCCGGATTCCGCGATCCTCCAGCCGGTGCAATGCATCCACCCTAAAGATGATCTGCTCCAACGACCCGGAGGGTATGATCCGCGCCAGCACGACGTCGGCGGAATCCAGCTCGATATTTCTGCTACGCAGCCCCGGAGCCGGCCCGATCCGTGCGACCAGCCCCTCGTAGGGGAGCACCGTCAGCTGGTGCCCCCGTTCGGCCGCCGCCCTCTCCAGTTCGTGGGTGTGCCACCCGGCGCGCGCGGCAAGGACGACGACCTGCACCTATTTCGTCTCCACCGCGACGAGAGCGTCGAACCCGCCGGTGGCGAACTTGGGTAGATCGTCCGCGACCCCCTTGAAGGCCGGAGTGGCGATGCCCTTCTTGAGCGCGTCCATCGACGGGAAATACAGCTCCGCCTGGCGATACCGTGCCGGCTTGGATCCGTCGAGGTTGGCATTAAACTTGGTGAGCTCTGCCCGCTCGAACCCGATTTGATCCTGGCTTGCCACGACCAGGGGGATGTGATTCTCCGCATAGTACTTCTCGAAGGCCGCGGTGTCCTTCGGTGTTTTATAAATGACGGTAAAGATGGCCGCCGGCGCCGCGCCGGAGCCGGCCTCATGTGTGTTCGTGGTCATGGCGATCATGCCGGTCAGCCCGCCGGTCGCAAACTTTTTCAGGTCATCAGCCACCTTCTTGAACCCCTCCGTGGCGATTCCTTTCTTCAGGTCGTCCATCGACTTGAAGTAGAGCTCTGCCTGGCGATAAAACGTCGGCTTCTTTCCGTCAGCCGTGGACGTGAACTTGGTGAGATCGGCTCGTACGAAACCGATCTCCCCTTGATTCGCCACGACCAGAGGAACGTGGGTAGTCCGATAGTACTTCTCGAATGCCGCCGTGTCTTTCGGAGGGTTGTAGAGCACGGTGACGATCGCCATCGGCTCGGTTGAGGCTGGGGCCGCGGCAGCGGTCGTATCGGCTCCAGGCGTCGCCGCCTTTTCCCCGCCCTTATTGCAGGCAGCGGCGAGCGCAAAGGCGGGCATCAGCAACCAGCTCGAGCGACGTGGCATGGAGAACTCCTGGTTTAGAGGGGGTACAGCGAGGCTTCGAGAATGTCGGGGTTCAAGCGGCCCCCGTGAAATGTGCGGCCAGTTTCGGTACTGGTGAGCCAGACCTCCGCGGGACTGAAGAGCAGGGGGTCGATCTTGTAAAAGTCTCCCCCGTACCGCTGGAAGATCTCGTAAAACGGAGTGCCGTAGTCTCGCGAAGCCGAAGCGGGAACCTGCTTCGCCAACTCCTCCAACTCCCTGTCTCCTGCGCGCACGGTATAGCGCGCCTGCCCCCCATAGAGGATGCAATCGTTGGTGCGTCCGATGGCCCGGAGGTCGTTCTTGGCAACGGGAGGCAGCGGCGAGGTCCCGATGGCGCTGATCACCCGCCGCACGTCGAAGCCGAGCGTCTCCATCTTGTGTAGCCCGGTCTCGATGATGCGGGCCGAGATCTGGACCCCTCCCGCGAGGCTCGCGGTGGGAGCCACGACAAACGTGAGCTGGACCGGCTGGAGCCCGGCCTTTTCCGCCACCCATGCTGCCACCTCGTCGGTCGGGAGCATTCGGGTCTCGAGCACCAACACGGCTTCGTCGGCTTGCTCCTCATACCCCAGTTTCTCGAACAGCTCACGCTCCACCCGCGCGTGCGCACGGAGCGGCCCCGACCCCATGCCGAAGAACTTGCCCACCGAGATCGCCCATCCGGCATACTGGGACGCCATGCAGGCAGCGGCCGGGTGATCAGTCCAGACGATCACGCCGGGGTGCGACTTGTCGCCGATCTGAACCGGAGCGCAAGCCAGATTGCCCAGTCCTCCCATGCAGATCTCGGCCAGAGCCAGACCGGCTTCGATGCCGCCGTCCACCTCAACCCCGGCATCGATTACCCGGGCCCCGCTGGGAAGTCGGTGGGTCTTGACCCGAAGGATGTCGGCCTGATCCGCCATGTTGTCGGCGATCTCGCTCGCGGCCTCGTTCATCCGGAGTGATGTCACGAGCGGGTCCATGCCAGGATCTCTCCCTTTCCAAGCTCGGCCAGATCGCCACTGTAGCGATGGTAAAGGCCGGTGAAGTGTTTCCGCTGAATCGGCAGCCGATACCTGCTGCGAAGTCGTTCGAGGATTATCCGCAGGTGGATGGGCTGATAGGTGCACGCGTAGGCGTATGTCTCGGGTGGCGTGATCTTGCCCAGGGCCACCACCGATCCCCGTTTGGACCAGAGGCCGGTGTCCGGTCCCGCCGCACCCAGGATGATCACGGTCCCGGCGATCATGCCACGCCCGGTCTGACTGCCGGCCGTCCGGCCGATGACGAGGAGTCCCCGGCGCATGGCCGCACCCGCCTCCGCTCCGGCGGAGCCCCTCACGATCATCTCGCCACCCACCATCCCGCGCTTGTACCCGAGCGGTGCGGCGCCTGCCCGGGGCCCGGCATCGCCCTCGATGTCGAGGATGCCGCCGGCCATGGCGAGTCCCGCCTCGCGGCCGACATTGCCTTTGACCAGGACTTCGCCTTCCTGGAGGCCCGCACCCAGGCGGTCGGCCAGGTCCAGCTCGCCGGTGAACTCGATGCGGCCGGTGGACTGGCCCTCGATGTGGAAGAGATCACCCAGGGTTACTCTGCCGTCGCGCTCCAGGTATACGGTACGTCCGGCCATGTCGCTCGACGAGAGCGTGGTCCATGGCTCAGCCAGAACCTCGGACAGATCGGCCCGCTGTTGCAGCCTGGTCTTGAGCCTGGCGACCAGGCCACTCACGGCGCGGTTCCATCCATGATCTTCCGCAAGTAGAAGTGATGCGGGCCGAGCTTCCCGCCGTAGTTGCCGGCGCTGATCTGCATGACTCCGTCACGGCATGCCGCATCGATGCCCAGTCGCATGGCGGACGCGATCGCCGGCGAGTCCACTCCATTGATCACGATCTCGAGCACTGAGTTGACCCCTTCGGGGAGCGCGGTCTTGGTAATGGCGCGGAGCGTGGGACAGTACGCATCGTTGGTGGAGGCGATCATCGACTGGATACGCCGGGAGCCCACCTTGCTTCCGCTCCTCACCACACCGCCGGGGAAGGGAAGGAAGACGCCCGGGTGCGAGGCCATGGCGTCGGCCGCTGCTTCCGCCGCCACAAGCGCCGCGTCCGCGCTCCGGGCCATAATCAGAAAGTTGCCGCCGGCTACGCCCTTGAGCATCCCAAACTTCTCCTGAACCAGGAACTCTCCCTCCATGACCGGGATTCTCCAGAACCGCTCGCCGGCCACGACCTTACTGCTCTGGAACCCGTCACCGAAGAACCGAAGCGCGGAGCCGACGCCGACCCGATCTGGCAAACCCGGCAAACCGTCGTAACAGGCGGTGGTGGGGCAGGTGAGCACGGTCTGCCCGATCCGCTCGATGAGCCGCTTGCCCATATCGTCCTTGCTCGCGGTCATGAAGAGCACGCTCACGCCGGGCCGGCCGTCCGGCGTCTCGCTTGCGGGGAGCTCCCGCTCGACTCCCGCTTCGCACTTGCACCCGATTACCGAGGTGGCAAACCCCGTCAGCTTGAGCGCGGCCGCCCGGATCCAGCGAGTGCTGTGTCCGGTGATCACGATGCGGGCTACCCGCATGGTGAACGCTTCGGCAAAGGTGTCCTCGATGAGGACGCCGCGGATTGTCATTGCATCAGACGGCAATGGGCTCATCCGTAATTCCTTGCACCGGGTAGTTCTCGAACGAAATCGTGGAGTACGCGTCGAAATGGCGCCGGAGGTCGGATAGCACGGCATCGTCATAACCGGGTCGGACGTGCAGCCGGCGGCCGGCCGGCGCACGCCGAAGCTGACCCTCTTCAACCATGAGCGCTCCTCCTTTAACCACGTACCGTGGCGTCGCGAACATGGCGGCGATGTCGGGGTCCCTAGCGTAGACCGTTACGTCGGCGTCCGCTCCCGGGCCGAGGTGGCCCTTGTGCGGGAGGCCGAGCAACCTGGCCGGACCGGCCCGGGTGATGATCGCGATCTCGTTGAACGTGTATTCCCGAGCGAGGCCATCGGCCAACGTCGATCCGGCGAGCAGCTTGGGATTGACCTGCTTCAGCATCTGGTCCCGAGCACTCCGGTCCATCAAGAGCTGTATGAGCTTGGGGTAGGAGAGGAAGGAGCCGCCGTTGGGGTGATCGGTAGAGAGCACTACCCGCCAGGGGTCTGCACTGAGCAGAAAGAGCTCCAGGCCGATGGCCCACTGTAAGGTCGTCACCGCTGCCTTGTCCTTATATAGAAGGGGAACGATGCCGCACCCCGTCTCCAGCTCGATGTCGATGTTGACCCACTTTCGCCCGCTGCTCTTGTGGAGCAGGTATTCGACGGGGCCATCGGCGGTGACCGTCGTAGCCGGTCCGAACATCACCTGGCCGACGTCGACGCTCAACTCGGCGTGGCTGTTGACGTACTCGATGAGTGGCCGGGCCCCCGAGCTCCATCCCGGACCGCCGTAGGCATGGAACTGGAGATGGGTGAAGTGAGCTCGCCGACCGGCCAGTGCCTGCATGGTGGCAAGGGTGACCGCCGCATTGCCGGGGATACCCAGATTGTTGCAGTGGATGTGGATCGGGTGGGGCAGCTTCAGCGCATTGGCCGCATCGGCCAGCGTCTCGAGGATAGCCCGGGGGGTGATCCCCCGGCCGGCCAGCACATCGTCCAGCCCGTTCAGATTCCGCTGCCCTGATTTCCAGGCCTCGATCCCTCCGGGGTTCACGATCTTGATGGCGTATCCTCCAGTCGATCCGAGGAGCCAGGCCGAATAGTCCCGTGCGCGCTCCCGTTCGCCGGCCGCCACCTGGCGTAGCAGGTACTCGTCATTCCCCATCAACACGAAAAAACCGCCGTCTACGCACGGGGTGTCATCCAGCTCGGCGTGGCTGTGCCGGGCCATCGCCGGAGCAACGGCCGCCTCGAAGACGGTGGTGTAGCCCAGCCCCGCGTACCGGTAGCCGGTCGTGAAGGTTGTGGGGACAGTGCCGCCGGTTCCGGATCGGGGCGACCCAGCGCTCTCGTCCAGGCTGGGCGCAGGAGCCGGATCGGCCGCATGTTCCTCCGGCAGCAGACGACGGGCGTGATTGCAGCTCGAGCTGGCCAGGTGAGAGTGGATATCCACCCCTCCTGGCATCACGACCATGCCTCGCACGTCGAGTCTTGGAGCTCCCTCGGGCAGGGCCTGCACGATGCGACCGTTCTCGATGCAAATGTCTCGAACCTCGCCATCGACACCGTTGGCGGGGTCGTGAACGGTCCCGCCGGTGATTCGGAGCTGAGGCTGGGCACTCATGAGCGGCTCGGTCCCAGGCCCGCCCGGATTGCACCGATGAGCGTCCGGAGGACCTCAGTGGCGGAGCGCTGCCCGTCGAGTGGCGGACGAAGCTGAAGCGGTACCTCATCCATCCGGTACGCGGTTCCCGCTTCGTGGATGCCGGCCACGCCGGTGTCGATGGCCACTCGCAGTGTGAACGCTGCCTGACTCGCCCGGGGCCCAATGGCCACCGTGCTCATCCGGCCCAGCGTTCCGGACAGGGATCCGTCGAGTGGGGGCGAGCCCACAACCAATGCCGCCCGGAACCTGTCGGAGCCAAGCCGCTCTGCCCCGCGCTCTGCGGGATCGTAATGCGGGTGCCCCCGAGAGTAGTCCACCGAGAACGGGTACCCCGTTTGCCAGGTCAGGACGGTCTCGGCCCCGACGCGATTGCCGCCGGCCCGAAGGCTGATCAGCGCTGCACGAGTTGGACCGTTGAGGGCCTGAGTCAGCGCGATCAGGGCCTCGACCCTGAGGGGATTGCGGGGCTCGTCGCCCGGCTCGGCGTCGTGCACCAACACGGCGTAACGGGCCTTCGCCAGACGATTCGCAATCGCGATTGCCTGGGTCAACCCAGGCGATGTTTGCTCCCGGGCATACCCCTGCACCGAGGCGCGCATTAACGACAGTGCCGTGATTTCTTCGCTGGGATCGAGGGTCAACGTCAGATCGACTTCCTTCGGCGCGGAATCCGAGCCCACCCCGACACCGATGAGGGTCCGGCCTCTGCGTCCTTCGGGCACGTGAGTACCGGCCGGGTCCACATACCGTGCCATGAAACGGGGGTAGCGTAGGGCTGGGTTCATGCCCCAGAAAAGGAGAACGTCGGCACGGTTCCTTACCTCCCCCAGCGTGGCCCCGGCCCTTCCGCGCTGCTGCGCTGCCAACAGTCCCCCGGCCGCCGTTGGCGATGTGGCAGAGTCCACGGTCGCGGCGAGCAAATCCGCCAGCGCCACGGCCTGCCGCTGAGCCTGCGACGTGAGGTCGGGGCCGATGTAAACCAGGATCCGCCCCTGTGCTTCGAGGAGCAGCTCAGCCGCCTCGGCCACGGCCTGGTCCAGCGAGGCCGGCCGGCCGGATCTCTGGATCTCCAGCGGAATCGACCCGTCGCCAAACCAGGCACGGCCTACGGGGCAGGTGGGGGTCACCTCGGTAATGCGCCCTTCGCTCACCGTGACGGAGATGTCATCACACCCGCAGCCGCAGCCCAGACAGGTCACGTGGTCCACCCTGCTCGTGCCGCTCATGCAGCCCGCCTCGCGCGAGCCCTGACCCGCCGGTATACGACTCGTGCTTGGCGAACCAGCCGGCGGAGGCAGGTCGCCTGATTGGAGCCCCGCGCGAACACGGTGCAAATGGGGCGGCCGCCCGGAATAGACTCCCCGGAATGAGGTACATCGGCGAACGACTGCCGGCCGACCCATCCCTCGGTATTGCCGAGAATCACATCGCGCCTGGCGAACACGATCGCCTTTCCCTCGATCCCCGGCCGCACCTCGACCTCGGATGGCAATGTCCCACAGCAGGCTCGGACGTGGAGCTCGAACATCGAGAGTCCGTGGACTCGCTCCAGCAATTCCATGGACGCCGAGTAGCGTGGGTTTACCTCGATGGGATAGGGCACCCCCTTCCGCGCGATGAAGTCGATGCCGTTCAGTCCCATTAGCCCGAACTCGCGAGTGACGTCGCTCGCCAGCGCCGCTGCGGTCCCCAGTATCTCTCCCTGGCGAGGGAATACCGGGGTGGTCCGGCTGCCGATGAGACTGCCGCAGTATCGGAAGCCCTGGGCCCCGAAGCGCGAATCACCTACGAGTTGGCGTGACAGTCCGAGTACCACTGCGTTGTGACCATCGGCGACAAAGATGACCGAGCCCGGAATGCCCGCGATCCGCTCCTGGAGATAACTGCCTCTCGGCACCGGGCGCGCGTGGCGCCACCGCTCGATTCTGTGGCCCCCGCCCGATCTCCGGGGCTTCAGAAGCCATGCCGTCCCGCCCGATTTGGTCACCGGCGTAGCCCGGGTTGCTGGGGTGGCAAAGCCTCGCCTTCGAAGCAAAGCCGATAGTGCAATTGGATTGCGTACCCGGATGAGTACTGCCGGCGAATTGCCGAGGAGACGCCGCCCCCGCGCGAGTCGCTCGACCGCCTTCGGATGATTTTCCAGGTTCGAGGTGTAGGCCACCAGGCCGGCGGGGACACGGTCCCCGACTATTGCTGCTGCGAGTGGATCGAACCGGGTGCCTGGCGCCGCGCCCAGGGTGATCACCTCAGCGACCGCCCGCAGGTCGAGATCCCCGAAAGCGTCAACCGCTGTCACCCGGTAACCCGCGCGCGCGGCGGACACCGCGATGGCCCGGGTGGTCACCCCTGCAATGAGTACATGTCTGGGATTCGTCTCAATCATTCGGTGGGATTCCCAGCCGCAGTCGTGCTGCCGCAGGTGAGATGAAGACGAGGTGATCCAGTACCGTCCCTTTGGCCTCTCGGACTCTGAGTCGGTCGACCAGCTCCCGCTCCCGCCCACCGGCCAGACCATCGGCGACAAAGATGACCGAGCCCGGAATGCCCGCGATCCGCTCCTGGAGATAACTGCCTCTCGGCACCGGGCGCGCGTGGCGCCACCGCTCGATTCTGTGGCCCCCGCCCGATCTCCGGGGCTTCAGAAGC
>JBBQXQ010000106.1:0-11067 GCA_038209515.1 Gemmatimonadales bacterium
CCCATCCATCTGGGCCGCCCCCGTGATCATGTTCTTCACATAGTCGGCGTGGCCCGGGCAGTCCACGTGGGCATAGTGCCGCTTGGCACTCTCGTACTCCACGTGCGCCGTGGCGATCGTGATCCCCCGCTCCCGCTCCTCGGGGGCCTTATCGATCTGGTCGTACGCCGTGAACGTCGCCAGCCCCTTCTTCGCCTGGATCGCCGTGATCGCCGCCGTCAATGTCGTCTTCCCGTGGTCCACGTGCCCGATCGTCCCCACGTTCACATGCGGCTTGGTCCGCTCAAACTTCGCCTTGGCCATCGTGCCTTCGTCTCGTGTTAGGGTCTAAGGTCTAGAGTCTAGGGTCGAGGGTGACACCTTGAATCCGTACCTTCGAGAGAAGGGCCGAAGCGTCCGGACCCTAGACTCTCGACGTCTTTCTACCAAGCTCGCGCGCGGGATTGAACCGCGGACCTCATCCTTACCAAGGATGCGCTCGACCAACTGAGCTACGCGAGCGGGTGTCAACTAAGGGCGGTACGCCCTTCCACTCACATCCCTGGCGGTACGGCGGTATGGCGGTACCCCTCTCCGTCTTCTCCGCCTTCTCCGCCTTCTCCGTCCTCTTCAAAAGCGGGCGACGGGACTCGAACCCGCGACCCTCAGCTTGGAAGGCTGATGCTCTACCAACTGAGCTACACCCGCGTGTCAGGCAGCGGGGCGGGACCGTCTGCTCCCTAGACGAATAGCTCCCGCTTCCCCCCTCACTTCCTACTGCCCCGCCGCCCCGCCGCCCTGCTGCCCGCTGAGTGGTGGGGGTAGGATTCGAACCTACGTAGGGCATAGCCCGGCAGATTTACAGTCTGCTACCATTAGCCACTCGGTCACCCCACCGATCCTTCACCCACCCCTCATCTGAGACAGAACCCCGCCGGCAAGAAGCGGGGTCCGTTTCGACTTCATCGAGTGTCGGCACTCCAAGCGAACGAGGGCAACGCTGCCCATAAGACGCTGACGACAAACCACTTGAATTGGCGCCGCTCGGAAATCCCAAAAAAAGACAGACAGGTAGAATAGTGGTGGGCAACAAGTTATGCAAGGGGAATCGGGCGCTGCACATACAACCCGAGCTGACGAGGGGAATCGAACCCCTAACCTGCTGATTACAAATCAGCTGCTCTACCAATTGAGCTACGTCAGCCGAAGAATCGAAGGTCGATGGGTCTGGAACGATAAGGCCAACCCGAGGAGAGTCAATTCGCCGTCCGAACTACCTCGATCGATCCGTCTCTCGAATCCCGGACCTGAAACCCATGAGACCCCAGCAACGCCCGAATCCGGTCGGCCTCGGCATAGTTCCGAGCGGACTTGTGGTGGGCCCGCTCCGTGGCCCAGGCGATCGCCCAGTCTCGGGCGGCGCCCGGATTCGACGGTGGCGTCAGAGGAAGCGCAACCGCGTCCGCATGCACCGGTGGGCGACGCGTGATCTTCGTGACCTCAACCTTGCTGCTCACCCCAAGCACATCCTCGACCCTTGCCCAAGCCAAGGCAGCCGCGGGCCCGGGCCGATCCCCCGCGTCCATAGCGGCGTTCCCTTCATTCATAAAGGCGAACAGCGTGGCCACCGCACGAGGGGCATTGAGGTCGTCGTTCAGTGCTTCGGCCAGGTCGCGCTCCAACTGCTCCGCTGCCTTCTGGAACCGGGGTGAGTCGGCGTCAGATCTCGCCTCGAGTAGCCGGTTTTGAAACTGGCCCAGGCGATGAGATCCTTCCCGGGCAGCGGCGAGAGCATCGTCGCTCCAGTCGAGCTTTTTTCTATAGTGGGCTCCGAACATCAACAGCCGAATCGCTTCGGCAGGAACGCCATCCTCCCGGAGATCGCGCGGCGTAAGCACGTTGCCGTACCGCTTAGACATCTTGGTGCCTTCGATATCCAGAAATTCACCGTGCAGCCAGAAGCGGGCAAACTGGTCCTTGCCGGTGTACGCACAGCCCTGAGCGATCTCA
This sequence comes from Gemmatimonadales bacterium, assembly GCA_038209515.1. Taxonomy (GTDB): domain Bacteria; phylum Gemmatimonadota; class Gemmatimonadetes; order Gemmatimonadales; family GWC2-71-9; genus CAVVWJ01. The sequence continues at coordinate 1,990 of JBBQXQ010000106.1, forward strand.
TCCTCGTGATGCGGAAAGATTAGGTCCACGCCCCCTGTGTGGATATCGAGGACGTCGGTATCGAACCGCTGGCGAATGAGCTCGAGCGCCATGGCCGAGCACTCGATGTGCCACCCCGGCCGACCCCTACCAAAAGGCGCGTCCCACGCCGCGCCGACCGCTTCGTCCTCCGGCCTGGTCGCCTTCCAGAGCGCGAAGTCGCGGGCGTCCTCCTTCGAGTACTCGTCGCTGCTCACCCGCTGGCTGGCACCAGTCTTGAGCTCCCTTGTGTCCAGTCGCGAGAGCCGACCGTAGGCGGGGAACTTGGCAATCGAGAAGTAAACCGACCCGTCCTCGCCCCGGTACGCGATTTCCTTCTCCAACAGTCCCTGGATGAGACGGATCATCGCCGGGATGTACTCAGTGGCCCGGGGCTCTTGGTGGGCCGGAAGTATCCGGAGCCAATCGCGGTCTTCCTGAAACGCTCTCACGAAGGGATCGACGTGCTGCCGAAGGCTGAACCCCTTCTCGCGGGCAGCCGCGATGGTCCGGTCGTCCACGTCGGTCAGATTCATGATGTGAAGGACCTCATATCCGCTCGCCTCCAGCCAGCGGCGGAGCAGGTCCTCGAAGAGGAAGGTCCTGAAGTTGCCAATGTGGGCATAGTTATAGACGGTAGGACCACAGGTGTAGAGCGACACTCGGCCCTTTTGCAGCGGCTCGAAGGGCTCCACCTTCCTGCTCAGAGTGTTGTAAAGCCTCATTGCCATTAGCCAGCGGCCCCCGCGGCAGCCGCTTGTGCCAGGGCCTCGCCGTTTGCGCCCCCTTTGACCGTCACGTGCACCCGACGCTGCTGGAAGGGACTCTCGATCGCCTCTCGCGAGAAGCGGTTGATCAGCCGGCGCCTGAACTCACGGGCCACATTCCACTGTGATCCGGGTTGGGTCTTGAGCAGGGTGCGGATGACCACCGAATTATCCGTCATCGACTCGACACCGAGCACTTCAACCGGCCCATCGAGTTGAAGGCCCCAGACAGAGTCGGTCGAGAACTGAGCCGCCTCGTCGCGCACCACCGATAGGATGCGATCGACGTCCTCGGTGTAGGGGACCGCTATGTCCACCACCGCCCGGGCCCAGCCACGGGTCTTGTTACTGACCACTTTCATCTCACCATTGGGGATCACGTGCATGGTCCCCTCGAGGTCGCGGAGCACCACCACCCGCATGGTCATGCGCTCGACCACGCCACTCTTGCCGGCCGCCTCGATCACGTCTCCCACGGCGAACTGATTCTCGAGAAGTATGAAGAACCCGGAGATGACATCCCGGACCAGGCTCTGCGACCCAAAGGAGACGGCCAGGCCGAGGATTCCGGCACCCGCCAGGATCGGCGCGATGTTGATGAACACGTTGAAGGTGAGCAGAATGGCGATGGTGACGATGACCACCCGCCCGACGCTGCGGAGCAACTGGGAAATGGTCCGGCCACGTTTCTCTCGCAGCGTGGTGACCGAATCGTCACCATCGTCAACCGCCATCTCGATGCGGCGCGCCGACAGCCGGACGACTCGCCACGCCAGCCAGGCCAGAAGCCAGATGCCGAGTACCCGGAGAATGGCCCCCAACGCTGCCTCGCCATCCAGCCTCAGGATGGCGGCAAGGCGGTCGATGATGTCGTTGAGTGAGCCGAGCAGCAGATGCACGTTAACTCCCGGAGACGACAGAAGTTGACCACACCGCGCCGGCGGTGGTGGTCAGGCCCTAACGTAGGCCCCCGGGGAGCATCACGTCAACGGGAGCTGGGAGCTCCTAGCTCCTAGCTCCTAGCTCCTAGCTGCTGATAAATAATCCGGCTTTCCCTTACGGGGATTCCGTGGGTAAGGCACTCGGCCAAGACATGCTCTGGAGTTTGACTAGGGATAGCGACTTGGAAACCGGAGCTGTTGAGATGAGCTCCGGGAAATAGTTCCTGCAGCAGCTGCGGGCCGGGAAGGTATGGTGAGCTGGTGACAACTTGAAGAGTTCGCCAGCGAATGACGGCTTCGGCGCGGAGCATGATGGGATGGGTTCCCGCCCGGAGCGCGACCCTGTCACAGCGGCTCAGCAGGTGACCAAGATCGGGACCGATCAGGAGGCGGTGGGAGCCCCCGCTTGCGGATTCGTATAAATGAAGAGTCCGCACGGAGCCGCGAACCCACGCTCCCAGCGTGCCGGGTTGGCGGGCATAGGCAAGGAGGTGGTGGAGAGGGGTGTCGTGGGGGAGCGGAAGCGGGGGCCCGGAGAGCATGAGTCAGCATGGGGCCGAGCGCAGAACGCCGTGTGATCAACCTATCGCAGCAGGGGTGAAATTCCCGCAACAACGATCAGGCGGTAACCAATCCCTTTCTCGCGATGAGATACGCCTGTCTGCCGCGACGTATGGCATCGAGCAAGGGAGCGGCTTCGAATCGGACCGGATCGGTCGACGGCAATCCTGTTTCCCTCGAGGCGGCGTCGCAGGCCCGGCGAGCCGCGTCCTCGGACATGTCGTACGTATTCAGCGAGATGCCGATCACCGTGGTGGGGTGTACAACGGAGCCCAACGTCTCATAGAGCCGGATGTACTCCGCGAGCGGCGGAATGCGAAGCCAGGCCGCTTCTCGGTAATCGCCGATGTACTGTCTGGTGCTCTGATGACACAGGATCATGGCATCCGGACAAGAGCCGTGCATCAGGCCCAGGGCGACGGCCGAGTAGCCCGGGTGGTTGATGCTTCCCTGCCCCTCCACCAATACGACGTCGGCATCGTCGCTCGCCTGAAGCACGAGCCGCTCAGCCGCTCCGGCAATGAAGTCGGCCACTACCGCATCGACCGCGATACCCCAGCCCTCGATCATGATGCCGGTTTGACCCGTGGGAACGAAGCGGGTGCGGAGCCCGGAGGCGTTGAGTTCTTTCGCGAGCTGAAGTTGGGCCGTCATTTTGCCGACGTTGCAGTCCGTGCCCACGGTTAACACGACGTAGGGCTCGACCGTTTTGGCGGCGCCAGAAGCAATCGGCAGATTGGCCGGTGGCTTCCTCAGGTCGAAGATCTTCCGGCCGCTCGCGTGGGATTTGGACGCGAGGAGCGGATCGTCCCCCAGGAAGGTGTGCAACCCGTTCCAGAGATCGCAGCCCGCATCCAGCGCCTCGGCGAGCCAGGTCCGCCACTCGTCAGGTAATCGACCGCCCGCCGGCGCAATGCCGATGAGAACGGCAGTCGGGCCGAGATTCAGTCCGGCTCGCATCGACCCGACGATCGGGATGGTGCCGCCGAAGCCAAGCACTTCCTGGACGGTCTTGCCCGCGTGTTCGCGGTCCAGCACTGCCACGGTGCGATCGGGCAGATACCGGATAACCGAGTTGGCGGTCTTTGAGGTCATCGGGCCGAAGTCGCCGTCGGCCACGATCAGATATCGGGGGGCAGGCATACGCTAAGGTGTTACGGGCCGGGGGGTGACAGTAGGCTCGGCCTCCGCGGGAACGGTGCCGCTCGGCGTTACCTCGCTGACCGAATCACCATAGACCTCACCCATGAGAATGTGGCGGATGAGGACCATGACGAAGGCGAGGATCGGCACCGCCACAATCAGGCCGGCCAACCCGAACAGTTTCCCGATCAGCAACACCCCGGCGATGGTGATGACCGGGGGCAAATTGACCTGGCGCTCCATGACTACGGGAGCCACGAAGTTGGCCTCGATCAGGTGCACGCCGATGCCGAGTGCCGCCACGGCGATCGCTTTGCCGAGCCCGGCGACTCCGAGGGCGAAGAGCGCCGGTACCAGGGTGGAGAAGAGCGTCCCGAAGAACGGAACGATCGCGGCGATTCCAGCGAACACGCCGAACGCAAGAAAGTAGGGAACTCCCAGGATCCACAGCCCCAATGTGGTAAGCGCGGCCAGCAACACCATGGCGATGAGCTGCCCGACCACCCAGGCGTGTAGCGTCAGCTTGAGGTCGTATAGAATCACCCGGGCCAATCGCCGGCGCTCAGGTGGGACCAGCGCCACCACACCCTCTACGTACGTCGAAGGATTCCGCGCCAGATAAAGGGCCATCACAAAGACACTGATCCCCTCGATGATCAGCTCGATGCCGCCTTTGAGGTAGGGTACTACCGCCCCGCGGAGGACCCCGACCAGCTCGTTCAGGGAGGTGGCCAGTATGCCGGGTCCGGCTCCCTCGGTCACGCTCCGGCGAAGCACGGGAATGCTGCGGAACAAGCGGTTGATGTTCTGGTCCAGCTCGGTCAGGAATTTGGGCAAGTTGGCGATCAGGTCCTGCACCTGTGAGGCCACCGCAGGGGCGATAAGAAACACGACCCCCACCAGGCCACCGAGGGTCAAGGCGACGGCGGCGGCGAGTCCGATGGTACGGGGAATCCCGAATCGCCGCTGGAGAAAGCCTGAGACTGCGTCGAGGTAGACCGCGAGGATGATGGCGAGAAAGACGATGATCAGCACGTCTACCGTGCGGATCAGCAGGGCCACAACAAGAACGGCGAGGAGAATCCAGCCTAGTGGAAACCCTCGCCGTCGATCGGTCTCAACTGGGACCATCAGCGTGCCTTCTTCCCCTCATCTCCCTCCTCTATCAGCTCGGCGTCGTGCACGTCCGCGCGGCCGGTGCCGATCTGCTTGGAGCCCTGCGGCCGGCCTGCTCCCAGGATCCCCATCTTGGATTTCAGCTCCAGGAGCTGTTGGTCGGAGCTCCCCTTGTACTCCAGAGCCTCGAATTGGAGGGCCAGCCGGTCGCCCGAGACCTCCTCATTGAGCTCGGCCGCTGCCAGCGCCTTGCGCTCGGTGGCCTCGATCTTCTCCGCCATGCGCTCGAATGTCTCGAACGCACTCTTGTCCGACAACCCGGACATCGTTTCCTGGATCCGTTGCTGCGCTTCGGCCCGCTTGGACCGCGCCACCAGGATGTTCTTCTTGCGCTTGGCTTCTTCGATCTTGTCGTTCAGCTGCCGTAGCGAAAGCTTGAGCTGGTCGGTTTCCGCCTTGAGACGAAGCCAGGTCTCCTGCAGCTGCTGGGCTCCCTGAAGCTGCTCGTTGTACCGGCCCAGCGCCTGCTTGGCCAGGTCATCACGGCCTTCCTGCACCGCCATCATGGCCCTGCGCTCCCAGTCATCGGCCTGCTTCTTCATGGCCTCGACGTCGGACTGGAGCTTCTTCTCATCGGCAATGGCAGAGGCCACCTGCTGCTTGGCCTTGGCCAGCTGGGTCTTCATGTCCAGGATCAGCTGATTCAGCATCTTCTCCGGGTTTTCCGCCCGGGAGATGAGATCATTGATGTTCGACCGCAGCATGGTGGAGAGACGGTCAAAGAGTCCCATGACGCTTCACCTTTCGCGGTAGGGCGCGAGTGCGCCAAGATGCGAAGCCAGCGCCAGCGTGATCGAGTCGAAGCTCGCCTCGAACTCGCTGTAGTCCAGGTTCTCCAGCTCCAGCGTATCGGTGAGCACCACGTGGTCGCCCTCCAGGCCATAGGAGCCGTGGACCAGCTCCCTCGCGTTGTACTCCAGCAGCTGCCGGAAGAGCTCCCCCCGACGGGGCTCGCTGGCCGGCAACTCCATGACTCGTACGCGAAGAATGACGACCGGCGGCGCGTAGTGAACCACCACCTCGGCGTCGTCGGGAGTCCGGGCGAGCCAGAGGTTGGGCTCGATCTCCGTCACCGCCAGGCTGCCGCCATCGAGCCGATCGAGAAACGACTGGATGTCCTCTCGGGTGATCATTGACGAGCTCCTCCGTGCAGCTGGTCTACCTCTCGGCCGGCGGCCAGGAGTCGCTCGGCGAAATCTAATCGCTCCTCCACCTCGGCCAATCGCGTCTTCAGCTCTTCTACTTCGGCCATGAGCGTGGCATCAGTTCGGCTCCGCTGTCCATGGCGAAGGCGGTCGGCCATCGCCTCGCCGACCGGGCCACGAAGGATTCTGGCCATGCCGAGACAGAACACGACGATCGCGATCACTACACCGGCTCCCAGATCCGGCATTGGTGCTTCCCTCCTCAGCGTTGAAGCCGATCGGGCTCTCGGTTCTGCGCCAGCAGACGCTCGGTGAAGTCGACCCGCTCCTCCAATTCGGCCACCCGAGCCTGAAGCGCGTCGACCTCGCCCAGCCGGGTATGGAGCTGCTCTACATCCGACCGCAAAGCGGGATCCCCACCTCCCCTGCCCTCCAGCCGTCGGCCGAACGCTCGCATTATCGGCCACAGGATGATGACGGCGGCGGTGAGGGCGGCGATCACGATCAACAGCACCATCGGGGGACCACCGTGATTCATGAAGATCAGGTTCGGATCGAACGGAACCTGCGGCGGCGTTGGAGGAACCGGCCCCTGAGCCATCGTCATCATCTGGCGCTTTCTCCCTTCCCCAGCTCCTTGCGATCAGGGCTGTTCAGCAGGACCCGCTCGGCGAAATCAACCCGCTCGTGGAGCTCCGCTACCTCCTGCCGGAGAGCATCGACCTCCGCCAGGAGCTCGGGATCCTGGGCCGGCGGCGCATGGCCACGCAGACGGTCGGCCAGGGCTCTTCCCACTGGACTAATGGAGAGGAGAAAGAGGGTTCCTCCTCCAAAGATCAACGTAATGGCGAGTACGCCTTCTATATCCATTCCGGGTTTGTCCTCATAAGGCCAGCCCTTGAAAGCCGAGCGGGGAGCCCCGGGAAAGAGGCACCAGGCTGGGTCGGCTCACTATGTACGGGCGGAGACCTCTCGTTGTTTCACAACGCAACGACCATATTTAAGGGGAGCAGCCATGGGAGGACGCTAGACCAACTCCACCACCGCGATAGCCGCCAGGGAGACCGCTATCTCGGTGTCATCACTGCCTGCCGGCCTGAGGTAGACCTCGTGAGCGGTGACGTGGGTGTCCAGGCTCAGGGGAACTCCAACTACTTCAGTTCGATCAGTCGTGGTGATGCGGACGACCTGTTCGTGACCCCCGGCATAGCCAAGCAGGGCAATGATGTCCTCATAGGTCATCTGGACTCTCCTGCGGCAGGAAATCATAATCTAGGCTCGGCGGGCGTACCTCGCCATGAGGTTGGCTCGCGTATCGGACCATTCAGGAGGCCTCTATGGATCGAATTGCTGTCATGGTGGTGCTGGTTCTGCTTTCCGCATCCGTGCGGGAGGCCGCCGCTCAGCGGAAACGCCCGGCCGTCCCGGCGGAAAGTGTGGCCATCACCGTGACCGCCCGGATCGGCGGCAAGAGCTACCGTGGGAGCGGGACAGGGAGCTGCCGCTACGAGCCCGAGGCCTCGATCCATGACGTATCGGCCTCATTGTGGACGGTGCAGTACGCCGGCGGGGGGAAATCACTCAAGCAGCTCAACCTGACGCTCTGGCGGCCCAAGGACGGAAGCCCGGATCAACTCTCACTTTCCCTGGAGACGGGCTCCGGTTCGCACCGCATCGAAACGGGGGGTAAGGGGAAGAACAGCGGCGAGGGGAGCGTGACCATCCTGCCGAGCGGGCCCGGAGGCAGGTTGGAGATCAGCGGTAAAGAAGCCGGTGGCAAGCGAGTTCAAATCACGATTGACTGCCCTGCATTCGCGGGCATCGAGGCGGGAGGTGGATGACCTGATTCCGCTTTAGCGGCCACCGGCTGCGGCGCGAGCCGAAGGCGTGGAGGACGCAGGAGCCGCCTTGAGGTTCTGATCGAGATAGCGCGTGATCAGCTCGAAGAGATGCGCCTGGGTGTTCCGCCCCTGGCAGATACAGTGCGTCCGGTTCGGGTATTCCATCATGGTGAACGGCTTGTTTGCTGCGACGAGCGCGTTGATCAGCATCTCGCTGTTCTGAAAATGCACGTTGTCGTCCCCGCCGCCGTGGATCAAGAGCAGATTCCCCCGGAACCCTTTCACGTAGGTCAGCGGCGACCCGCGATCGTATCCTGCCTTGTTCTCGCTGGGCAGCCCATTGAAGCGCTCGGTGTACACGTTGTCGTAGAGCGCCCAGTGGGTCACCGGCGACACCGCCACTCCCGTTCTGAAGATGTCGGCGTGCTGAAACAGGCTGTTGAGGCTCATGAAACCGCCATAGCTCCAGCCCCAGATGCCGATCCGGTCCCGGTCCACGTATGCTCGCTCGCTCAACGTTCGTGCGGCGGTCGCCTGGTCCCGGGTCTCGATGACGCCGAGCTGCCCGTAGATGGACTTGCGCCAGCGACGGCCGAGTGGCGCCGGCGTTCCGTGGTTGTCGACACTGGCCACGAGGAAGCCGTGCTGGGTGAGCATCAGGTGCCAGAGGTAGTAGCCGCCCCAGGCGTCATTCACGGTCGAATTCCCCGGCCCGCCATAGACGTGGAAGAGAAGCGGGTACTTCCGGGTCGAGTCGAAATCGGCCGGCTTCATCAGGTAGGCCGGCATTCTCGAGCCATCCTCCGCCGCTATCGTGAAGAAGTCGACCGTCCCCTTGCGCAGCGCGGCAACGCGGTTCCGGAGCACGGCGTTATCGACCAGGGTGCGAATGGTCTCATGACTGGGCAGGCGCACGACGCGGATGACCGGGGGTTTACCGAAGCTGGAGTAGGTCTCGAGCGCGTAGCGAAAGTTTGGTGCCCGGTCGTAGACATGGGTGCCGGATTCGGCCTGCGGCGAGAGCCGCTGGGGAGCCCCTTTGCCGTCGAGGCGGATGCGAAACAAATAGCGCTGGGAAGGCTGGTCCGGTGAGGCAACGTAGTAGAGCCAACCCGACTTCTCGTCCGCACCCAGGACCTTGGCAACGTCATACGCCCCCCGAGTGACCAAGCGGGCTGATCTCCCGTCGCGGGACACCAGGTACACATGATTCCATCCGTCCCGCTCGCTGACCCAGAGAAAGCTCTTCCCACCATTGAGCCACACGAGGTCATCGGCCACATCGACCCAGGTGCTGTCGCGCTCGGTCAGGATGGTGCGTACCCCGCCACTTCGCGCATCGCCCAGTATCACCTCGTTCGTATTCTGCAGCCGGTTGAGCCGCTGGAGGACCACCTGGTTTGAATTGGCCGCCCAGTCCATTCGGGCGATGTAGTGGTTACGCGGGTCGCCTTGGATATCCAGCCAGCGCGTAGGCCCTCCTGCC
>JBBQXQ010000107.1:0-10994 GCA_038209515.1 Gemmatimonadales bacterium
GGCACCACGATCGGGACGCTTCAGCTTCCCACTCTGGTGGAGCGAGGGCCTCGCGGAGCTGTGGTCTGGGGGTGAGGACGCGCGGGACTACATGGTGCTCCGCGACCTCACCTTTACCGGGAAACTGCCATCCCTTCGGCAGCTTACCTATGTGACGGGTGGCATCGTGTATCCGCTCGGCGGGCGAATTCATCGCTGGCTCGCTGACACCTATGGCGACTGGCGCGTCGCCTCCATGTACAAGGAGTTGAACCGGTACGACACCTTCGAAGACGCCATACTGGCGACCTATGGGCGAACGCTCGATCAGCTGAGCGAAGAGTTCCAGCTGGCGATGCGGCGGGACTTCTACCCGTCGGTGGATAGCCTTGCTCCACTGGTAGTGCTGGGTCGGGAGATCACCCGTCTCGCCATCAAACCTGCCTATCTACCGGACACCACCGGCGGGCGCTCGGGTGAAGTGATCTATCTCTCCCCGGCGAACGGGTATGTCACGATCTATGGCAAGCAGGTGGACGGCGGTCGCCCCCGCACAATCGTGACTGCAGGTCGCTCGGCCGATCTCGAATCATTCCACTCCTTCGATTCCCGAATGGATGCGTCGCGACCCGGCTATCTGCTGTTCGCCACCCGCTACGGCGACCGTGACGCGCTCGCGATCTGGGATCTGAAGCGCGCCAAGATGGCCGGCCGCTACCAGTTCGATCGGCTGGTTTCGATCCTCTCTCCGATGTGGATGGCCGACGGCCGGAGCATCGTGTTCAGCGGACTTTCCGAGAGTGGCGTCTCCGATCTTTACCGGGTGCGTCTCCCCGAGGGCACCCTCGAGCCGCTGACCCGCGACCGCTTTCAGGATCTCGATCCCAGTCCGAGTCCCGATGGGCGACGTCTCGTGTTCGCCTCGGACCGCACGTCCGGGGGGCTCGGTGGGGCGGTGAACCTGTCCATGCTCGACCTTTCATCCGGGAGTGTTACCCAGCTGACCCAGGGTGACTGGGTTGACGAGACCCCGTCGTGGGGACCCGACGGGCGGATCTACTTCACTTCCAACCGGGACGGTGTCCTGAACGTCTTCTCCATGGACACCCTGGGGCAGGGAAGACGGGAGACCTCGGCATGGAGCGGGGCGTTCGACGCGATTGCCCTCCCCGACAGCGGCGGACTGCTGATGGGTGGTTTTCACGATCTGAGCTGGAACCTGTACCGGTATCCCCTGGACTCGGCAGCGCACGAGGACCGGTTCACCCTCGAGTCCGGTCCCCCGCCGGGACAGTGGGCCTGGACCACTGGCAGCGACACGGCAATTGGAATAACCAGCGGGCAACCGTATCGCCGGCGGCTGACACTTGACGTCGCGGCTGGCGAAGCGGTCTTCGTTCCTGGCTACGGTGGTGCTCAAGGCGTCGCGTTCGTCATGAGCGACCTGCTCGGTGACAACCTCCTCTTCGGTTCTCTGGGCTCGTTCCAGGGAAGGCGGTTGGGCAGCATCCTCGACAACATCAGCGCGAGCGCCATCTACATCAATCGGGAGCGGCGGCTCAACTGGGGCTTGGGAGCGTTCCGCACCCGGAGCCGGAACTTCGAGGGCGACCTCGTGGTCGCGTATGAGGAGACAGCCGCAGGCGCCATCGGGCTGCTTCGTTATCCCCTGAGCCGGTTCAGCCGGGTGGAGGGAACGGTGGTGGTCGAGCACTCCGACAGGGTGGACTTCACCCTGGCCGTCGATCAGCCTCGGCGGGTCGGGTGGATCGCCTCGCACTACCTGAGCTTCGTGCGCGACAATTCGCTCTGGATCCCCTCGGGCCCGATCGACGGCCAGCGGCTCAGCTTCACCGCCGGCATCTCCAGCGACTTTACCAACAGTCGGTTCGATAGTTATCTCCTCAGCGGCGATTGGCGTCGCTATTTAAGGCTGGGGCAGCATAGCACCTACGCGGTACGGGCGTTCGGCTTCTACAGCGGCGGCGACCGTCCGCGCCGGATCAACATCGGCGGCACCCTTGGAGTGCGCGGCTATCCGGAATTCGGCTACATCGTGGGTACCCGAGCGTACATGTTGAACCAGGAGCTCCGCTTCCCTCTGCTGACTCACTTGACGCTGGGAACTCCGTTTGGAGACATCACGTTCCCGGAGATCCAGGGAGGGCTCTTCGCCGACGTCGGCAAGGCGCTATTGCACTCCGACTCCGACCGGGCCCTCCTGGGCAGCTATGGCATCAGCTTTCGGCTTGCGCTGGGGCCTCTCGCGGTATTGCGGCTCGATGTCGGCCGGCGGTTCACCGACCGGGGATATCAGGGGTACAGCCTGAGCTCTGACCAGAAGTCGCCCCGCTTCGTGCATTTCTTCTTTGGCTATAACTACTGATGGGACAATGTTTTGGACTTGACCGCCCAGTCCTCCTGGCCTATCTTGGCCTGGTAGGAGTGGGGTGCCGGAGCGCGCCCGGTGCAGTACTTCCCGCGGCGGCCAAGCCCGTCTCTAAGGGGCAGGTGACCGAGTGGGTGGCCTCCACGGTCCCGTCAGATCACCTGCTGCACCGATTCAAATGGCTGTTCAAAGACGAGCGCGCCAGCGCGGGCGGGCGGGGCAGCGCTCGGGTTGCGCCGCCCGACTCCCTGCGGTTCGACGTGGCGGGTCCGTTCGGGAGTGGAGCGGCCTCTGCCGTCGTCATCGGGGACCGCGCGCTCTGGACCGAGCCCCCGGATGCGATTGCGAAAATGGTCCCTAACTACCCGCTGATGTGGGCTATGTTCGGCGTCGCCCGCATGCCTCCCGAAGGCGCGACGCTCCGAGGTCTCACCAGGGGGCCAACCACGGCGTGGCAATACGCCGGATCGTCCGACACCATCGAGTATGCCCGAACGCTCGGAAACCCCGTGCGTTTTGTGGCCGTGGTCCGACAGAATGGAAAGTTGGTTGGGCGGGCCGAAACCCAGGTCGACCCCGATGGAACCCCGCTGAAGGCTCGGCTCACGGTTCCGAGTGCGCCGGCACAACTCGACCTGACCTTTCTCTCGACGAAGCGGGCCTCCTTTGCGCCTGATCTTTGGTTGCCTCGCAAGCCTTAGCGCCCTCGCTCTCGGGGGCTGCCTGTATGGCTTTGCCGGGGGCGGGCTGCCGCCCTCAATCAAGACGGTGGCCGTGCTCCCCTTCGATAATCAGACGCCCGAGCCGACGCTCACCCAGGAAATCTCGCGCGCGGTGCGGGAGGCGGTCGAACGCCGGCTTGGACTGCGCCAGTCAGCCGAGACACAGGCGGATGCGGTGGTGCGGGGCTCCATCACCAGGTACGAGCCGGATCTTCCAGTCGCGTACACCGGAGGTGATAGCAGCCGGGTGACGGTCACTCGCCGGGAGGTCCAGATCACCGTCTCGGTGGAGATCCTCGATCAGAAGCAGGGGAAGGCGCTCTGGCAGCGGAACGGTCTGGTTGTACGAGGAGATTACGACTCCGGCCAGGAAGCCGAGGGACGCAGAAAGGCCCTGGATGATCTGGTGGTCAACATTGTGGATGGCGCCCAATCACAATGGTGACCCTCTGGCGAAAGTCGCGGAGCGGCGCTGGCAGGCTGGGATGTGTGGTGTCGCTCGTGCTGTTCGCCGCGGCGTTGTACTACGGCTTCAACATCGGCCAGGTCTACTTCCGCTACTATCAACTGCTCGATGCGATGCGAACACAGGCCCGGCTCGCTCCCAGCCTTAACGATGACGTCATCCAGCGCCGCCTGATCGGCCAGGCCGATTCGCTTCTCCCCGAGGGTTCGCCACGCTTCAAGATCACTCGAGGCGGGCACCCCAACCGGATTATCATCACCACCGAATACACGGAAGAGGTCGACCTTCCCCTCTTCAAGCACACGTTCGTCCTGCGTCCACGGACCGAGGAAGCGCTTTAGGTCCGTGGAACACGCCTCCATCCCTTCTCTGTTCCTCGTGCTCGCGACGATGCTCGTGGCCGCCAAGCTCCTGGGCGAGTTGGCCGAGCGCATCGGGCAACCCGCCGTCCTGGGGGAGCTGGTGGCCGGCGTGCTTCTGGGCGGAAGCGTGCTCGGCATCGTGCCTGCCGGCGGAACCGCTGCCGAGGTGGTCCACGTATTTGCCGAGCTCGGTGTGGTGCTGCTGCTATTCGAGATCGGGCTGGAGACGGATCTGCGAGAGATGTTCCGCGTCGGCACCGCCTCGCTCTCGGTCGCGACTGTGGGGGTCATCTTGCCGTTTGCCCTGGGCTTTGCATACTGGGCGTACGTGCCGCACGCCGCATCGGGCGGGACCACCGACCTTACTACCGCGGCGATCTTCGTGGGAGCCACCCTGACGGCAACCTCGGTCGGCATTACCGCACGGGTCCTGTCGGATCTTGGCCGGATGAATACCCAGGAGGCCAAGATTATCATCGGGGCGGCGGTCATCGATGATGTCATCGGCCTGGTGATTCTGACCATCGTGTCCGGGATGGCGGCCGGCGCCTCGGTATCGGCACTCGGAGTCCTTCGAGTCTCTGCCGTCGCTGTGGGATTCCTCGTCGTCGCCGTGCTGGTGGGGAGATTCGCGGTACCCCGCCTATTCGATCTGGTGGTCCGTATGCGGGTTCGCTATGTCCTCCTGGTATTCGCCTTCGCGTTTGCCCTCGGGTTGTCGGCTGTCGCCGCACTGGCTGGTTCGGCCCTCATCATCGGCGCGTTCGCCGCGGGCATCATCCTCTCCGGCACCAACCAGTTCGACACCATCGAGCGGGAGATCCGTCCGGTGGCGTCGATCTTCACGCCTGTCTTTTTCGTGAGCGTCGGCGCGTCCGTCAATCTCCGCCTCCTGGATCCGACCCAGGAAGGAAGCGCCGCTCTCCTCGGCGTTGCCGCGGCGCTCATCGTGCTCGCGATCGTCGGCAAGATCGCGGCCGGGTGGGCCGCGCCCTGGGCCCGGTTTCGGCGCCTTGTCGTGGGTGTGGGGATGGTGCCTCGCGGCGAGGTCGGTCTCATCTTCGCCGATATTGGGCGGCGTGCCGGAGTTCTCAACGAGGCGGTGTTCGGTGCCGTCCTCCTCATGGTCATGGTCACCACCTTCGTGGCTCCTCCAGCCCTCAAGCTCCTCTTCGGATCCAGGGCGGCCTCCTCCGAATGATCGACACCGCCGTGAAGGTTCGTGCGTTGGCCGACGCGCTCGGCTGGCGAGCCCGCGAGCATGGACCCATCGTCTTCACCAACGGGGTCTTCGATTTACTGCACCCGGGACATGTGGAGCTGCTGGAAGCCGCTCGGCGGGAAGGCGCCGCGCTGATCGTGGGGTTGAATAGTGACGGCTCGGTTCGCCGGCTGGGCAAAGGCGCCGACCGGCCGGTGACGCCCGAAGCCGCCAGGGCCCGGGTGCTCGCCGGATTGGCCGCGGTGGACTGCGTGGTCCTCTTCGATGAGGACACCCCACTCGAGCTTATCACCCGGCTTCAGCCGGATGTCCTGGTCAAGGGTGCGGACTATTCGCGGGACGCGATCGTCGGTGCCGACCTCGTCGAGTCCCGCGGCGGGCGGGTTGTCCGCGTGCCGCTGGTCCGCGGCTTTTCGACTTCATCCATTGTGGAGCGTCTCCGTGCCACGTCCTGACGGCCGGCCCAACGATCAGCTGAGACCTCTGGTGCTCGAGCGCCGGGCCAACCCCTACGCGGAGGGCTCCTGCCTGATCCGAATGGGCGGCACCCTGGTGCACTGCACCGCGAGCGTCGAGCCGGGGGTTCCGGGGTTCAAGAAAGGCAGCGGCGAGGGATGGGTCACCGCCGAGTACGCCATGCTTCCTCGCGCCACCGTGGAGCGGACCTCACGAGAGCGGAACGGACCCGGTGGCCGCACGCAGGAGATCCAGCGGCTGATCGGGCGCTCCTTGCGGGCAGCCATGGCCACCATGGCGTTCGGCGAATTCACCGTCCGGATCGACTGCGATGTGCTCCAGGCGGATGGGGGCACGCGGACAGCAGGCATCACCGGCGGCTGCGTCGCTCTCGCGGATGCTTGCGCCTGGCTGGCCGAGCGTACCGGGCAGCCCTCCCCCTTTGGCCAGCTGGTTGCCGCCGTATCGGTGGGCGTGGTCGAAGGCGAGGTTCGCCTCGATCTCGCCTATGCCGAGGACAAGGACGCCGGTGTGGATTCGAATATCGTGATGGTCGAGCCGGCCGAGTTTGTGGAAGTCCAGGGGACCGGCGAGCACGCCACCTTCACCAGAGGACAGCTCGAGACGATGCTGGATTCGGCCGAACGGGGCATTACCGAGCTTTTTCGGGCCCAACGACGGGTGCTCGGCTGGTGAAGCTACTCGCGGCCACACGAAACCTCGGGAAGCAGCGGGAGATCCGCCGCATCCTGGGAGCGAGCGGGCTGGAGATCGTGTTCCCCGACGATATCTGGCTGCGGGAAACCTCCGATGGCGACGCACTCGAGCTGGCCGACAGCTTCGAGGTCAACGCTCGGCGGAAGGCCGAGTACTTCGCCCGCCTGAGCTCCCTGCCGACCTTCGCCGACGACTCCGGTCTGGAGGTCTTCGCGCTCGGTGGGGAGCCCGGGGTCCGGTCGAAACGGTGGAGCGGGGCATCCGGCAGCGCCACCGACGTGGACGCCGCCAATAACGCCGAGCTGCTCCGGCGCCTGGCCGGCGCGCCGGAATCCCAGCGGCTGGCCCGATATCGCTGCGTCATCGTGTTTCTGAAGGCGGCCGGTGACGTGCCCACAGTCTGCCAGGGCGATTGTGCCGGCCGGATACTGGAGAAGCCTCGTGGGACCGAGGGGTTCGGGTACGACCCGCTCTTCTTCAGTGACGAGCTGGGTAAGACCTTCGGCGAGTCGACCGCCGTGGAGAAGGATGCGGTGAGCCACCGCGGGCGCGCATTGAGAGCGCTGGCCCAGAGCTTGAGCGTTGCTGGGCGCTTCGGCGGAGGGTAACCCCTAGGATAGCCTCTTTTCGGCCATCACCGCGGGACGATCTTGAATACGTCGCCCTGCTCGGTGAGCAGGTAGAGCTCGCCCGCGACATCTTCCCCGAAGCTCGTCACTTGACCTCCTGGCCGTAGCGTGGGCCAGTCGGTCTGCTCCACCACCAGACCCCCTTCCATCCGGAAGCTTCGCACCCAGCCAAGGCAGTAATCCGCGTAGAAATACGTTCCCTGGAGTGCAGGAATCGCGGCACCCCGGTAGACGTAACCGCTGGTGACGGCACACCCGTCGGAGTGGGCGTACTCCACTACCGGCGGGGTGAGCCCTGTCTCATCGCATTGTTCACCCCGGAAGCAATGTCGCCCTTCCATCAGGCTCCAACCGTAGTTGACCCCCCGGCCGGCGCCGTCTGCGGCACTCGCCTGATCCACTTCCTCCCATCGGCTCTCCCCCACGTCTCCGATATAGAGATCTCCGGTCCCCCGGTCGAAGCTGAAGCGCCATGGGTTGCGGAATCCGTAACTCCAGACCTCGGGGCGGTCGCCGGTGACTCCCACGAACGGATTGTCGGGCGGCACCGCGTAGGGAGCTGCCGAGGAGACGTCGATCCGCAGGATCGAGCCGAACAGATCTCTCAGCGACTGACCGTGTCCATGATCGTTATCGTCGCCGTCGCCCAAGCCAATGTAGAGAAAGCCGTCCGGTCCGAAGAGAAGCTGGCCGCCATTATGGGCGACACCCGGCTGCGGAACCGCAAGCACGGATGACTCGCTCGCCGGATCGGCGCGGTCTGGGTCGCTGGAGACCCGAATGACAGACACGCGGTTGTCGCGCGAGACATCGTTATAGTGGACAAAGAACCGCCCGCTGGAGGCGTAGTCGGGAGCAAAGGCAAGGCCGAGCAGGCCCTGCTCGCCGCCATCGCTCACCACCTTCGCTGTCAGATCGAGGAAGGGCGAGGGCAGGACCGTGCCACCTTTGATCACGCGGATCGCGCCGGCCTTCTCCACGACGAACAGTCGGTCGTCGCCCGGCGGCGAGGTCAGGTAGAGCGGGAAGTCGAGTCCCGACGCGATCGGTTGAAGTCCCAGGACAATCGGACCAACGGGCGGAACGGCCGCGACCGCGATCGTGATGCTGCCGGTGACTCCTTCGGTGACTGCCCGGATCTCGACCTGACCCGCGTTCAGACCAGTGACGAGCCCGGCCTGGGACACCGAGGCCACGGCTGCATCCGCGGTGCTCCAGTCAAAGGTGTGGCCCTCGACCGCTGTGCCGCCCGCGTCCTGCGCCGCGGCTGTGAGCTGCACCGTCTGCCCGACCTCAATCGAGGTGTTCGGGGCGGTCACGGTGACCGCGGTGACCGGCCTGGGCTCCTGGATATCACCGCCCCCATCCCCTCCGCAGGCCGAAACCAAGGCGGCGATGATCAGGGCGGGTGAGGGGGCGAGCGGCGTCAGGCGTGCCAATGATGCCTCCGTAGATCAACCTACCACAGGACAACGGATGTCAGCTGTGCTGTCGATAATGGAGCCGGTTCGGAAAGGGCGGAAGAGGGGGATGCGTTGCTACCGGCCGCCCGACGGGGCGACTATGTTGACCGTCGTGCTGGATGGGGTCCGCAGCTAAGTTCATGCACGGAGTTACAGCGGGGTGTGGCGCAGTCCGGTAGCGCGCCTGCTTTGGGAGCAGGAGGTCCCGGGTTCGAATCCCGGCGCCCCGATGGCGTGAGCCGGTACCACTCACTAAGGGCTGAGGAGGCCGTATGACGACCACACTGTGGATTACGCTCGCGGGTTCTCGCGCTGGCAACGACTGCTACGGGGTGCGGTAAACCGAAGCCTGAAAGCGGCACTGTCGAGTCGACGAAGGACAGCATGACCGCCGCGGTCGTTGTCGATACCACCACAAAGGAGAGCCTGCAGTGGGGCCCCGCGCCTGCGGTATTCCCTGCGGGCGCAAAGATGGCGGTTGTCAGCGGTGATCCGAGCAAGGCGGAGCTCTTTCTCGTCGAGCTTTCCATGCCCAATGGATACAAGATCCCGCCCCATTTTCACCCCACGGATGAAGTCGTCGAGGTCAAGGAGGGCACGTTCCTGGTGGGAATGGGCGATACGTTCGACCTCACGAAGGCCAAGCCCATGAAGAAGGGCGATAAGGGGTCGGTGCCGGCGAACATGCACCACTTCGGCAGCGCGCAGGGCGCGACTATCGTCGCGGTGAGCGCCAGAGGTCCGTTTGCGATGACCTACGTCAACCCGGCTGACGCTCCACAAAAGAAGCCTTAACGCCGTAGCTCGAGAGCGGGGGCCCCAAGCCAAGGTCGCAACCCAGTACTCCCTAGTCTTCGACGCTATTTAACCCCATCCGGGGCCCTTCCAGGCCCCGGCAGGGCTTCGGTCACAGCGGCTGGGAAGAGAGGAATCGGGCGTGACGCCGCTCCCAGGTGCGGAGCGACTCGTAGGACAGTTTCTCGAGCTCCAGCGACACGGCGCGCGAGGCGGCGAGCGACACGGCCTCCCGCTCCTCGCGACCAGCGTCGGAGGCGACCCGGGCTTGCACATCGGTGAGGTTGAGCCAGACCGTGAGGCGGTTGTTCACCCGATCCTGCATCATGAGGCGCATCTTTTGGACGAGGGCCCGGCTGCGGAGCCTGCAGTGGCGGTGAACGGCCCAGAGGATCAAGCCTTGGAGCCAGATCAGAAAGGTGAGCGCCAGGCCCTGCTGGCCGCGCGACAGCTCGCTCACCGTGATCATGATCGCCATCAACACGCCGATGGTCGTCATGAACAGCTCGAAGTACTCAGACAGAGTGACCCGAACCATATAGAGTTTGGGGGACAAGCGTTTCATTTGATCCTCAGGATGGGACACCTTGCGTATGTCCAGCCGAGTTGGTGGGGGTGTTGCTAGTATCCTATGTCCCCGCAAGAAAAGCTAGGCATGGGCCCTGGGACGACCCATCCTCGGCCTCGACTCGAGGATCTGGCATGCGGTCTACTTTGCCCCTTACCTCTCCGCTAAGTTCCTCCAGGCAAACGTCGGCGCCCGTAGCTCAGTTGGATAGAGCAACAGCCTTCTAAGCTGTGGGTCGCAGGTTCGAGTCCTGCCGGGCGCGTGCTACTGTTCCGAATCCCGCCCCGGTGCGGGTGTCTTGCGCGCCTGTTCGCCTCCCTCCTCATAGAACTCCTTCGCCGCATCCTTCCGGCTGGCTCGGCCGCTGCGCCGCACGATCTCCTCCTGCTTTTCCTCGGTCATTCCCGTCACTTCGTCGTTCTGCAGGGCAGGCACACCCTCATCGCTTTTCCTGGCCATGATTCGGCTCCTTCCTGTGGCTGGGTTCACCCGACAATGGCCTGAATATCGACCGAGAAGCCAGCTTGGTAGGTGACGGTGGACACGAATGCGGGAAGCAGGGATATTGGGGCACCTAACCTGAATCAGATGACCCCATCCTTGGTAGTCCCCAGCGGTCCCTCCGAGAAATCACGTGGCGTGGCGCTCGCCTTGGCGGCCGTGTTGGGGCCCTTCGGGGCCCACCGCTTCTACGTAGGGAAGACTGGTACCGGCTTGCTCATGCTCTGCACCCTTGGAGGAGCTGGGCTCTGGTATCTCTATGATCTGATCCTGGTCTCCGGGGGGTCGTTTCGGGATGCCGAAGGTCGCCTGGTCTCCAAGTGGGACCCTGAGGAGCCGGCTCGGCACCCGTCCGAACTGGCGGAAGAGGTGCTGGACGAGCTGTCGGCGCTTCGATCCGAGGTCGCCGAGCTCGCGGAGCGGCTGGACTTTGCCGAGCGACTCCTGGCCCAGCCGCGCCGGACCGACAGCGATTCCGTCTCGACCCTGAAAGCCTGAGTAGTGGCCGCAGCACGTGTGGCCGGGCTGCTCCCCCGGCGGGCCGAGCTTCGGCCCATGCTGCGCTTGGCGGTGCCCGTGGTCACGGTTCAGGTGGGGATGATGGCGATGGGAGTGGTCGACACCATCATGGTCGGCCACATCTCGGCGCAGGCCCTGGCGGCGGTCGCCCTTGGTAACCTGTACTTCTTCTCCCTGGCCGTCTTCGCCATGGGCACCCTCATGGT
>JBBQXQ010000108.1:0-10968 GCA_038209515.1 Gemmatimonadales bacterium
GCGAGACCGGCTTCCTCGGCACCGAGCTGCTCCACTCGGCGACCCACCCCAACACATTCCTCACCATCGACCGGTGGAACAGCGCGGAGGCGTGGGCCGCGTTTCTTCGGGCCTGGGGAGACGAGTACGCCGCGCTGGACCACCGCTCCAAGAGTCTGATCGTCTCCGAGGGAGAGATCGGGAACTTTCAGGTCACCGGTGCGCCAGTCCAAGGTCGGCGGTAAGCCCTCTTACCGCCTGGGCCAGCATGCGCACCTTCGCAGTATCCCCTGCCCCGGCCACGTCCGCCTCCAACCGCGAGACCAAACGCGTCAGCGCCTCCTGCTGCTTCGTGCCTGGCGCCTTCTCCGCTCGGGCAAGCTCCTCGCGTGCCGCCGTGATCTTTCCCACATCCATCCCGTTCGACCGCTCCAGTTGATCCAGATACGCCCGTGCCAGTGAGTACGTCTTCGGCCAGGTGAACTTGACCTGCCCCTGGGTATTGAAGTAGTCCAGGTGCACCGACTTGGCCGCGTCGATCTCGTTCTGCGTGATGAATCCACTCGGCTTGAGCTCGAAGATGTCGAGCCCGCGGGTGATCTCCGACCCGACGATGACGCCGTTGTACCAGTAGGTGGACCAGTATCCTCCCAGCTCGAGTTTGGTCGGGTCCAGCGGGCCGCGGTCGAAGTAGGCGATCTCCTTCGGGTGCTTGGGATCGGTCCAGTCGAAGACCGAGAGACCCCCCTGATACCACGCCTGCACCATGACGTCCCGTCCCGGTATCGGGATCAGCGACCCGTTATGGGCCACACAGTTCTCCTCGGGCGTCTGCACCACGGGCAGCTTGTAGTAGCTCTGGAACTGCAGGTTCTTCCGGTCGGCCAGGGTGAAGATGGCGTCCGCACCCCACTCGGGCTTGTCGGTCTTTCGGCACTTCGGCTGGACTCCCCCACCCCATTCATCGGAGTAGAGGATTTTGGTACCGTCGTTGTTGAACGTCGCCGAGTGCCAGTAGGAGAAGTTCGAATCGGACGCCGCAGCGATGCGGACCGGGCGGGTCGGATCCCGGATGTCGAGCAGGAGGCCGTAGCCCGCGCAGGCGCCGCCGGCCAGGCCGATCGCCGGGTAGACGGTGATATCGTGGCACTGGGTAGGACCGGCATTGGAGTCCGGCATCTGGGCTTGTCGAGCCTTCATGGCCCCCTCGATGATCCCGGGTAGCGCTTGCCGCAATGTCGCGCTGTCGGCGGCGGTGGGGGCGCCGGTTCCCTGCCGGGCCTTCACGATGCTGTCCAGCAACTGCGCCACCCACTGCGGATGTACGACCTCTTCCTTCCCGTGGAACATGCCGGTGAATCCACCGGCCGCCTTGGCATCGGCCACCTCTTTGATGGCGGCAAGGCTGTCCTCCGGCGTGTCGCCGTGCTTCGGCGGCGCCACCAGGTCGTTGAAGATCCGGGGCGAGCTCACAATCCTGGCCTGGTCCGGGTGGGCCAGCGGGACCTTGATCACCTCAATGCGGAACAGCGCCGAGTTCGGATCCTTCGGGGCGCTCACGCAGCCAGCCAGCTCCGTCGGGGACCGCACCGGGGCCTGCCCCGAGATGTAGACGTAGACGTTGTCCCGGTCCTTGGGATCCACCAGCAGCGTGTGGGTATGCGATCCGCGACAGGTCTGCACGTTGCCCACGTTTTTGGGATGGGCGATGTCGCTGATATCGAAGATCCGGATGCCCCGCAGCCGCTCGGTACTGACCGTGTCCTCGATGCCCTGCGTCCCGCAGTCGAGGCGTGCGGCCAGGTTCTCGCCGGAAACAAAGAGCAGGTTGTGGTAGACCGAGACGTCGCTCTGCGACCCGGGACAGAAGTACGCAGTCTCGAGGGCCGGCCGGCTGGGATTACTGATGTCCCACACCTGGTACCCGCTGAAGCTGCCCTGGATGGCATAGTGGCCAGTGAAGGCCAGGTCGGAGTTGACGCCATCCACAAACTGCTCTGACGGCGGGGTCTTGGAGACGACGCGCAGATTCCACACCGCTTCGGCAGCATCCGTCCTTCCGCCTCGAAGGCCGACCCGCGGATCGGGCCTCGGTGCCGCGGTGGACCTGCTGTCACTCGGCGACGGGCCTCCTGAAGCAGATGAGGAGGTCGATCGGGAACAGGCAGCCAGCACAGCGAGTGGGAGGAGGAGTGAGGACGACACTACCTTGGGGGATACCATTCCGGTTTCCTTAGGAGGGGGCCAATTGGCGCTACGGCTAAGTGGCAAGTGAGGTTTCAGGAGCATTTCATCCTGAGCCAATCGCTAGGCTCAGGGTAAACTCAGCGGAGCATCCCTCGGATAGATACTACCATAGCCGGAAGGGTTGCTAAGTGCACATGCCGGCGTCCTCTTCGCCCCGTCTCATCGGCCTGCCATACGACGCGAGCTCCTCCTTTCTCAGAGGTCCGGCCGAGGCGCCGGCGCTCATCCGTGCCGCGCTCCACTCACCTCACTGGAATTCGTCCACTGAGAACGGGCTCGATCTTGCGAGCCCCGCCGCCCTGGGCGACGCCGGCGATCTCACGCTGTCGCCCACTGCGGGAGCTCGCGAGCAGATCGAAGCCGGCATTGCCGCAGTGCTCGCCGGTGGCTGGCGGCCCCTCGCGCTGGGCGGAGACCATTCCGTGACGTATCCCATTCTCCGTGCGGTGAGCCGGAGCCATCCATCGCTCACCATTCTCCACATCGACGCCCATCCGGACCTCTACGACGGGTTCGAGGGCGACCGTTTCTCCCACGCGTGTCCCTTCGCTCGTATCATGGAGGAGGGCCTCGCCCACCGCCTGGTCCAGATCGGTATTCGCACCATGAATGCCCACCAGCGAAGCCAGGCGGACCGGTTCGGGGTCGAGGTGATCGACATGCGGGCCTGGGAGGCCGGTGTCCGGCCAATCCTCGACGGCGAGGTCTATCTCTCGATCGATCTCGACGGTCTGGATCCGGCCTACGCCCCCGGCGTGTCGCACCGGGAGCCCGGCGGCTTGTCGGTGAGAGACGTGCTCACGCTGGTGCAGGATACCGGCGGGACGGTGGTGGGCGCGGATGTGGTGGAGTACAACCCGCTCGTCGACGTTGCCGGCGTGACCGCGACGGTGGCGGCGAAGATCGTGAAAGAGATCGCCGGCCGGATGCTGGCCCCCGCAGCAGGTTGAAAGCGCTGTCCTGAACGGTTCCGGCTGGTAGAGGCGAATAGGCGGCCCGGATCACTGAGACCCGGACCGCCCGGAGGCATGCGTAACCGTTCAGACTATGAACGGACCCGCGATCGCCATGACCTCCGCCTTCGTAAGTGGCTCATCAAAGGCTTCGGTACCGGATCTATCCCCCTGGAACTGGCCCACATTCACCGTGAGCTGAACCAGATTGTCCTCGCCGTCGTAGACCGGCTTGATCGGTGCGGGCGCCGCAGGATCCTCGAACGGGATCCAGCCGTCACTTCCCCGTAGACGGCGCACCTCGGAGGCGTGTCGGGCCTCCACCGAGTGAATCGTCGCGGCCGCCGTGAGATAGGTATTGTAGGGCTTGAGCGCGCGGAGCTGACCCTTGTAGGCGCGTACCCCGGTGTCCTCGAAGCCCTGGGCCAGGATCTTGAATACCTCGTAATGCCTGAAGGGGTTGGGAAGCGTGCCGCCGGCGGTGAAGTCGAACGTCGGCTTCGGGATGGCCTGAGAGCCGAGCGTCTGTTTGAGAAACGAGACGTGGGCGTTCTCGTGGCCTTGAATCGTGGTGAAGATCCGGAGGTCTTTTCCGGAGGGTATGACCCCAGAGCGTATTCCGCGATTGTAGAAGGACGCTTCCAGGTACTCGAGCGTGAGGGCGAAGTTGAGGACCTTCACCACGGCGTCCGGCAGGGACGAGGCGGCAAAAGCGTCCTTCACCGAGGCGGCGATCGCTACGGGAACGGCACTGGCGGCAAAGGCGGCGGTGGCGCGCCCGCCCGAGAGCAGCGTTTCCCGCCGAGTGGACAGACGGTCCAGGCTCTTCGCATCAAGTCCGGCAAAGAGGCGATGCAGATCGATAGTCATGATACCATCTCCTCCCCGGCGCTGGTCCGGTCCGCCAGTCCAGCCGTTGGACTGTTGGTGAGCGTGATCTTGGTGGCGATGAACGGATCGGCGAGCCGAAGCACCCGCTCGAAAGTGAATGCAGGGTCAAAGGCCTGCGGCGCAAAGTTGCGCCCGAACACGTCCCGAATCGCGGAGGCATGCCGGGCTTCGACCGACACGATCTTGCCGGCCACCTCCAGGTAGTCCCCGTTTCGCAGGAACTGCGCGGCCCCGTTGTAGGCGCCGACACCGGTGTCCTCGAAGACTTTGGCCGTGCTGAGGACGCTGTCGCGGGACTCGAAGTCGATGCTTCCGAAGCTGACGGCGAGCGCCGGAATTCTGGCGCCGTCGAGCGCGACCCGGAAGAACTCTCGGTGCACGAGCTCGTGCCTCTTGATGTCACGGAGAATCGCTTCCTCCTTGTCCGAGACGCCCCGGTACAGGTCGGCGACCACTCTATGGTAGAATGCCGCCTCGAGCTGCTCGAGCGCATACGCGAAATTCAAGATGCCGAGATCGGTGCCGAGATCGATCTTTACCTCTCCGCCGGAAATCTCCGCCTGTGCCTGTTGTTGGGTGCGGGAGAGATCGGTCTTCGGCTCGGTGGGGGACTGGTCGCAGGCAACAAGCAGCGCGGTGGCGGCGGCGGTGCCCGACCACTTCAGGAAATTCCTGCGGTCGGTTGGAGCAAGCCGCCGCCCGAAGACGGTAGGATCGCCGCCGTCTGGGACGTCTAAGTGGTTCATGACTATCCTCGTAGAATAAATACTCGGTGATACTATGAAAGCACCGGCCGTTGGTTGGTCGATGGCCAGGCTCATGAAACGGCTGGGACAGCCGCGGCGGTAGACATGGTTATTGAAGCTCAGGGCGGTGAGCGAGCAGAAGAACTCATGCGAGTCTTTTCGGAGACACACTTCACCGTTTGGTCAGAGGCCTATTCAGCTACGACGGCGGAGTGCAATTGGATCTCTGGGCAGCTGCTCCTGACCTTGTTCTAGATCCGCTAACCGGAGCCCTGACCTTGACTCTGAGCGGCCTGCGCCTGCGCCGCGGCACCAATCGCAGGGACTTCCTCGGCTCGTCCTTTGGCTCGGCAGCGACGCCGTCCGTGACCAACGGCCTCCACCCCAGCTATTGGCCGCTAGGTCCTGCCGGGCGGGCTCGGCCCTCAACCTGGCGCTCCAGGGCGCGGAGTCAGGAAGGCGGCCCACGACAGCTGGCTCGGAGCTGCGGGCGTGCCGCCCGGGGTATATCCGTTGGGCGCGGTCGAGTCGGAGTTCGATGCCAGGTCGGGCGGCAGCAGCATCTCCGTGAGCTACCGGTGGCAAGGAAAGCCGTGGCCGCGTGTCACTTGAGGGGCGCTACGGCGGGACGGCGGGACGCCGGATTCCTCGCTGCGCTCGGAATGACATAGTATGCTGGCCTACCGCCTCACCTGGTAGGCCAGCTTCAGGAAGAACCCGTCGTTCACCCGCTCCAGCCGAGACCAGTTGAACTCCGCGTCGCTTTCGAGCGAGCTGCCGTAGCCCAGGAAGGCGACGGTTCCCGGTGTGGGCTCGAACGAGGCGAGGAGATCGAGTCGGAACCCATTGAACTCCGTCGTCGGCTGAGCGGCGCCGCCGACGAACAGCGAGTCACCACTCGCGGGATCGAGGAGCGCGGCCCGGCGCTCCGAGCGGTACTCCCCGATCACCCGGAAGAAGAGCGCCCGGTTGGGCTGGTACTCCAGCTTGAGCCGGGGAATGGTGGAGCGGGCGAACTCGCTGCCGTCGAGCCGAAATAGCCGGAACACCGTGCCGAGCGCGGTGATCCGGATTGTGGATGTAGGCCTGAGATCCACACCGCCGACCAACTGCCAGCCCCTTGCCGTGGTTCCCTCCTGAAAGATCGCGCCACGCCCCCGCCCGTAGGACACCGTCGCGTCGAGCTGTCGCCAGGTGGGCGTGGTGACCTTTACCGTCCCGGTGAAGCCGGAGAAGTCGTCTGCCGGCCGGTACGCCGGTCCCGCAGCACTCCCTATGGTGTAGCCCGCGAAGCTGCTGTCCTGGAAATTCACGAAGTCCCTCTGAACGTGGCCGTTCAGCGCCCACCCTCCGCGGAGCTCGAAGGTCGCGTCGAACTGCTCGTCCCCCTCGAGCCCGGGCTTGAAGCCGAAATGGTCATACAGCCAGGTCCGTTCCTGGCCGAAGAACACAGTGAGGTTCTCCAGCTGTGCTCCGCGGGCTCCATAGAGTGTGAACCGATTGAAGGCGTGTCCGTTCACCGCCCCGCTCCGGAGCCGGTTCACGAAGCCCGCCTGATCATCGAACCCCGCGCCCTGGCCGTTCAGCAGGTAGTTGAAGCCCCACGAGCGCCCGGTCCGGTCGTACTCCGCCTGCCAGATGGGAGCATTCCGGCTGCCGAGGCCGTCGCTGGTCCAGGAGCGGCCGTACTGGAACTGGGCGTAGTAGAGGCTCCAGACGTAGCGAAAGTCGCCCGCAAGGACCCGGTTGTGCTCGCCTGCCTGGTCGCGATTGGTGAAGGTGACCCCGGCGATGGAGTTGCGGCCCAGGTCGCGGCGGAAGCGGCTGATGTTGAACCAGGCATCGCCCGCATCGGTCTGATCCACGGCCGTCAGATGCGCCACGCCGAGCTGGCCGAACTTGCCGGTGAGCTTGGCGCCCGCCTTGGGATTCACGATGCGGCGGGTGTAGACCAGAGTCTGGGGCGAGCCGAAGAGCTCGATCCCCTCGAGGAAGAACGGCCGCTTCTCCGGAAAGAAGAGAGCGAAGCGCTCGTTCACCGTCACCTGGCCCTGGTCGCTCTCCACCTGACTGAAATCGGGATTGACCGTCGCGTCGAGGGCGTAGCTGCTGAAACCGAGCCGCAGATTGAGCCCGGCGTCCGGGTTCACGTCCTCCCGGACGAACTTCCCGCTCACGCCGTCAAGGTTGCCATCGGCAGTGGCGGTCACGAACGGCTGCGCCTCGACGGTGACACCGTGCCGCATGTCGTGCAGCCCGCCGATGGCCCCCTCCTGCCCCAGGAAGCTGGCGTTGGCCCGGCGGACGTCGGTCCAGGTGTCGGTATAACCAGTGCGCTTGACCACTCGGGTGACGTTGAATCCCCAGGTCTGGGGACCGCCTCCCGGGTAGCGGAGACTCCTGAAGGGAATGCGGATCTCGATCTCGTAGCCCCGATCGGTGATCCGGCCCTTCGAGTCCCAGGTGAAGTCGGGGTTCTTGTCGGTGCTGCCGGGAATGAGGCTGCTGACCTGGCCGGCTCCCTCACTGCGCACCCCGTCGGCTTGGACACCCAGCGGGTTCACGGCGAAGAAGAACGCTCGGCGCCGGTCGTGAAAGGTGTCGAGGTCGAGCACTACGTAGTCGTCGTTGTCGATGTTGTCCCGGTCCGCCACCGTCGCGCGAATGGCGGTCGGATTCCGGTCGTGGGCGATGATGCCGAAGTAGATTGCGTCCGGCGCGTACCAGACCAGGACCTCAGTCTCTTCCTCCGCCGGGCGGCCATCCACCGGCTGGTACTGCCAGAAGCCGGTGAGCCGGGTAGCCTGGGACCAGACCGGCTCGTCGAGCTTCCCATCGATCCGGACTTGACTCTCCAGACGGGGAATCTCCGCGGTGGGTGAGCCCTTCCCTTCCACGACGACGCCGGAGCTTGGGCCGGGAGCCTGAAGAAACAGCAGGAGCGCGAGCATGGCCGCTGGGTTAGTGTGGAGGTTGGCCGGGGGCCGGCCGCGGGGAAAATAGTCTCACCGGGATCTACGGGGAGGTGCAGGCGGGAGTTTCCGGTCCGCTATTAGGCGCTTAGCGGGCGGCGTAGTTCCCCAACTACTTCACCACGAAGGCACGAAGGTCACGAAGGACACGAAGACCAATTAGGTTCGTGATGGTCGATGCCCTGAACAAAAACAACAAGCAGTATCAACAGACTACAACAAGAACCCTTTGTGCCTTCGTGGTGAGGCTTTCCTACTGCGCTACAGCCCTGCTTCTCCTTCAAATCCTCGGGTGCGTGCGCGATTCCGTCGAACGGCGACGGCCCGATGCTGGGGTGTCGTCCCGCCCAGTCGACTCCGTCCCGCTTCCGGACTCCGCTGCCCGCGGCTCTCACGGGCTGGTCCAGCCCGCCGAGCTGCCTCCGGGGGTCCGCGCAGCCTGCGACTCGGCCACAGTCATTGTGCGCAAGGCGCTCCCCCTCGACATTCGCCGCGAAGATGGTAGGTATTTCGATTCCTTCGGCAAGCGCCGCGCATCGGCTGCCGCCTCACCGGTGGAGGCTCGTTCAGCACACTCCGGGATTCCGCGGGACCGGTGGACGCAGTGGGCGGGGCGTTCAAGCAGCACGGATGGAGACCCGATCTGCGGTACGGGGCCGATGGCCCGGACGGCTCCGACGTTGGCGTGCGGCGTCGTGACGTGCTGTGCCTGGTGATCGGACGCTGGGATGGCGGCGACGACGAGGAGGATACTTTGCCTACGCGGCCGCCGACGGCAGAGGAGAACCGCTTCGATGCCATCGTCGAGTGTGCCCGGGACGTCGCCTCCAATCAGGACACGGGTGTGCCCGATTCGCTCTGGCGCAGTGCCGCGAGCGCCGGAATGGACAGCGTCTACGCCATCTCGCTTTCCCTGCAATACCCGCCATACCTGAGTGGCGACTTCAATGGGGATGGGGTGGGCGACGCGGCCGTGCTCATCGAGCACCGGGCCACGGGCAAGGTGGGCATTGCGGTGGTACACGGAGGTACCCGTCGAGTCACCATTCTCGGGGCCGGCGGCGCCGCGGCCGGTCCCCAGGATCTGTCCTGGATTGACGGGTGGGATGTGTTTCGCAAGGAGGCCACGATCCACCTGACGATCCGGGATCGGCCAAACGCCCGACTCATCGCCGACGCTCTCTGGGTGGGGAAGCGCGATTCAGTGAGCGCTTTCTACGTGTGGACCGGCAGCCGATACGACTGGGAGTCCCACCACCCGCAGTAGGTCTTTTGCAGCTTCCTGCCCCTGGCGGCCCACCGTTTTTACTTTCACCTTCCTCTGATCGCGTCACTCTCATTCAAGGAGGATCTCATGCTTCAGTCCACCCGATTCGGCCTCGCGGC
This sequence comes from Gemmatimonadales bacterium, assembly GCA_038209515.1. GTDB lineage: Bacteria > Gemmatimonadota > Gemmatimonadetes > Gemmatimonadales > GWC2-71-9 > CAVVWJ01. Next base: position 9,175 of record JBBQXQ010000108.1, read on the forward strand.
ACTCCTGGTCTTGTGCGCTGCCTGCCAGCCTCGTCCCAAGACCGAGCCCGGAATGGTCAAGGCCGGATCAGATGCCGCCGCCGCCGGCCTGTCCGACGAGGACAAGGCGGCCGTACGCGCTGCTGACGCCAAGTGGGCCCAGGCCGCCAAAGCGGGCGACGGCCAAGGCATTGCAGCGCTGTACGCGTCGGATGCGATCCTGCTTCCCCCGGGGGAGCCGATGGTCAAGGGTGAGTCGGCGAAAAAGTACTGGGTTGACTTTGCCAACGGCTTTTCCGGACCGACCGAGCTCAATACCATGGCCGTGGAAGGCGGCGGAGACGTGGCCACCGCGATTGGTACCTACACGATGACCCTGACCCCGAGAAAGGCGGGCGCAAAGCCCCTGCCCACCGAGGAAGGGAAGTACCTCGAAGTGTTGAAGCGGCAGGATGACGGGTCGTGGAAGATCATCTACGACATGTGGAGCCCGAACGCCCCGCCGGCGAAGAAGTAGCGGTGTTCCAATGAGCCTGCGGGCGCAGCTCGTCAAGCTGTTGAGCTGGGAGGACGCCCACGTCGGCTTCGACGCCGCAGTGGCCGGCCTCCCCCCACAGTTACGCGGGACTGCGCCTGCCGGTCTCCCCTATTCGCCGTGGCAGCTCGTGGAGCATTTGCGCATCACCCAGCATGACATTCTCGATTTCTGCCGCAATCCTGGGTACAAGGAGATGTCCTGGCCGAAGGACTACTGGCCGCCGGCCGCCTCACCACCCTCTCCCGCCGCCTGGGATGCGAGCATCGAGCAGTTCCGTCGCGACCGGTCCGCCCTGGAGGCATTGGCCGGTGATCCGGCCATCGACCTCGACGCCCAGATCCCGCACGGCACCGGGCAGACCTACCTGCGTGAGCTGCTGCTGGTGGCCGATCACACCGCCTATCATCTTGGCGAGCTGATCGTCGTACGCCGGTTGCTCGGGGCATGGCGATAGGATGGGGAGAGGGCGGCTCGAGGCCTTCAGCGACGGCGTGATCGCCATCATCATCACCATCATGGTGCTGGAGTTGAAGGTGCCGCACGGCACCGAGCTCAGCTCGCTTTGGCCACTCTGGCCGGTGTTCCTCAGCTACGTGCTGAGCTTCGTCTACCTGGGCATCTACTGGAACAACCACCACCACATGCTCCATGCCACCGAGCGGGTGAGCGGCAACGTCCTCTGGGCCAACCTGCACCTGCTGTTCTGGCTTTCGTTGGTCCCGTTCGTGACGGCGTGGATGGGCGAGAACCACTTCGCGGCGGGGCCGACCGCCCTCTACGGGGTAGTGATGCTGCTGGCGGCGATCGCCTACTGGATCCTGCTGCAAACCATCCCGGCCGTGCAGGGCCCGCACTCCATCCTGAGAGCAGCAGTGGGGAGGGACTTCAAGGACAAGCTCTCGCCCCTGCTTTACCTGATTGCGATCCCCTCCGCCTTCATCCGTGAGTGGATCGCGGGCGGGCTCTACGTGATTGTCGCGCTCATATGGCTGATCCCCGACCGCCGGATAGAGCGGATGGTGTCATCTTCACCTTCGGCGTAGGGCGGGTGTTAGTTTAGGGCCGAGACCTAGGCTGCGCATTCATCGACTGAATTCGGATAAGATGAGACACCCAATGACGGACGCCAATACCCGCCGGGAAGAGGAGCGCCTGGCTGCCCTGCAGGGCTATGAGATTCTCGACACACCACCGGACGGAGCCTTCGACCGGGTCACCGCTCTGGCCGCGCGGTATTTCAACGTGCCCGTGGCGCTGGTCTCTCTGGTCGACGAGGA
>JBBQXQ010000109.1:0-10882 GCA_038209515.1 Gemmatimonadales bacterium
CGTGCTCCACTAACTCACCCGGAGGCCATCGACTGTCCTCCATCACCACTGACCTACCGCCCGCAGCCGCTCCGGTTCGCCCGCACGAGCGCGTGCGCAGCCTCGACATTCTCCGGGGCTTCGCCCTTTTCGGGATGATCCTGGTCCACGTGCACCAGCATCTGGAGCAGCCCGCCACTGGCCTGGAGGACGCGATCTCCTGGGGGATCTGGGTGGGGGCAGAGCAGAAGTCGTGGGCCACGTTCGCGTTCCTCTTCGGGGTCGGTTTCGCGCTTCAGCTCCGGCGCATGGAAGCGAAGGGTGTGCCGGTCACGTCCCTCTACTTGCGGCGCTTGTTTGGACTCGCGCTCTTCGGCATCCCTGCGTACCTCCTGTTCGGTTTCCGCATCCTCCTGGACTACGCCTTCTGGGGCGTGCCGCTCCTGTTCCTGCGGCGATGGTCCACCCGATCCCTCCTTGTCGCTGCCCTCGTTAGCATGGCGGCGTTTCCGCTCATCGAGATCGGGATCGGCGCCGGCGAGTGGCACACCCTGGGCCGGCAGGGAGCCGGTGCGGCAGCCGAGGCGCGAGCAGCGAATCCCGATCCCGCCTGGGCCGAGCTGAGAGCCGCTGAGACCCAACCGAGCTACCCGGTTCTTCTCGGGGCGAGGCTCCGGGCCATGCGCGCCGATTATCTGCGCTGGTCCTTCCTCATTCCCGGGATAAACCTGGCCCTGTTCATTCTCGGGTTCCTGGCGCTGCGCCGGGGCATGTTCGATGCGCCGAAAAAGCACCGGCGCATGATCCTGGCTTTCATGGTTGGGGGACTTCTCTCCTGGGCCGTGTGGCGGCTCGTCCTTCGTGACCTGAGTACGGACTTCGTCCCCCGAAGAATCGGTTCCCAGCTCCGCAACGGGCTCGGCCTCGTGCGGGAGCAATGGCTCGCCTTCACCTATATCGGCGGGCTCGTGCTGCTGCTGGCGTACCGGCCGGCCTGGGAGCAGCGGCTGGCGGCGATTGGCTGGACCGGAAGGATGGCGCTGACGAACTACCTTTTACAGATCGCCATGCTCGACGTGTTGTCGTCCGGCTATAGTCTCGATCTCCGGGTTCGTCCTGCAATGGTGCCGCTGGTAGCGGCGCTGATCTTCGGCGCCGAGGTCGCCATCAGCCGGCTCTGGCTGGCCCGATACCGCCTTGGCCCGGCGGAGTGGCTCTGGCGCTCACTCACCTATGGCAAGCGGCAGCCGTTGCGGCGCCACACCTCGAGCGTAGAAGGGTAAGAGATGAGAGGTGAAAGGTGAGATCACTACTTCCCTCACCTCTCACCTCTCACCTCTCACTTCTCACTTCTCATTTCTCACTTCTCAGACAAACGCCGGCTCGCTCCGGTTCTTCTGTCCCTGCCTCACCTCCGGTACGACCCGCGACGCGCCGTCCATGATTACCCGAAGGTCCCCGTTGGACTGAACCAGAACGTCGATGAGATCGTAGGTCCCATCGATGGCGACCTCCAGCCCCTGGACGACGACGTTCTCGGGCAGCGGGCCCCCGTCGCCCGGGGTGGTCGTCTCCCGCACCCGGACCGGACCCATGGTGCAGAAGAACACCGCGCCCTTGCCAGTGGGCCGGCCGGTCAACCAGTTGCGGCCCATGGCGGTCACTCTGATGCCCGGCAGGTCGGCCCTGATCTCCTGTCCATGCCGGACCTCGGCCTGAGCCATCCGCTCCCTCAACCGATGCACCTGGGAGTAAGCGGTGACATGTGCTTCCATACGTCACTCCGCAGTGATACGTGAATGGTTTTGGTTATGGGCTATGGGCTATGGGCGCATAGCCCATTCCCCACCTAGCCAGAGTAGCTCGGCGATCTTGGTTGTCCCTCTGACGTCTTGGTGGTGGCGTGGGGGAAGCGGAGATCCGTGGCTTTGCGGCCCCGACTTTCGCCGGGTGTGCTTTTCTTGAGGCTAGCGATTCTACGTTATGACGTTGTGCAGCAGCCGTCAATAAGTTTCAGTCAGCGTCGTTCCGGAGGAGCTTTGTGCGGGCCGCCCGGCCGACCGCCTGCGAAGCTGGCGATTCGCCTCCCACCGGCTCATCTTTAAGTACCCGTCTCTCCAAGTCATGCAAGACTTCATCACCCCACTTCAGGCCGCCTTGGCCGACCGCTACCGCCTGGAAAGCGAGCTGGGAGCGGGCGGTATGGCCGTGGTCTACCGGGCCCACGATCTCCGTCATGACCGGCAAGTCGCCCTCAAGGTGTTTCATCCGCAGCTCGGCGTCCTGCTCGGCGATCGGTTCCTGCAGGAGATCCGGGTTGCGGCCAAGCTCTCCCACCCCCACATCCTGACCGTCCATGACTCGGGCGAGGCCGCGGGCCTCCTCTGGTATACCATGCCGGTGGTGGACGGGGAGAGCCTCCGGCAGCGGCTCCAGCGGGAAGGCCAGCTCCCGGTGGACGAGGCGGTGCGGATCACCCGCACCGTGGCCGAGGCCCTGGATTTCGCGCACGCGAACGGCATCGTGCACCGGGATATCAAGCCGGAGAACATCCTGCTCTTCGCCGGCGAGCCCATGATCGCCGATTTCGGCATCGCTCTGGCGCTCGGCTCCGCCGGCCAGGAGCGCCTGACTCAGACCGGGTTCTCCCTAGGCACCCCGGCCTACATGAGCCCGGAGCAGGCCTGCGCGGAGCCGCACCTCGACGGCCGCACCGACATCTACAGTCTAGGTTGCGTGCTGTACGAGATGCTCGCCGGGGAGCCGCCCTACACCGGGCCGACGCCGCAGGCGATCCTGGCAAAGCGGCTCAGCGAACCGCTGCCCCGGCTCCGCACCGTGCGCGAGGTGCCGGAACCATTGGAGCAAGCGATCCACCGGGCGCTGGCCCGAAACCCGGCCGACCGCTTCCCGACTGCGCGCGATTTCGGCCGCGCGCTCGCCGAGGCCACGAGCCCAGCCTCCGGTGCCGCGGTGCCGGCCCGGCCGGTCCGAGTCTCGAAGCCGGCCAGAACCGCCAAGGCTCTGGGAATCCTGCTGCTCCTGGCCGCGGCTCTGGCCATCTCGTGGCTCAAACTCCTGAGGCATCCGCCTGAGACAGCGCCCGCCCAGTTGGCCGTGCTGCCGTTTTCGGTGCCCGCGAGCGGCAGCTTCAACTACCTGGCCCAGGGGATGGTCGATCTCCTGAGCCGGAACCTGAACGGTGCCGAAGCCCTGGTGACCATCGATCCGGGCCGGGTGATGTCGGCCGCCGGCCGCGGCGAACTGAGAGCGATGGACGCGCAGCGTGGCCGGGACATCGCACGCCGGCTCGGCGCGGGCCAATACATCGTCGGGAGTGTGGTACCGGCGGGAGGACAGCTCCGAATCCAGGCGCAGTTGTACCAGCAGGACAGCACCGCTTCTCCGCCGATTGCCCAGGCGGCGGTCGAAGGCGACAGCTCCAGGCTGTTCGAGCTGGTGGACCAGCTCACCGCCCAGCTCCTGGTGGGCCGGGGCCAAGGCCAGGGAGCCAGGCTGGCCCGGACCGCGGCGCTGACCACGCGGTCTTTGCCGGCACTCAAGGCGTACCTCGACGCAGAGCGGAACCTGCGGGCCGCCCAATACGACTCGGCCATCGCCGGCTTCCAGCGGTCGGTCGAGCTGGACAGCAGCTTTGCGCTGGCCTATTACCGCCTGGCCGCCGCCGCGATATGGGTGGGCCGAACCGGCCTGCTGGGATCGGCGGTGGATCGGGCCCTGGCCCTGGACCAGCGGCTGAGCGACCGCGATCGGCGCTTGCTCTCCGCCTTTGCCGACCTGGTACGGGGAAACCCCGATCGGGCCGAGCGGCAGTACCGCGAGTTCCTCGAAGCGTATCCCGACGATCTGGAGGCCGAGTTCCAACTGGCCAACCTGCTCTATACCTACAACGCGGCGCGGGGACGGAGTCCGGCCGAAGCACGCGAGCACTACGCCCGCGTACTGCAGGCGGATCCGAAATTCATCTGCCCCATATGACCCCTCTACGACCTCGCCGTGCGCGAGGGCCGCTGGGACGAGGCCGACACGCTGATCCGGCGGAAGTTCGGGGTGGTGCCGTTTGGCGATCAGGTGCTCTTCGCCGATGCTCGCGGCGACACGGCGTCTCTCCGCCAGCTCCGCGCCCAGGCCCCTGAGAAGGCCGCCCAGAAGGGGAGGCGGACCAGCGGTCTCGCGGTAGAAACCGGATCGCTGCTCGCGACCTACCTGGAAGACCTGGATCGGGCAGAGGAGTTCACCCGGTTCGGCACCGCCGCTGCGATCACCCCCGGACTGCAGTCATCGGCCCACCAGCTGCTCGCCAACATCGCCGTGGCCGGCGGCCGCTGGAGTGCGGCCAAGACCGAATTCGCCGCCGCCGGCCTGGTACGCTCCGACTCGGCACTGGTCGGACGGGCGCTGGCTGCCGCGCTGCCGTTCCTGGAAGTGCCGAAGCCCGACCTCGAGCGCATTCGGGCGGAGGTTGAGCGTTGGGAGCCGGGCAGCGACGTCTCCACCCCGCTGCCGGAATCGGTTCGCCCCCTGACCGGACATCTCCGGCTATATCTCCTCGGACTGCTCAGCGCCCGGCTCAGCGATCCCACCACCGCTCTGCGTTATGCCGGCGAGCTGGAGCGGCTCAGCGCCCCGGCCGACTCGCGCACGCTGGTGCGGGATCTCGGCCGGACGCTCCGGGCCGAGGTGGCTGCCGCTGCCGGCCGGACGAAGGAGGCCCTCTCCGAGCTCGAGGCCGTGAAGGGGGAAGTGCCCTTCGAGCTGATCCGGCTGCCCTATTTCGCCGGCGAGCCCGCGCGCTACTTCCGGAGCCTGCTCCTGCACCAGGTGGGGCGCGACGAGGAGAGCCTCCATCTTCTCGAGGTTGCCTTCACGGGCACCCCCAACGAGCTGCACTATCGCGCGCCGATGCATCTCTTGCGGGCCACCATCTATCAGCGGCTCGGCCAGCGGCCGGCGGCCGCCGAGCAGTACTCCCGCTTTCTGAAAATGTGGAATGGCTGTGATCCGGCGCTGCGACCCGTCGTCGAGAGCGCCAGGGCCGAGCTGGCCGCACTGACAGCGGAGCCACGGTGAGACAAACCTCAACAGGAGCCACCCTATGACCGCTCGCGCCCCGGCGCCTCCGATTCGCGGCACCGCCGACAGCTCGCTCGACCTGGGTAGTAAGCTGATCGTGCTCGCCGGCATCGGCCTGGTCGGCTACGGCCTCATGTTTCTAATCCGCAACTTCACCGGCTTCATCGAGCTGGGGCTCACGCCACAGCATATCGGGGGCACGCCCGAGCAGATCCGAGCTGCGAACCCCCGTCTCTTCTACTATGTCAGTCACCTTCAAGTAGCGGTGGCCGCCTTCATCATTGCTCTCGGCGTCGCAGTCATTCCGCTCGCGTGGCGCGGGGTTCGAACCGGGCAGCGCTGGGCCCTCTGGACCGCGTTCCTGGCGCCCGTGATCGGCGTCGGACTGGCACTCCCGCTCCACTACATCCACGGCTTCGCCACGCTGGGTCATCTCGGCCTGATCTATCTCGACGCGACTATCCTGCTGGTCGGGACGGTGCTGGCGTACAAAGGGATGGATCGGAGAACAGTAGGAAGCGCGCCATGACGCCGGAGAGCGGCACCACTCAACCGTGAGCGAGCCGGCCGAGCACTGGCAGCGGGTCTATCAGACCAGGTCACCCGTCGAAGTCTCCTGGTACCAGGCGGTGCCGGAGCGCTCCCTCGAGCTGATCCGGGCGACGGGTGTCCCGCCGGACGATCCCATTCTGGATGCCGGCGGCGGAGCCTCTACTTTGGTGGACCATCTGCTGGCCGGCGGCCACACCGATGTCACTGTTCTCGATGTAGCCCCGGCCGCCCTGGAGCAGGCGCGGACCCGTCTGGGACCGGCATCGGCACGGGTGCAGTGGATCGCGTCGGACGTGATGGTTTTCCGGCCGGAGCGGCGGTACGCCGTGTGGCACGATCGGGCGGTGTTCCACTTTCTGGTGACGCCGAGCCAGCGGGCGAAGTATCTGGCGGTGCTGAGATCCGCCCTGAAGCCGGCTGGACATCTGATACTGGCGACGTTTGGCCCAAATGGGCCCGAGCGGTGCAGCGGCCTGCCGGTCCAGCGCTACTCGGAAGACGCTCTGAGTGTTCTGCTCGGCTCCCTTTTCCGGCTGCGCCGCTGTGGGCTGGACGATCATCTGACCCCCGCGGGTCGCCACCAGGAATTCTTATGGAGTTGGTGGCAGGTGGCGTGACGGCTCACCAACGCTGCCGGCTCCAGGCTAGCTGCGGGAAGCGCTTTGCGCTCTCGGCTGATGACGAAGAAACCCCGCCAGCTCGGGGGGTTCGATGCTGCCTCACCCCCGGAGCGCCAGGAACAGGGAGCCCACCACCAGTACAATTCCGATCGCCATCTTCACGGCGGCCGCGGCCGCTCGGCCCAGCACCGCTCCCCACCCCGCCTTCGCCGCAACTCCCGACTGCCGCTCTCGGCTGTATTCGAACACCACCGCGCCCAGGAACGCCCCCACGAAGCCGCCGACCACCGATCCCACGATCGGCACCGGCACGCCGATGATCGCCCCGATCAGCCCGCCCACCAGCGCGCCCCAGCCGGCTCGGCTCGATCCGCCGTAGCGCCGGGCAAAGCGGAACCCGATCCACGACTCGAGCACCTCGCCCAGCAAGGCCAGCGCGGTGGCCAGGATGAGGAAGCCGGCGCTCAGGGTGCGAAAGTCGGTGAGCCAGCCATAGCCGATGATGCCCAGCAGGATGACCCAGAGGCCGGGGAGCCCGAGTGGGATGAGCACATCGGCGACCTGGACGGGTCCGCTACGAGCCAGGGTTCGGCCTGGACCGCGTCCGTGACCGTCACCGCCCACGACGCCACCCACGGGCTGCTGAGCGGCGCGTCGGTGAGCGGCAACTGGACCGGCGGCGCCACGGGCGTGGGATCGTGCACCACCGACGTTACAGGGAGGTGCAACGTGACGAAGAGCGCCATCCGCAAGAAGTCCAGCAAGGTAACGTTCACGGTCAGCAGCGTGAGCCAGGGCACGCTGACTTACACCGCCGGGTTTAATCACGACCCCGACGGTGACAGCAATGGAACCGCGATCACGGTCGCCAGGTAGAAGAGACGAACGCCGGCTCGCTCCGGTAGTTCTCTCCCTGCCTCGCGCCCGGTACCACCTGCGACGCGCCGTCCATGATGAGCCGAAGGTCCCCGTTGGATTGAACCACAACGTCGATGAGATCGTAGGTCCCATCGATGGGGACATCCAGCCCCTGGACCACGACGTTCTCGGGCAGCGGGCCCCCGTCGCCCGGGGTGGTCGTCTCCCGCACCCGGATCGGCCCCATGGTGCAGAAGAATACCTCGCCCTTGCCAGTGGGCCGGCCGGTGAACCAGTTGCGGCCTATGGCGGTCACGATGATGCCCGGCAGGTCGGCCCTGATCTCCTGGCCATGCCGGACTTCGGCCTGAACCATCCGCTCCCTCAACCGATACGTCTGGGAGTAAGCGGTGACATGTGCTTCCATACTTCACTCCGCAGTGATACGTGAATGGTTTTGGTTATGGCTATGGGCTATGGGCTGCGCCGTTGGCTAATGCAGCTCCGCTTCCGAATCGGAGCTCTAACTGCGCTAGGAATAGCCCATAGCCCATAGCGCATAGCCCATCCCCCACCTAGCCAGAGTAGCTCGGCGATCTTGGTTGTCCCTCTGACGTCTTGGTGGTGGCGTGGGGGAAGCGAGGATCCGTGGCTTTGCGGCCCCGACTTTCGCCGGGTGTGCTTTTCTTGAGGCTAGCGCTTCTACGTTATGACGTTGTGCAGAAGCCGTCAATAAGTTTCAGTCAGCGTCGTTCCGGAGGAGCTTCGTGCGGGCCGCCTGGCCTCGGCTAAGGAGCCGGCCGAACTCATCCGCCCGGCTCCCGTTGCCTAGTTATTCGAGTGGAATGGACTAGCGAACGCCAACCCCCGCTTCCTTCAGCACCAGCAGCTCTCCCTCGAGGACCTCGGGCTTGCCGAGCTGATCCTTCATGGGATCCTTCTGAACGAATTCCGCGGCCCGCCGGGTGGATTCGGTCGCGCCGTTTCTATCTTCGAAGATGCTGATGGTGACGAGGTCCTTGTTGCCCACGTTCACTACGCCGTAGCTGTGAAAGCCCCGGATCTCCTGAACCAAGGGGGTGAATTTCTCCTCGATCCGGTTCTTCAGGTCGTCAATGGTTTGCTTGGTGGTGCCTGTTTTCGGGGTATAGCGGCGAATAGTCGCGTACATGATTTCCTCCTATTGATGCGTGGCTCGACCAGCCTGCTCGACCAGCCGGATGGGTGTGGAAAAGCCAAAAACCGGCGGAGCAGGACCTTGCTCAGCCGGTTTCGCGATTGGCTCCACCCCGTGCCTGGGCGACCAAACTGCCGCACGGGGCTTCATTGCATCTGAGGGTGAAACCGCACTATAAAACCGGGACCCGGGATGTCAAGCCCGTGATGCGCCAGGACCCGTGGATGATCTCAGACCCGGCTGACTTTCCTCTTCCCGCTCGGCTTTCTCTTCCGATCCATCTCCGGAAACATGCGGACCGCGACGTCCCGGAACATCTCTGGGTCGATGTCAGGCCCGACCGGTGCGGTCAACTGCGGCTCCTCCTCGAGATCGGGCGGGGTCGAACCCTCGGGCGCGCCGACTTGGACTTTCAAGGGGCTCCCGTCCTCCGGATGGGTCCCATTCCAGATCTCGCCGGCTTGAGGGTAGTCCTGAGGGCTGAACTGGAACAGAATGCGATGGAGCCCCCGCGCCTCGTGCTTCGCGGCTTCCGGGAACCGCTTATTGCTGATGTCGGGAATGGGGAGGAGCTTGCCGACGTCCACGCCCGATAGCTTTTCGAGGGCCTTGGCATAGGCCACGATGTGCACGCCCCCGCGGACCAGCAGGAACCCGACACACGCGCGGGCGGTGGGATCATCCACCGTCTCGTAGACTCGGATCTTCCCGGCTCGCGCGCCACACTCGAGGAAGAAGTTGTGCAGCAGGTCCAGCTTGAGGTTTCCGCTGGAGAACACGTTCGCGCCGGTCCAGAAGTTCCCCTGCGAATCCATCGGCAACGCCTGTTGACCGCTCGCCAGGAAATGGTAGCTGTTCCGTGCGTCGGCGGCCGAGGCGAGGGGGGCTCCCGTCAGCAGAAGGTTGATCGCATAGGAGACCAACTCGATGTGGCCGAATTCCTCAGCGGCGATGTTGGCGATGAGGTCGTAGAACGGACGCATCCGGCTCCGGCCGCGGAAGTTGAATGACTGGTAGGTGTAATTCATGAAGGTCGACATTTCACCGAACTTGCCGCCCAACAGTTCCTGGACGGCTGCTGCCGAGTTGGGTGAAGGATTGTCTGGGTGGGGAAGCTCCGTCTGAAGCTTGTCAAAACGCGTGATCATGTACGACGCTCTCTGGTGGGAAGGGGCCGGTGTCCAGTCGCTCCGGCGGGCGGCACTCAGACCTCGCTGAGCACTATGGGGGAGGGAACCTAAGACCCGAGAGGACGACCGGTCTGTGATGTGCGGCACTCGCAAAACGGGCTACCCCGTGGCCTTTCCTGGGCGTTGGGTCACATCGCTTTTCTGTCCGGACGTTAGTTTGTGCGCGAGAGATGGTGGGTGGATTCAACCCGGCTCAGGTGATGTATGGCAAAGATCTCCCCCTGGTATTCCATTCGACAACGCGACTCCAGCGTCTTTCACGATAACGACCAATGCCCCGAGGCCAATCGTATCGACCCGAAGTACCGTAAGTGGGGTCGTCGGTGTCGGGCGCAATGCCCAACGTGCGCCAAGCTGGCCGCCTCCGCGGCCCTCTGTGAATGGCGCGGCTGACGAGCACTACCGCGGGAACGCCTCGGGCAGCCCGCCATCAATCGTCAGAACGTCCCCGGTGGTGAAGCGGAATTTGTCGCTCGCCAGCAGCACCGCGATATCCGCAACCGCCTCCGGCGGAATCAACGTCGCGCCCATCAGGTTCCGGCTCCGGTACACCTCCAGCTGCTCCTCCACCGACACTCCGCGACTGGCCGCTCGCTCCCGCACGAACTGAAGGAACAGGGGAGTCTCGATCTGGTCGGCGTTGATCGCGTTGACCCGGATCCCGTCACCGCCGAGCTCAACCGCCGCCACTCGTAGCGCCTGGAGCAGCGCGGCCTTGCTCCCGCCGTAGGCCACCGCGTCCCGCCCCGGCACCAGCGCCGCCTTGGACACCGAGGCCACGATCGACCCGCCCAGCCCCTGCCGCCGCATCACCGCGGCCGCTCGTCCGATCGCAGCTACGGCACCGAGGTAGTGAACCTCGAGCTGGCGCTGGAGGTCCTCCCGCCGGATCTCGGTGATCGGGGCGAACCGAGGCGGGAGCCCAGCCGTGTAGAAGAGGCAATCGAGCCCGCCGAACTCGAGCACCGTCTGCCGAAAGAGGGCGTCGAGGCTAGCGTCGTCCGTAACATCCGTCGCCGCTGAAACTGCTCGGCCGGGGAACTTGGCCGCGACCTCGGTCGCCACGCCCTGCGACATATCGCCATCCAGGTCCGCCACCACGACGTGGGCGCCCTCCTCCGCAAACCGTCGCGCTGCCGCCTTCCCGATGCCGCTGCCGCCGCCGATGATCACCACCACATGACGGGGGAGCAGCTTGGTCGCCCGCTCCCGGGCGACTTGCTCATCCACCTTCCGCCGCTCCAGCGGCCAATGCTCGAACTCAAAGACGTCCTTCTCTGGGATGAACTCGAAGCGGTCCACCGCCTCTGCATTCACAATGCTCTCGAGGGTGGCGCGATAGCAGAGGTTCGCCGTGACCGCATTCCGCTTGTCGCTGAACGCGGTGATCACGCCGAGCCCGGGCGCCAGGA
>JBBQXQ010000110.1:0-10743 GCA_038209515.1 Gemmatimonadales bacterium
CTCGTGCACACCCCACTACGAGTTGGCCGGCCCGGTGTGGTGACGGCCCGCTCGGCCTCTGTGGGCGAGCGGCTGAGTGAGGGCGACAGCATCGTGAGCGTGGCGGCGTCCGGCTCCATCGTATTCATCGCTGAGATCGCGCAGAGCGAGGTTGGCGGTGTGGCGGCTGGCCAACTGGCGGAAATCGCTCTCGCCGCAGCGCCACACCCGCTTGGCGGCGTCGTCCACGGCATTTTGCCGGCTGACACCTCTTCGTCTTCAGCGTTGCGAGTGCGCATCGATCTGCCTACGGGCTCCCCGCCGATTGTCGGCCTCTTCGGAACCGCCCACGTCGTCATCGGCGAGCGTCGCAACGTCCCCGCCGTACCTAGCGGTGCGGTGCTCCGCGATGACATCACGGGGGTAACCCGGGTAGCGGTGGTAACTCCAAACGACCGGGCCCACTGGGTGGAGGTTGCGACGGGCATCAGCGATTCGGGCTGGGTGGAGATCGTCCGTCCGCCGCTCGACCCCGGAATTGGGGTCATCACATCAGGACAGGTGGGCCTGCCCGATAGCGCGCGTGTGGTGGCTACCGGTGCCGTCTCAGGTGACTCGAGTGCGGCGCAGGAGCTGGGCGGCTCGAATCAACCGAGTACGCCGGCTCCTGCTCCTAGGTCGACTCCTGGCTACGCGAAGCCGGGCAGTACGGCCCCGCCCACTCGCTGATGTTCGTCCAGTCGGCCCGCCGTCGTATCGTCGGCATCCTCCTCCTGCTGGCGATTCTCGCTGCGGCTGGAGTTTACCAGGCGGCGGGCCTGCCGTCGGCAATCTTCCCCTCGGTGACGTTCCCGATCATCAAGGTCATCGCGGACGCCGGCGAGGAGCCGGCGGCCCGGATGATGCCATCCGTCACCCGTCCCCTCGAGGAGGCGATTCTGCGGGTGCCCGGCTTCGTGCTGGTGCAGTCCATCACGTCGCGCGGGTCCAGCGAGCTCTCGGCCCAGTTCCGCTGGGGCACCGACATGCAAGTCGCCATGCAGCGGGTTGAGGCCGAGACTCAACGGGTCAGGTCCGATCTTCCGCCCGATACGAAGATCGATGTGGAATGGATGAACCCGGCGGTCTTCCCGATCCAGGGCTACGCGCTCGTCTCGGATCGCGAATCGCTGGCCCAATTGACCGTCTTGGCTGAGTATACGCTCAAGCCGGCACTAGTCCGGATCCCGGGAGTGTCGCAGGTCCAGATCCAGGGCGGGCGGAAGCGGGAGTTCCAAGTCCATCTCCACATCCAGGCGCTGGAGGCCCGCCGGCTAACCGTGTCCGACGTAATCTCTGCGATCCAGAAGAATCACCAAGTACAATCGGCCGGCCTCACCGAGCGCAATCACGAGCTCTATCTCACGCTGGTAAACGGACGGGTGCACGACTTGGAGGGCCTCCGGAGGCTGGCTGTGCCCGTGGCCAGCGGACCGCCGGCCACGCTCGGGGAGCTCGGTGCCGTGGAGGTACACGACGAGGTTTCCTACATCCGGACCACCGCTGAGGGCAAGTCAGCGGTGCTGCTCAACATCATTCCCCAGCCGTCCGCCAACACGGTGGCTATTGCGAACGGTATCCGGCAGCTCTTTCGTGATCAGCCGGACCTCCTGCCCAAGGATGTTCGGTGGGTCACCTTCTACGACCAGGCCCAGTTTGTCACGGACTCGGTCGGCGGAACGCGCGACGCCATCCTCATCGGCGTGGGGCTCGCGGCCTTGGTGCTGCTCCTCTTCCTGCGAAATTGGCGACTCACCCTGGTGGCCGTCGTAGCAATGCCGCTTACCGTCGCCATCGTGGGATTGGTGTTGAGCGCGCTGGGCCAGACGATTAATCTGATGACGCTCGCAGGCATCGCGGCTGCGCTCGGGCTGATCGCCGACGACGCGATTGTAGTCGTCGAGGACGTGGAGCATCACCAGGCTCGCATCGCCCGCGAGGGGGGATCGGAAGACGCCGCCAGCGTCAGCGTCCGCGAACTGCTTCCGGCACTCATCAGCTCGAGCCTGTCGACTACCGTCATCCTCCTCCCGTTCGCGCTGCTGTCCGGAATCGTCGGAGCATTCTTCAAGCCGTTGGCGCTCACCATGGCACTCACGCTGGTGGTGTCATTTTTCATCGCTCTACTGGTGGTTCCGGTTGCGGTCAGCGCCCTGGCACCCCCGCGTGGTGCCGAGAAACGCGGTGGCATGCCCCGGGCGTTGGGCCAATGGTGGCGCAGTCACGTCGTCCCGTTTTGGGCGCCGGTCCGCCAGCGGCTGGACGCCGGGTACACCCGGGTGGTGCGTCTCTTTGTGGCCTACGGGGTGACCGCGATCGTCGCGGTTATTGTGCTGCTTGCGGCGGCGTGGCTTCTGTACGGGCGGATCGGCACCGATTTTCTGCCCTCGATGGACGAGGGCTCGATTATCCTGGACTACTGGACCCCGCCAGGCACCTCTCTGGCGGAGACAGACGAGATGCTCCGTCAGGCCGAGAAGGTGATTACCTCCCTGCCAGACGTGGCCACCTACTCGCGTCGGGTGGGCACCCAGCTTGGCTTCTTTATAACCGAACCCAATACTGGGGATTACGTCATCAAGCTCAAGCCGCGGGGACAACGGCGAGACGTCGACATGGTGATTGAAGCGCTGCGGAGCCGGATCGCCGAGGTCGAGCCGGCAATCCATACCGACTTTAGCCAGTTGCTGGAGGACGAGATCGGCGACCTCACCGGTGGTGCGCCGCAGCCGATCGACATCAAGCTGTTTGGCGACGATCCCGGCTTGCTGCAGGCCAAGGCACGGGAGGTGGCCTGTGGCATCGCGAAGGTGCGCGGGATCGAGGACGTCTTCGATGGAATTGTGGTCGCGGGCCCTGCCCTCCAAGTGGAGGTGGATGGCGTGGCCGCGGCCCGGTTCGGTCTGACCACGGACGACATCCACGCCGCGGTGGAACCGGCGGTGACTGGCACGGTGGTGGATCAGGTGCAGATCGGCGACCGCATGTACGACCTTCGGGTTTTTACAGCACCGGCGGAATCGCTGGGGAGCTTGAAAGTGCGAGCTCCGTCTGGGCTGGTGACGCTGTCGAGCGTCGCCACCGTTTCTACGGGCGCACCGGAGGTGGAGATCGACCGGGAAAACCTCAAGACCTTTGTGGGTGTTACCGCGCGGCTCTCGGGTCGCGACCTCGGCGGTACAATGAGCGACGTACGGCGTACGCTAAGCAATCAGCGAGTGCCGGGGCCGGGCATCACGGTTCGCTACGGAGGTCTCTACGAGCAGCAGCAGAAGTCATTCCGGAGCCTTCTGTACGTCCTGCTTGCCGGGCTGGTGCTGGTTGCGGTGATCGTCCTGTTCGAGTTTGCTGACTGGCGGGCGCCCATGGTGACGGCTGTCTGCGCTGCGACCGTGCTTGCCGGCGTGCTTGCCGCCCTTCTGCTCACCGGTCAGACGCTCAACATATCGAGCTATGTCGGAGCCATTATGATGGTAGGAATCGCCGGTGAGAATGCCATTTTCGTCATTCACGAGGCAAAGCTGGCACTCGAACGCGGTCTTTCCCCCGAGGATGCGTGGGTAGAGGCGGCGCACCGGCGACTCCGGCCGGTATCGATGACCATCCTGGCGACCGCCTTCGCCCTGGCGCCGCTCGCGCTCGCGCTCGGCCAGGGGTCTCAGCTTATGCAGCCGCTCGCTATCGCCGTCATCGGCGGGTTCGTGCTCTCGGGGCCGGTAGTGCTGTTGGTGCTGCCGGGTCTCTACCACTTACTCGACCCGCGCGGACGGTTGGCGGGCGATGTGGAAATCCCAGTGCAGCAGGAGCAGTCATCGTGAAGCGCTACTCCGCTCGACGCGGCCGGTCGAGGCCCTGGGAACCTGTGGCGACGGGAGCGGCAGTCTTCGGTGTACGACGTGATCGAATCGATCGGTTCGCGGTAGCTGGAGCTGCTCGGCGCCCTCCGCAGTACCGAGTGACCCGGCCTATATTGGTTTTCCAACTTCAACGCGGGTGGTCATCAGTGAAATCCCTTAGAGTCTCTCATGGCCCTGGCCTCTGTCTGGCGGGCCTCGGGCTTTGTCTCACAGTCGTTGCCTGTAACCGCCAATCCGGTGCCCCGATCCAGTCCGGCGCGCCGATCAAGGAGGAGACAGCCGCTCTCTCGGACTCAGCCAGGATCGACACGGCTACCGCGCGCGCAACCGCGCTGCGCAAGGTTCCGGGCGGCAAGATTGTGAAGCAGGAGCTTGAGCAAGAGAAAGGTCGCCTGATCTATTCTTTCGATATCAAGAAACGGGCCGAGACCGGCGTGGAAGAAGTCCAGGTGGATGCGCACGACGGCTCCGTGGTGTCGGTCGAGCACGAGGATGCCGCCAAGGAAGCCTCTGAGGCGAAAAAGGAAGGAGCCGCCCACCAGTAGACCATGAGCAGTCCCCTCCTGCTGGTCCTCACCCTGCTGGCGCCGGCGGGAAGCGATTCGGTCTACGGTGCCGTGAACGACGCGATCACCCGCGCGCCGGTAGTGGGAGTACGGGTGGAGACTGAAGCCGGCGGCCCCTCGGTACTCAGCACCCCGGGCGGCGCCTACTCGCTGGCGACGCTCCCCTCCGGACCCCAATCGCTCAAATTCAGCCGCGCCGGCTACGACAGCTTCCAGTTGCGCGTCGTCGTTCCCAGCGGATCGTCGCTCCATGTGGACGTGGAGCTGCAGCCGATCCCGGTACCGCTTCCGCAGCTCGAGGTCGCAGCCACGGGGGGGCGCCACCCTGGAGGCTTCACGTCGCCCGGCAGCGACTCTCTCGAGATCGGACTCCGACGCTACCGGCGGGACTCCCTCTGGTCCGATCCCCTGCTAACCAGTGACGACCCGCTGCTGGCGGCGGCAACCTCGAGTGACGCGGCCGCCCAGACGGGGTTCTCAACTGCGCTGCACGTGCACGGGGGCTCGGGCGACCAGAACCTGATGCTGCTCGACGGGCTACCGGTGTATGGCACGATGCATCTCGGTGGCGCCTCAGGCCTGCTGAACCCGGACGCCGTCGCCGACGTGGATCTGCACTCGGCCGTCCCGCCGGCAAGCCTGGGTGGCCGGCTCTCCAGTACGGTCGAGCTGCACCTGCTCGCGCCGCCGGGTGACCGGCCGCTGCGGATGACCGGGGCATGGGATCCAAGATCGGTCCGCCAGCTGGTGGAGGGCTCGTTCGCCCGCGGCGCCGGATCGATTCTGGTGAGCGGAAGACAGAGCTACCGAGGGGTCTTCGCCCAGGATGGCGACAGTCGGGGTAGCAACGGCTTCCACGACCTGCTGGCCCGGGGCACTTTCGCTTCGCGGGGCGACGAGATCCGGTTCTATCTGCTGAATACGGGAGACCGCCTGAGCTTTCCATCGGCCGTCGATCAAGTGCAGCAGAACACCGACGGAGTTGCGGCCGGTCCCCGCAACCGGTTCTCCTGGTCCAGCAACACCGCCGGAGCGGTCTGGACGCGGTCCCGTCCGAGCGGCCCGACGCTCACGACTCGGTTGTGGAGCGCCTCCAGCGCTGCCGGGATCGGCTGGTCACCTGCGGGCGGTTCCGTCAAGGTCGAAAGCGGCCTGCACGAGATCGGCATCAACTCCGAGCTGCTCATGGGCGCTGGCTCCGCGCGCCAGCGGCTCGGCGTTTCGCTCCAGCGGACCGAGGCTGTCTACGAGATGTCCTCCACCACGGCCAGTGCTCGACTCCACTCGGCTCCGGCTATTCTCAGCGCGTTCGTCGAAGACCGGCGAACACTTGGCCGCTGGTCGACATTGGCCGGACTCCGGGCCACTTCGGTCGACGCGACGGAGCTCACCTTCGAGCCGCGTCTGTCCGTCCGGTACCGACTCGCGCCGGCGGTCACGCTGTCCGCGGGCGCAGCGCGGCTGCATCAGTACGTGCAGTCGATGCGAAACGAGGAGTCGCTGCTCGACCACGCGTTCCCCGCCGAGCTTCCCGTAACGCTGGGAGCGGGTGGGCTCGGCCCAGCTCGGTCGGACCAGGTCTCCGCCGAGTTGGAGACTCACATCGACCCAGGCTTCACCCTCACAGTTGAGGGTTACGCCCGGCGCTTCAACGGGTTGCTCGTGCCGGCCGCCACCAGCGCAGCCCCGTTCGCGATCACTCTGCCACCCCTCGCCTCAGGCCATGCGGAGGGTCTCCAGCTCCAGGCACGGTATAGCCGACATTCGTTGGAGGCACGGGCGAGCCTGGGGCTGGCCTCCACCCAACGCGATTTGGGATCCAGCGAGTTCTTTCCCGCATCCTTGCGGAGTCGATGGGCGACGGCTGGAATCGCCCGGAGATTCGGCCAGGGGACTTCGGTTCGGCTGGCCGCCACGGTGAGCGACGGCGGGCCTACCAGCGTGCTCCGGAGTGGCGTGGAATGGCAGTCTCCGGGCGGCCTCGGGGCCAGCGGAGAGATCTCGGGCAGCCCGCAGGAGATTCTGGGCCTCCTAAATAGCGCACGGCTTCCGCTCTTCTTCCGCACCGACTTGGGACTCACCCGCGAGTGGCCTATCGGCATGGCCGGCAAGGCCGGACGGCTCACCACCGCGTTCACCGTCACCAACCTCTTCAACCGTGCCAATGTCCTCGGGTACGTGCAGGACGTCTCCGGTCGTCGTCCCCTCCTGTTCCCCTCCAGATCGCTCATCGCCCAGATCGGCTGGGCGTTCTAGCTCTCTCCAGGCAGGGATGTCACAAAGCCAGGGCTTTCGGCGTTCCTAGGCTGTGACACCACCGTCGATGAGGACCTTGCGTTTGCCGCTTCCCGGCGACACCACGGCCACAAGACCGAGCCCCACTTTCGACGAAGCCTTTGCTGCGCTGTTCCGCGAGCGCTTCCCCATGCTCTACCGCTACCTCAAGCGCGTTTCCGGTGATTCGGCCCTGGCTGACGACGTGGCCCAGGAAAGCTTCGTGCGGCTGCACGCGCGCGGGGAAATGCCGGCCGATCCCGCTGCGTGGCTGGTGTCGGTGGCGAACAACATCGTGCGCGACGAATACCGCACGAACAAGCGCCGCAGGCGCCTGCTGGCGCTGTGGGTGTCCCCGAGCGAGGAGGGCCGGGGTCCTCCTCTCTCAGATGCCCAGGTGCTGACCCACGAACGAGAGGCAGCGGTTCGCCGTGCCCTCGAGACGTTACCCCCGCGGGACCGCCGGCTCCTCATCCTGCGCCACGAGGGCTTCTCCTACCGGGAAATCGCTGAAGCGCTCGGCATAGCGACCTCGAGCGTCGGCACCCTACTCGCTCGGGCAACTGCCGCCTTGTCTCGTGCCTACAAGGGAATGACCCATGCATCCGACTGAGGGTATGTGGCAGGAGTTCCTGGATGGCGAGAGCGACCCGCCGGTCCAGCGGGAGCTCGCGATCCACTCTGATACCTGCGCCGACTGCCAGCGCACCGTGGCCGCCCTTGGTCGCCGTCAAGTACTTGCGGCGGAGTTGCTGGGCCGTCTCGACGCTCGGGTGCCGGAGCGGAGCGTCGCGGACGTGTTGAGCCGCCCGCACGCCCGGCCTCGTAGTTCACGCCGGAGTCTCCTCGTGGCGGCGATCATCGTGCTCTCGGTGGTGACCGCCGCGGGCGCCGTGATGCGGACCGGCGTCGTCCATCGCGCCATGAATTGGCTGCTCGGACCCGCTCCCCAGGTCGAGTCCCAGTATCCGCCGGCTCCTCCGCCCATCCCGGAACGCGACTCGTCCACTGGTATCGCGTTCGTGCCTGCCGGCACAGTCGAGATCGCGTTCGAGGAGTGGCCCCACCGCGGCGAGATCGAGATCGCCCTGCGGGAAGCGACCGAGGTCTCGATTATCGCCTCCGCGCCATCGGCCTACTCGGCACGCGAGGGAAGGGTGCTCGTGGCCAACCGAGGTGTGACGGCAAGCTATCGCATCACGCTGCCGCAGAACGTGCCCTTGGCTTCGATCCGGGTCGGCGACCGCGTGGTCTTCTCCAAGCGCGGCGACGCGCTCAGCACCCAGGCGAGAAGGACCGGTCCCGATTCCTACCTCCTTTCATTTTCCACTGGAGCAGATTCGCCATGACTATACGCAACGCGTCCCCTGCCCTCCTGGCCCTCGTGGCCGCCGGCTCGCTGGCCTGCAACAACAGCACCTCGGGACCGGGAACACTCCGAGCCGTCGACTTCCGGGTGGCCGCCTCTCAGGCCGCTGCTTCCGCCGCGGCTTCCGGGCCGGTGGAGATCACGTCACTGCGGCTGGTGGTGGGGCCGGCCGCGCTGGGTAACGGCGATCAGTTCGGCTGCGTCGACTGCCAGGGCGGCGGTAACGAGACCGGCCCCGAGGCCGGCGGTGCCCCCCAGCTGATCCGCGTCCCCACCGATGGTAGTCCCGTGTCGGTGACCACGGAGCAGGTGCAGGCCGGCCGTTACGGCGCCGCCGAGATCGAGCTGCTGCATCCCGATGCGTCGGTCACGGCCGCGGATCCAGCATGGCCGTCAGACGCCACGATCGAGGTCGTCGGCGCCGTCAACAGCGTTCCATTCACTCTCCGACTGGCGCTCGAAGGTGCCTTTCGTGAAAACCTCAACCCGCCGGTGGATGTCACCGATGCGGCCACCCCGGGAACGATCAGTGTGACCGTCACGTTGCCGGTGGCTTCGTGGTTTATGGCGAACGGGACACCTCTCGATCCGAACGATCCAGCCCAGCGGGCTCAGATCGAGCAGAACGCGAGGAGTGCTCTCGCGCCGCTGGAGGGTGGAGAGCGGAGTGGGGAGATCTGATCATGAACCGACTCCTCCGCGGATTCGCCCTGTCCCTGGCTGCCGGATCGTTCGCCATCTCTGTGCCGGCGCTCGCTGGGGCTCAGATCCTCGAGACCGAGACTGCGCGCCCGCTGGGCAAAGGCACCCTCGAGGTGGGGACCAACTTCGAGTATCAGACCTCATCCGAGGGCCATGAATCGGCCCTGCCCATGGCCGCGGAGTATGGATTCACCGATCGATTCGAGTTGCTGTTGGAGCCGGTGGCCTACACCGCCATCCGGCCAAAGGCGGGGCAGCGAGCCACCGGGGTCGGGGACATGGAGCTCACTGGCACCTATCTAGTTCGCCGCGAGTCGGGCGGATCCCCGGCCGTTGCCCTGGCAGGAGAGGTAAAGTTCCCGACCGCGCAAAACACACTGATCGGCACTGGCAAGACCGATTTCGCCGGGTATCTGATCGCAAGCAAGCGGCTCGGCCGGTTCGACACCCACGCCAACATCGGGTACACGGTTGTGGGCCGGCCGGCAGGCGTCCAGCTCAATAACATTTTCAACTTTGCTCTGGCCTCGGAGATGAGCTTGGGAACCAATGCCGAGCTCTTCGGTGAGATCCTGGGCAACACCGCGTCTTCCTCCAGTCCGGAGCCAACCGGCCCCGTTCCCCCGGGAACCATCACCCCCGAGGCACCTTCCGGCGAGATTGTCGGGACGATTGGCCTGGCCAAGTATGTGGTGCCCGCGCTGCGCCTCTCGATGGGACTCAGCATTGACAACAACAGCGCGGTGATGTTTCGCCCAGGCCTCACCCTGCGAAGGCGTTGAGCTCGACACCCGACCCCATGACCTGGGAGGCCTCCCCAGCCTAGCTTACGAGCGAGCTTATTAGGCTGCTGCCGCCCCCAACGTCTGGAGCCGTCGATGTCATATCCGCTCCCCCTTCTCTGGGCCGCCGCCCTCGTTCTGTCCCTCTCTCCTCGACTTCAGGCCCAGGAAACCGATCCCTCGGTGCTTACCCTCGAGCGGATCTTCAGCTCGAAGGACTTCGCCCCCGAGCAGTTGGGCCGGGTGAGGTGGCTCGAGAAGGACGCGGCCTACGTCAAGCTCGAGGCAGACAGCACCACGCCGGGAGGCAGCGCCCTCGTCCGCTACGATGCCGCCACCGGAAAGCGCGCTGCCTGGGTGCCGGCGGCCCGGCTGGTACCCGCCGGCGATTCGATGCCGCTCACCGTCGAGGACTACACCGTTTCGCCGGATAGGCGGCGGCTTCTGGTCTTCACCAACTCGGAGAAGGTGTGGCGCCAGAACACCCGGGGCGACTTCTGGTCGCTCGACCTGTCCACGTGGCAGCTCCGGAAGCTCGGCGGCGCCGAGGCTAAGCCCTCGACTCTCATGTTCGCCAAATTCTCCCCTGACGGGGGGCGGGTTGCCTACGTGCGCGAGAACAACCTGTACGTCGAGGATCTCGGAACCGGCGCCATCACCCAACTGACCCGGGACGGATCCCTCACCATCATCAACGGGACCTTCGACTGGGTCTACGAAGAGGAGCTGAATCTGCGCGATGGGTTCCGCTGGAGCCCGGATGGTGCCCGGATCGCATACTGGCAACTCGACGCATCCGGCGTGCGGGACTTTCTCCTCATCAACAACACCGACTCGCTCTACTCCTTCACTATCCCGGTGCAGTACCCCAAGGCCGGGACCACCAACTCCGCCGCGCGGGTTGGGGTGGTCAGTGCTGGCGGAGGGGCCACCGTGTGGCTCGAGGTTCCCGGCGACCCGCGTAACAACTACGTCGCCCGGCTGGACTGGGCTGCTGGCTCGAACGAGGTGGTGCTCCAGCATCTGAATCGGCTCCAGAACACGCTGGAAGTGATGCTGGGCGATGCCGGGACCGGGCGAGTGCGGACGATCCTGACGGAGCGGGACAGCACCTGGGTGGACGTGCTGGACGATCTGCGCTGGGTGGAAGGCGGCAAGAGTTTCACCTGGATCAG
>JBBQXQ010000111.1:0-10734 GCA_038209515.1 Gemmatimonadales bacterium
CCCCCCCCCCCCCCCCCCCCCCCCCCCCCCCCCCCCCCCCCCCCCCCCGCTTCCCACCGACATCCTTCTGGTCGAGGATAGCCCTCGCGAGGTCGAGCTCACCCTCAAGCCACTTCGGGAGCTGGAGGGCGCTAAACGGATCGAGGTGGTTCGGGACGGTGAGGAGGCCCTCGATTTCATGTTCGGTCGTGGGGCCTTTCGCCAGGAGGGGGGCTCGCCGCCGCCCCGCCTTGTGCTGCTGAGCCTCAAGCTTCCCAAGGTGGACGGGCTCGACGTCCTGCGTGCCATCCGGGCCAATGCCCGCACCTGCCTTACACCGGTTGTTGTTCTCACTTCCTCCCACGACCCACGCGAGCTGGCCCAGTGCTACAAGGTCGGCGCCAACAGCTGCGTACAAAAGCCGGTGAGGTACGAGGAGTTCTGGAATGCAATGCAAGCGGTCGGACGGTATTGGCTCGCTCTCAACCAGGCCCCACCGCCGCCGGCTTCGCCCATCGCCTAGCAGGTCCGCAACTGCAACTTTTGCCAACCGGCGGGCGTCTATGCATAACATCGTCCTGAGCTCAGGAATCCCGTCGCCGAACCACCCAACCTGAGGCACTCGTGTCAGCCAGACTCGCCCGAACCCTCCTGCTGGCCTTTCCCATCACGACATCGGCACCGGTAACGCCGCTCCTGGCCCAACGGCCCACGGCGGCGCCGAGCCGGATCGAGATCCCCTTCAAGAAGTTCGTCTTGCCCAATGGCCTCACGGTGATCGTTCACGAGGACCACAAGGCTCCGATCGTGGCGGTCAACGTCTGGTACCACGTAGGCTCGAAGAACGAGAAGCCCGGGCGTACCGGGTTCGCCCACCTGTTCGAGCATCTGATGTTCAACGGAAGCGAGAACTACGACAAGGATTTCTTCGGCCCTATGGAGCAGGCCGGTGCCACCGATATGAACGGCACCACCAACGAGGATCGAACCAACTATTTCGAGAACGTTCCCATCAACGCCGTGGACCTCGCGCTCTGGCTGGAATCCGACCGCATGGGTCATCTGACGGGCGCTATCAGCCAGCCGAAATTGGATGAGCAGCGGGGCGTGGTGCAGAACGAGAAGCGCGAGGGTGAGAACGAGCCGTATGGCAAGGTGTGGGACTTCCTCACCCCGAAGCTCTATCCGGCGAATCACCCGTACTCCTGGACCGTCATCGGATCCATGGATGACCTGGATGCCGCGAAGCTGGACGACGTCAAGGAATGGTTCCGGACCTACTACGGCGCCGCGAATGCCGTCGTGGTGGTGGCGGGAGACATCGATACGGACACCGCGAAGCAGAAAGTAGAGCAATACTTCGGCGACATACCCGCGGGGCCTCCGGTGGCCCGGCAGGAAGCATGGATCTCCAAGCGGACCGGAAGCCAGCGCGGCGTCATGCAGGACCGGGTCCCGCAGGCGCGGATCTACAAGGTCTGGAACATCCCGGGCGGGGCCACCGCCGACGCCGATTATCTCAGCCTGGTGAGCAACGTGCTCAGCAGCGGAAAATCCTCCCGTCTGTTCAAGCGGCTGGTCTATGATGACCAGATCGCGACCGACGTATCGGCCTCATTGGACCTCCGGGAGATCGGAGGGCTCTTCACCATCGAGGCGAGTGCACGACGGGGGATCGAGCTCGCGCGGGTGGAGAAGGCCGTCGACGAGGAGCTGCGGAGGCTGCTGGCAACGGGGCCCACGCCCGCCGAGCTCCGGCGAGCGAAGACCCGTTACCGTGCCGCATTCGTCAGGGGAGTCGAGCGGATCGGCGGCTTCGGCGGCAAGTCTGATGTGCTCGCCAATGGCGAGGTGTTCGCCGGCCGTCCGGACTATTACCAACTGCAGCTGGACCGGGTCCGGCAGGCCACGCCGGCCCAGCTCTTGAGCACAGCGCGGCAGTGGCTCAGCGATGGGGTCTACAGCCTCGAGGTGCATCCCTACCCCGAGTTCCAGACCGCGCGCGCCGCCGCCGATCGCTCGAAGCTGCCCACGCCCGGGAGTCCTCCCGACACCAAATTTCCCCAGCTCGAGCGCGCGACCCTGTCCAACGGCTTGAAGATCGTGCTCGCCCGTCGAGTGGCAATTCCGCAGGTGCGCTTCGACCTGTTGCTGGACGCCGGCTTTGCGGCGGACAAGGCGGGGGTGCCGGGCACCGCGAGCCTGGCTATGGCCATGCTGGACGAGGGCACCGCCCGGCGAACGTCACTCCAGATCAGTGACGAGCTGGCTCAGCTCGGCGCCAACCTGGCCACCGGCTCGCGGCTCGATGTCTCCACGGTGTCACTCGAGGCGCTGACCGAGAACCTCGACGCCTCCCTCGATATCTATGGCGACGTGATCCTCCATCCCTCGTTCCCCCGCGCCGACTTCGAGCGGCTGAAGAAGCAGCGGCTGGCCCAGATTCAGCAGGAGAAGGCCGATCCCGTCGGTCTGGCCCTCCGGGTGTTCCCCGGACTGCTCTACGGCCCCGGCCACGCCTACTCCAATCCGTGGACCGGATCGGGCACCGAGGGGTCTACGGCAAAGATCACCCGTGACCATCTGGTGCGTTTCCATCGAGACTGGTTCAAGCCGAACCATGCCACGCTGATCGTTGTGGGAGCCACCACGATGGCCGAGATACGTCCGAGACTGGAGCGGATCTTTGCCTCCTGGGGCCCGGGAGAGGTGCCGTCGAAGGACATCGCCACTGTCGGGCAGCAGCCTCGCCCAGTGGTGTATCTGATCGACCGGCCGGGCTCGCTCCAGTCCCTGATTATCGCGGGCAACATCGCCCCGCCGAAAGCGAACCCCGCGGAAGTGAGCATTCAGACCATGAACGGGGTGCTCGGCAGCGACTTCAGCTCCCGCGTCAACATGAACCTCAGGGAAGACAAGCACTGGGCTTATGGCGCGTACACATTCTTCCGCGATGCGAGAGGCCAGCGCCCGTTCGTGGCCTACGCGCCGGTGCAGACCGACAAGACCAAGGAGGCGCTGGTCGAGCTGGACAAGGAGCTCCGCGGCATCGTCAAGGACCGGCCGATCCAGCCGGACGAGCTCAGCCGGGCCCAGGCATCGCTGACGTTGACGCTTCCGGGCTCATGGGAAACGATGGCCGCGCTCGCTGGTGCCATCGGTGACATCGTGACCTTCGGGCTCGACGATCGTTACTATGATACGTTTGCCGAGAAGGTGCGGGCCCAGACGGTGCAGAGTCTCACCGCCGCCGCCGCCAACGTGGTGCATCCCGACCAGTTGGTCTGGGTGGTGGTGGGCGACCGCTCGAAGATCGAGCCGGGTCTCCGCGAGCTGAAGCTGGGGGAGATCCGCCTCATCGACACCGATGGACGGCCGGTCAGCTAAACTGCCTTGTCCCTTACACGGAGTCCAAGATGCCGACCAGCAATGCAAGCGCAGTATGGCAAGGAGGCCTGAAAGCAGGCCGGGGACATTTCAAGGCAGGCTCAGGGGCGTTTGAGGGTGACTATTCGTTCTCGACCCGGTTCGAGGGCGCCCGGGGGACCAATCCCGAGGAGCTCATCGCTGCCGCACACGCCGCCTGCCTCAGCATGGCCCTTTCCGCGGGACTGGAGAAGGGCGGCACCCCACCCACGAGCATCAGCACCAAAGCATCGTGCACCGTGGAAAAAGTGGGCGACGGGTTCAAGATCACCCGCATGCGCCTGGAGGTGCGGGGCAAAGTTCCGGGTATGGACCAGTCGGCCTTTGCCAAAGCCGCGGAAGACGCCAAGAAGGGTTGTCCCGTCTCCGGGGCCCTGCAGGGGAATGTCCAGTTCGATCTGGACGCGAAGCTGGAGTGAGCTATCCCGTAAGCTTCCTCCCCATGTCCAGATAACCGTGCACGAGCTTCCTGAGCCGGTCCTGCAACTCCGGATCCTTCAGTGTACCGTGCTCGTCGAAGGCCTGCGGCGCCTGCGCTAGCGCGAACATATCGGGTAGGAGCATGACGCCGAGGCCTTCCAGCGGCACCCGTAACGCCCAGAGCCCTCGGCTGCCGCCGACCAACGACGTGGAGGCGGCGAGCAGGACTCCGTGCTTCCCTCGGAGTGGCATCGGTTTCATCCGGGAAACCCAGTCGATGGCATTCTTGAGCGTGCCGGGCAAGGAGTAGTTGTACTCGGGCGAGGCGATCATCAGCCCGTCTACTACCTCGATCCGACGGGCCAGCTCTCGGGCGCCCTCGGGAAAGCCGGCGGAGTTCTGTAGATCCGCGTCGTAGAGCGGCATGTCGAACTCACGAAAGTCGGCGAGATCGACCTCGACCTGGGCCTTACGCGCCAGATCGACAGCCAGGTTGATCAGCTTGCGATTGAGTGATTCCCGCTTGAGCGAGGCGGCAAAGGCGAGCAATCTCACTCGGACGTGATCCGGTAGCGAATCAACACCCCCTCGACGAACTCCGCCGTGACTCGGCCATCCGGGGTGGCGTACTCGCGGGTCTGGACCCGCAGCGTTCCTTCCTTCCGCTCGCTGCTCTTGGCGGCCGACCCCAGGAGCGCGTCGACGTCCTGGAGCAGCATCCCTTTCCGGGGCAGTCCGCTCCTCGGGGACGGGGCTGCCGGCTGCAGCGGTATGGAAGGCGGTGCGCCGGCCGAGCCGGTCTGTTCGAAGTCGAGGTAGTGCGCCAACGCTGTCATGACCGACTCAGGGGCCAGGGCTTCGGCCGGCACGCCCGCCGGGTAGCGAATATTGAATCGTGAGCCACCCTCGAGCCGGCGCTGCCGCACGTTCTGCTTCCGGTGCTCCTCCGCCTCCGCCACGGCCGAGCGGTTGCGGGCGTTCTCCCGCTCGCGCTCTGACTTCAGGTCATCCAGCTCCTCGTTCATTGCCCGCTTCTTGACCGGATCGGTCTCCCGTTTGACCTCCGCCTCGAGATTTTTCTCCCGTTTGGTCTTGGGCGCCTCCTGGGTGCCGACGTTGCTCGAGGTCTCGTCGCCGAAGGTGCCGTAGCCCCCGCCGCCGAGCTGAAACTCAATGTGCTTCGATTTCACCCTGATCTTGGTCACCGTGACCGGCTCACCAGGCTTGACCGCGGTACCGTAGTCCTTGAGTCGATTGGCGTACTTGGGGTAGTCGAGTGGGCGAGCGGTGCCGGGATAGACGTCCACCCCGTCTTCGGTGCCGGGGAGCGCCAGCCTGGATGTGACGGTTTTGCCCTCGAAATACTCCTTCAGCACGGCCTCGGATTGCGCGGTCAGGCGGCTGGTCAGGGCGGCGAGAAGGACCGGGACGAGCCATTTGTTCATGAAAGGTCCTCTCGACTGGTTTAAGGCAAGCTTGACTGATGCCGATGAATATTGTATACAGAATACCGACCATGCCATGGATGCCCCTCATGATCACCCGCACCCCGCTTCGAGACCAGGTCTACCACGCCGTCCTCGCCCGGATCTATCGGGGAGACCTTCCACCCGCGCGCCGAGTGCGCGACACCGACCTCGCGACCCAGTTGGGGGTGAGCCGAACACCTGTCCGCGAGGCCTTGCTCCGGCTGGCCCGGGAGGGCGTGCTCGAGGCCGACATGGGCCGGGGCTTCAGCGTACGGCCGCTGGAGGCTGCCGAGATGCGGGAGAGCGGTGCAATCCTCTCCACCCTGGAGCGGCTGGCCCTCGATCTCTCCGGCGACATCCCACCTGAGCGGCTGGCACGGCTTGGGGAGATCGACCGTGAGCTGGCGGCTACCAGGGGCGACGTCGATCGCTGCATCGATCTGGACGAGGAGTGGCATCGGACGCTCCTCGAGGGCTGCCCCAACCTAAGGCTCCGCGCTATGATCTCTACCCTTTGGCAGGTGCCCCGACGGTACATGCGAGCATTCCTGCGCGAGGCCGGCCGGGTGAGCCTTTCGACCCAGCACCATGCCAGGATCATCGAGGCACTCCGGCGAAACGATCGGGAGGCCGCGATGCAGCGTTTCAGCCATCATTGGCACAGGGGCATCGATGAGCTTGGGGCTTGGATCGAACGATGACGGTTGCCGCCGCTTCTGATCTGGCGCGCTGGCGGGCGGAGACGCCCGGCTGCGAGCGCCTGGTCCACCTCAACAACGCCGGTGCCGCGCTGGTGCCGCGCGCGGTTCGCGATGCCATCGATGCGCACCTCGATCTCGAGGAACGGCTGGGTGGCTACGAGGCGGCGGACGCCCAAACAGCGCCGCTTCTGCAGGCATACGAGGGTGTAGCACGGCTCCTGGGTGCCCGCGCCCGCAACATAGCCCTGGTCCAGAACTCCACGGTTGCCTTTGCCCAGGCGATCAGCGCGTTCGACTTCGGACCGGGAGACGTGCTGCTCACCAGCCGAGCGGACTACGCCTCCAACCAGATTATGTATCTCTCCCTGGCCCGCCGGCGCGGCGTGGAGGTCGTCCGTGCGCCGGATGCGCCTGAAGGCGGGGTCGATCCGGATGAGGTGCGCCGGCTCGTTTCCCGGCGCCGGCCCGCTCTCGTGGCGCTCACCTGGGTGCCGACCAACTCCGGTCTGGTCCAGCCGATCGAGGATGTGGGACGCATCTGCCAGGAGGCCGGTGTCCCCTACCTGGTCGATGCGTGTCAGGCGGTGGGCCAGATGCCGATCGACGTCCAGCGCGCCGGCTGTGACTACCTCGCAGCCACGTCCCGCAAGTTTCTCCGGGGCCCGCGCGGCGTCGGGTTCCTCTACGTGTCGGACAGGAGACTCGAAGCCGGCGCCCATCCCCTCCTGGTGGACATGCACGGCGCTACCTGGGTCGAGACCGATGCTTTCGATCTCACGCCCGATGCCCGGCGCTTCGAGACCTGGGAGTTTGCCTACGCGCTCGTGCTCGGTCTCGGCGCGGCCGCGGCCTACGCGCTCGACGTTGGACTGGCCAACGCTCGCGATCGGGCCCGCGAGCTGGCCGCCTATGCCCGAACGCGCCTTGCGATGGTGCCCGGGGTCCGCGTGCTCGATCGCGGTCCCGAGCTCTGTGCCATCGTCACCGCTGCCGTGGCGGGACGGGACGCGAAGGAGATCAAGCTCGCCCTCCGCCAGCGGGGCATCAACACGAGCTCGCCGGAGCGGGAGGATGCTGTGATCGATATGGACGAGAAACAGGCAAGCTCCGCCCTGAGGATCTCGCCACACTACTACAACACGACGGAAGAGATCGATACAGCCGTGGAAGCGCTTCGGGACGTGGTGTCATCCTGAGCGCTCGGTATCCTTTCCGTCCTCTCCGTCCTCTCCGCCTTCTTCAAGACCGGCTCCAGCACCCGCCATACCGTTTCCGCCACCTTGCGTTGCCCCTCCGCCGTCGGATGCATGCCATCCGGCTGGTTGAGGCTGGGAATTCCGCCCACACCTTCGAGCAGAAACGGCACCAGGGCAGCGTCGTTTCGCCGAGCGAGCTCCTGGTACACCCCCTGAAATTTCTCGGCGTATGCCCTGCCATAGTTGGGGGGCATTCGCATGCCCAGCAGGACGAGCCGGGGCCGCGGCTGGAGCTGCTTGGCCCGGTCGAAAATGGCCTGGATGTTGGCGCGCAAGCTATCCGGAGGAAGGCCGCGGAGTCCGTCGTTGGCTCCAGTCTCGACCACGAGTACCGACACCGGCTCACGAAAGAGCCAGTCTACTCTCCGAAGCGCGCCCGCCGACGTCTCTCCACTGACCCCGGCATTGACAACCCGGTAGTGGAGCCCAGCCGAGTCGATCTTCTGTTGAATCAGCGCAGGATAGGCCTGCTCCGGTTCGAGACCGAGTCCGGCGGTGAGGCTGGTGCCGAGAAACAGCACTGACGGTCGCTCGGACTCGGCTAATGGCGGCGGAGTCTTCGCGGGGGATTCCTCTCTGGCCTGCTCGCATCCGGAGAGTGTCGCAACCAAGGCGGAGATGATGATGGATCTGACTATCATTGGAGATGCCTGAAGCCGTCCTGCACAGCCAATCACTCAGCCGGACCTACCGCTCGGGCGGCCGGGATCTCACGGTGCTGAAGGATATCACCTTCAGTCTCGAGCCGGGCGGCTTTCTCGCGATCCTCGGGCCGTCGGGAAGCGGCAAGACGACACTTCTCGGCCTGCTCGCCGGATTGGACCGGCCCTCCGCGGGCTCGGTCTACCTCGATGGGCAGGAGCTCGGCGCACTGACCGAAGACGAGCGCGCGCGACTCCGCGGTGAGAAGATCGGGTTCGTGTTCCAGGCCTTTCAGCTGATCCCCACGCTCACGGCGCAGGAAAACATTCAGGTGCCTCTCGAGCTTCGCGGCGATGCGCGGGCGTCGGCCAGAGGCCGCGAACTGCTCGAGCGCGTGGGGCTGAGTGGACGGGGACACCACTACCCGGCCCAGCTCTCGGGCGGCGAGCAGCAGCGCGTGGCGCTGGCGCGCGGTTTCAGCAGCCGGCCCAGGGTTCTCTTCGCCGACGAGCCGACCGGGAACCTCGACGCTGCGACCGGCGCCACGATCATCGATCTCATGGTGGAGCTGAATCGCGATCTTGGCACCACCCTGGTGCTGGTGACGCACGATCTCGATCTCGCCGCTCGCGCGCGCCGCACCATCCGGCTGGCCGACGGGAGAGTCGTGGCCGACACCGCAGCGTGAGCCGTACGATGTTCGTGCTCCGCATGGCGGCGAGGGAGCTCAGAGCCACGCCTCGACGGCTGTTCCTGCTGACCGGGACCGTCGCCGTGGGTGTGGCGGCGCTCGTCGCCATCAATTCCTACACCGACAACCTGCAGGACTCAGTCAGGCAGCAGGCGCGGGCCCTGCTCGGCGCGGACCTGTCACTAATGAGCCGCCAGCCGTTCTCGCCCCGGGTCGAGGCGCTGCTCGACACCCTGTCCCGCACCTCCCCATCAGCGCAGGTGACCAGCTTCTCGGGAATGGCGTACGTCCCGCGGACGAGCGGCACCCGGCTGGTGCAAGTGGCAGCGGTGGCAGGGCCATTTCCGTTTTATGGCGAGATCCGGACCGAGCCGCGCGGGGCGTGGACCGAACTGCAGGCCGGCCGGCACATCGTGGTTGATCCCTCGCTGCTCACGGCACTCGGTGCCCGATTGGGAGATACCGTCTCACTTGGCGAGGCGCATTTCGTCATCTCGGGCACGATCCAGAGCGCGCCGAGCGATGTGGGATTTCGTTTCGCCTTCGGACCCCGGGTGTACATCCCAGCGAAATATCTGCGGGAGACCAGGCTGCTCGGTTTCGGTGCCAGGGTTCAATACGAGGCATTCCTCAAGCTGCCGGCTCGCGTCTCGGCCCAGGCACTGGCGGATCGTTACCGAGCAGCGCTCACGCCCGAGCAGGTCCGGGTAAGGACGGTCGCCGAGGATCAGCGGAATCTCAACGAGGTTCTCTCCAGGCTCACCGGTTATCTGGCCCTCGTCGCCCTCATCGCGCTGCTGCTTGGAGGCATCGGTGTGGCGAGCGCGGCGGTGGTTTTCATCCGGCAGCGCTCCGAAACGATCGCGGTGCTGCGCTGCCTGGGAACCACTGCCGGCCAGGTCTTCATGATCTACCTGATCGAGGCGGGCGCGATGGCGTTGGTGGGAAGCATGGCAGGAGCGTTGGCTGGGGTCGGCCTCCAGCGTCTGCTCCCCCGGCTGCTCGCTGGATTCATCCCGGTCGATGTCATCCCGGCCGTCTCCTGGAGTGCCGTCGCCATCGGGATCGGGACGGGAGTCCTGGTCGGCGTGGTCTTCGCGGCCCTGCCGATCCTCGCCGTGCGGCGGATCTCTCCGCTGTCGGCGTTGCGGCGTCCGTTCGAATCCGAGAGTACCCCGCGGGATCCCTGGCGGGTGGTGGCCGCGTTCGCCCTGGTCACGAACACCGTGGCATTAGCCCGGCTTCAAGTGGGGAGCTGGCGCCAGGGAGCACTCTTCGCCGGAGCGGTCGGCGTTGCGTTGCTCCTCCTGTGGGGGGCGTCGTGGGCTCTCGTCCAGGTAGTGCGGCGCTGGCTCCCCGAGAAATGGCCCTACGTCTGGCGGCAGGGACTGGCCAACCTGCACCGGCCAGCCAATCAAACCGTCACGCTCGTGCTTGCGATCGGCTTCGGAGCCTTCCTGCTGGGAACACTGTATCTGGTGCAGTACAACCTGCTGCGCCAGCTCAGGCTGACCGGTGGCCCGGCCCGGCCGAATCTGGTCCTGTTCGACATCCAGCCAGACCAGCTCGGCCCGGTCGAACGAGAGCTGAAGGCCGCGGGGCTACCGCTGATCGGCCCCACTCCGATCGTCCCGATGCGGATCAGCTCCGTCAATGGACGGCCACTCGCCAAGCTTCTCGCCGACACCTCTCTGACCAGCGAAGGTCGGTCGAACGCCTGGGCGTTCCGGCGCGAATATCGATCCACCTACCGGGATTCGGTGGTGCCCTCCGAACGAGTGGTCCAGGGAAAGTGGTGGCGACCCGGCGTTCGTGGTGCCGCCCGGATCTCGATCGAGCAGGACCTTGCCCGGGAGCTCGGCGTCGGCCTTGGCGACGAGATCGTGTGGGACGTACAGGGCATCCCCGTGGCCTCGAAGGTGGCCAGTGTGCGGGAGGTGGACTGGGCCCGCTTCGAGCCGAACTTTTTCGTGGTGTTTGCTCCGGGGACGCTGGAAGACGCCCCCCGGACCTTCGTGACCCTCACCCGGCTCGCGAGCGCGGCCGACCGGGGGATCCTGCAGCGCAGGCTGGCCGAGCGGTTCCCCAACGTCTCTACCCTGGATCTTTCGATGCTGCAGGAGGCGCTGGAGCGTCTGGTGGACCGGGTC
>JBBQXQ010000112.1:0-10377 GCA_038209515.1 Gemmatimonadales bacterium
GCTGGGTGCCGCGGTCGAGCATCGCATCCTGGTCTACATTCACAAGGAACGGGAGCTGGACGACGTGGCCCAACGCTTCCCCGCGGAGCACTACGTGCTGATGGACGACAAGCTTCGCATCCTGGCCGCGGTCAAGCAGGCTTGGGGCCCGCGGGTCACCACCGTCTTCGTCCGCCAGGGCCACTACGCCCACGACCCGGGCACTCTGGCGAGCTATCCACTGGCCGACCTGAGCATCGATCGAATCGGCGACCTGCTCGAGTACGACATACCCACACTGCTCGGCGCCGCCACCGCGGCGGCCGGCGGCAGGAGAGAGCCATGAAACCCACCCAACAACTCCACGAGCTGGGCCAGAGCCTCTGGCTGGACAACATCACCCGGGAGATCATCCAGAACGGCACGCTCCAGCGGTACATCAAGGAGCTGTCCGTCACCGGGCTCACCTCCAATCCGACGATTTACGACCACGCGATTCGGAGCGGAGACTGGTACAACGAATCGATTCATACCAAATCCGTTGCCGGCCAGTCCGGCGAGGCGATCTTCTTCGAGCTTGCCGGGGAGGATCTGACCCAGGCGGCCGATTTATTCAAGCCGATTCACCAGGCGACCGGCGGAACCGACGGCTGGGTCTCGCTCGAGGTGTCGCCCCTTCTCGCCCATGACACGGCGCGCACCATCGAGCAGGCGAAATCGCTCCACCGGCGGCTCAACCGACGCAACCTGTTCATCAAGATTCCGGGGACCCCGGAGGGCCTGCCGGCCATCGAGGAAGCGATCTTCGCCGGTGTGCCGATAAACGTCACGCTCCTCTTCTCCCGGGAGCAGTATCTGGCGGCGGCCGGAGCGTACCAGCGCGGCGTCGAGCGCCGGATCGCGGCGGGCCTCGATCCCGCCGTGGGATCGGTGGCATCGATATTCATCAGCCGGTGGGACAAGGCGGTGCAGGACCAGGTGCCCGCCGGACTGCGCGGACTCTTGGGCATCGCGATTGCCGGCCGGATCTACCGGGCATACCGGGAGCTGCTCAACTCGGCTCGCTCGAAGGAGCTCTCCACCGCGGGTGCCCGGCCTCAGCGCCTCCTCTGGGCCAGCACCGGCACCAAGGACCCGCAGGCCTCCGACGTACTCTATATAGAAGCGCTGGCCGCGCCCGACACCATCGACACCATGCCGGATGCCACTCTGCTCGCCTTCGCCGATCACGGTGAGGTACGCGGTCCGATGGCGGAGGATGGTGGGGACGCCGAAGCGGTCCTCGCCCAATTCGAGCGGGCAGGGGTGGACGTCACCTCCCTCGCTGCGCGGCTACAGCAGGAAGGGGCCGAGACGTTCGCTCAATCGTGGAAGGCGGTGCTCGAGCGCATCGGGACCAGGTCCGAGGCAATGGCCACATGACCTCGACCCGAACGGCCCCGGCTGCGGCTGCGGCTAACATGGACCCGTCGGAGCTCGACCGGCTCTGCATCAACACCATCCGGACGCTCTCGATCGACGCGGTTCAGGCCGCCAAGTCGGGCCATCCCGGCACCCCGATGGCGCTCGCGCCCACGGCGTACTGCCTGTGGCAGCGCTTCCTCCGCTACGATCCCGAAGATCCCCGCTGGCCCAACCGGGACCGCTTCGTGCTCTCGAACGGCCACGCCTCGATGCTGCTCTACAGCCTGCTCCACTTAACCGGAGTGAAGGCGGTCAATCCGTCGTACGAGGAGGTAGGCGGCCAAGCGGTGACGTTGGACGACATCAAGAAGTTCCGCCAGGCAGGGAGCCACTGTCCCGGTCATCCCGAGTACGGCATGACCTCCGGCGTCGAGGCGACGACCGGTCCGTTGGGGCAGGGGGTGGCGATGAGCGTCGGCATGGCCGCGGCTGGCCGCTGGCTCGGCGCCACCTACAATCGCCCCGGTTCCGAGCTGTTCGACTACAACGTCTACGCCCTGTGCGGCGACGGGGACATGATGGAGGGAGTGAGCTCCGAGGCCGCCTCCCTGGCCGGGCACCTCAAGCTTTCCAACCTCTGCTGGATCTACGACAACAACCGGATCACCATCGAGGGACCGACCGATCTCGCGTTCACCGAGGACGTCGCCAGCCGGTTCCTGGCGTATGGCTGGAACGTGACCAGGGTGGGCGACGCAAACGATCTCGACATGCTGACCCGAGCCTATGAAATCTTTCTAGCGACGCCCGACCGGCCGACCCTGATCATCGTCGACAGCCACATCGGCTACGGCGCTCCCCATCGGCAGGACACCCGGGACGCCCACGGCGAGCCGCTGGGCGCCGACGAGGCCCGGTTAGCCAAGGAATTCTACGGCTGGGATCCGGACGCACAGTTTCTGATTCCGAACGGTGTGCGGGAGCACTTCCAGGCGCAGCTCGGCCGGCGGGGAGCCGCCGAGCACGCCGGGTGGAACAAACTGGTTGCGGCGTACCAGAAGAAGTTTCCCGAGGCCGGCCTCCAGGTCGGCTGCCTGTCCGAACGCACGCTGCCACCCGGCTGGGACCAGGACCTCCCGGTCTTTCCACCCGACCCGAAGGGCCTCGCCGGGCGCGATGCCTCGGCCAAGGCGCTCAACGCGATCGCGCAGCGCGTCCCCTGGCTGCTCGGCGGGTCTGCGGACCTGTGGCCCTCGACCAAGACCAACCTGACCTTCGAGGGCGCGGGCGAGTTCCAGGCGCCGGGCCACGGGGGAGACTACGGCGGGCGCAACTTTCACTTCGGGATCCGCGAGCATGCCATGTGTGCCTTCACCAACGGCATGGCGCTGTCGTGTCTCCGGCCCTACGGGTCGAGCTTCCTGGTGTTCACCGACTACTGCCGGGGCGCGCTTCGGATCAGCGCGCTGATGGAAGTGCCGGCGATCTATATCTGGACCCACGACTCCATCAATCTGGGTGAGGATGGGCCCACTCATCAGCCGATCGAGCATCTGGCCTCGCTCCGCGCCATGCCGGGGATGATCGTGCTCCGGCCGGCCGACGCGAACGAGGTGGTCGAGGCCTGGCGGGTCATCATGGGAATCAAGGATCGGCCGGTCTGCCTGGTGCTCACCCGCCAGGCACTGCCCACCTTCAACCGCGCAGTGCACGCGGCGGCGAATGGTGTCGCGAGGGGCGCTTACGTCCTGGCGGACGCGCCATCGGGCAAGCCCGACGTGCTGTTGCTCGCTACCGGCAGCGAGGTGTCGCTGTGCCTCGAGGCCCGGGAGCGGCTGGGGGCCGAGGGGATCGGCGCGCGAGTCGTGAGCATGCCGTCGTGGGAGATCTTCGAGGAGCAACCGGAGGAGTACCGCGACAGCGTGTTGCCGCCGGAGATCGAGGCGCGGGTCTCGGTGGAAGCGGCCACCACCTTCGGGTGGGCGCAATTCACCGGCCCCAAAGGCACGATTCTGGGGATGCGCTCCTTCGGCCTCTCGGCCCCGATGAAAGTCGTGGCCGAGCACTTCGGGTTCGAGCCCGGCCACATCGTCACCGCCGCGCGGGAGCAGGTCGCCCGCTTCCGCGGGTGAGCGAGCAGGACCGGTACAAGCAACAGGCGGCGGAACGTGCGGCGGAGCTGGTCGCGTCCGGGATGGTCGTCGGACTCGGCAGCGGCGGGACGGCGCTCTATGCTATCCGGCGGATCGGTGCGCTCATTCACGCCGGCGAATTGCGGGACATTGTCGCCGTGCCGACCTCTATGGCCACGGGGGCCGAGGCGCGCCGGCTGGGGATCCCACTGCTCGATAACGCGCGCTCCGGGCCGGCGGACATCACCATCGATGGCGCCGACGAGATCGATTCCGCCCTGGACCTCATCAAGGGCCGGGGCGGTGCCCTCCTGCAAGAGAAGATCGTGGCGCAGACCAGCCGCCGGCTCGTCATCGTGGCGGATGACTCCAAGCTCTCCCCGGTGCTGGGCACCCGGCAACCGCTGCCGGTCGAGGTCGTCCCCTTCGGCTGGCGCTCCCAGATGGAGTACCTCAACACCCTGGCTCCCCAGGCGCGAATCTCGCTTCGCACCGCGCCGGGCGGGACTCCTTTCACCACCGACCATGGAAACTTCATTCTCGACTGCGCTACCGGGCCGATTGAGCGACCAGAGGAGCTGGCTGGGCAGCTCCAGGCCCGGGCCGGTGTAGCCGCCCACGGACTCTTCCTGGGTTTCGCGACCGACGTGATCGTCGCCGGGCCGTCGGGGGTAGAGCACCGGAAGCGGCGATGATCGAGAGCTTCCCGACGCCGGAGATGCTGGCGGATGGGGTCGCCCGGCACATCGTCGCCCGCGCGGCGGAGGCCATCTCCGCCAACGGACGTTTTACTCTCGCGCTCGCCGGCGGCTCGACCCCTCGCGTTGTCTACTCGCGACTCGCGACTCGTGACTCGCGGCTTGAACTCGACTGGCAACGAACCCACGTTCTGTGGGGCGACGAGCGCTGCGTCCCGCCGGACGATCTCCGGAGCAACTATCGGATGGCGAAGGAGACACTGCTGGAGCGGGTGCCGATTCCGGCGCCGCAGATTCACCGCATCCGGGGCGAGGACGATCCGGAGAAGGCCGCGGCCGAATACGAGCGCGAGATCCGTGAACTGCTCGCTTCACAGGGCCTCGACCTCGTGTTGCTCGGCATGGGCGAGGACGGCCACACCGCCTCGCTCTTTCCCGGCCAGCCCGCGGTGCACGAGACCGCGCGCTGGGTAGTTGCGGTCCCTGCTCCCGACGGGACGATGTGGCGCGTCACCCTGACGCCGGCGGTGCTCAACATGGCCAGAAACGTCACCTTCGTCGTCTCCGGCGCCAGCAAGGCTCTGCGCCTCCAGCAAGTGCTAGAGGGACCGGTTACTCCCGATGTCCTGCCGGCCCAAGCGATACGACCCACTCACGGACGGCTCACCTGGATGGTGGACGAGGCGGCCGCGGGCGGGCGGTAGATACTACGGCGGTACGGCGGTACGGCGGTAGGTTTGTCACCCTGACCCCGACCCTGAGCGCAGCGAAGGGGAGTGGGGAGGGGGCCGAAACTCTCCAGCCTCGGCCCCCTCGCTTCGGTCAGGGTGACCACTCTTACAGACTGTCTCCCTACCGCCGTACCGCCTACTTCCCCGCAACCAGCCGCTCGAACGGCGGATACCCACGCAGCGGCGCCCAGCGCGGATCGGCCCGGAGCCCGGGTTTCGAGAGCAGCGAGGGAATGGACAACAAATATTCCAGGCGATTCACCGCTTCCGCCCGCTCGCCGACAGTCGCGTATATGCTCGCGAGGGCGATAGCCAGGCTGGCTCCACGATACGCTTCCTTGGAGACCGGCAGCAGCCGAACCGCAGTCTCCCCCTCCCGGACCGCGTCGGCCTTCCTCCCCAGATGCGCGTAGACCAGGCCGAGCTGCGCCCGAAATGATGACTCGTCGGGCTGCTCCCGAACCTGCGTTTCCAGAACGGCCCGGGCGGAGTCGAGGTAGGCCCGCTCGAGGCGGGGCTTGCGCTGCGCTCGATTCAGCTCGGCCTTGAGCGTGTAGTACCCCGTGGTGTCGATGAATTCGGGCAGCGTCAGCCGCTCGACTGCCGGCTGATATGCTGGGTCGGCAGTAAGCAGGAAGCTAGGCGTGGCTGCAAAGCCAGCCGTCGAGCTGGGACCTATGGCCGCCTGAGCCATCTGCCTGAAGTCCGTCGCCTGAAGATCGTCGCGCAGGCTCTGCCTCACCTTCTCCAGACCCGTCCCCGACGACAACATGGCATGGAGCCGTTCCCATCGTGCGAAGGGGCCGTCTGGACTGATGCTGACTGCCTTGTCGTACGCACGCATCGCGAGGTCGAACTTGCGGAGATTCTGGTAGGTCTCGGCCAGGTTGTAGATGGCGTCGCTGGAACGAGGGTCGAGCTGCACGGTCCTCTCGAAGCTGGCCAACGCCTCGGGCCAGCGTCCTTGCCGCCGCTGGACCGCTGCCGTGGCGAATGCGAGATCGGGGTTGTTCGGCTGGCGCTCCCGAGCGATCGCCAGCTCACGCAGCGCGGCGTCGTAGTCCAATCGCCCCCAATAGTGATAGTAGGCCAAGGCCACGTGAGAGTCGGCGAGATCGGGCCGAAGCCGGAACGCCCGCTCGGCCGAGACCTTGGCCCGGGCCAGGGCTGCCTCGGTGCGGTCGTAGAAGAACCAGAACTCGAGGGACTGCATCTCGGACAGCTTGGCCCAGGCCTGCGCGAAGTTGGAGTCGAGCTGGACCGCGTGCTGATACATCTGCTTCGCGTTGCGGATGTCCTCCCGGCTGGGTCCGTGGGCTCGGTATTCGATTCCGCGCAAGTAGTAATCGTAGGCTTCGGTGTTCGTGGTGGGCCGGTCCTGGAGCGCCCGCCGCTCCGGCTCGTTCATCACCAGGTTCATCGCGCCGATCACCCGCTC
Organism: Gemmatimonadales bacterium; assembly: GCA_038209515.1. Taxonomy (GTDB): domain Bacteria; phylum Gemmatimonadota; class Gemmatimonadetes; order Gemmatimonadales; family GWC2-71-9; genus CAVVWJ01. The sequence continues at coordinate 6,383 of JBBQXQ010000112.1, forward strand.
GGCGATCCCAGATTGGACCTGGAAGACATCGGACAGCTCCGCATCGTATCGGTCGGCCCAGAGGTGCCGATCATCCGCTACCCGAATGAGCTGGGGAGTCACCCGGACGCGACTGCTCCCGTCGGGCGACTTCTCCCACCGCACGCTCCCCTCGAGCACATAGCCTACTCCCAACTCCTTACCGATCTGCCGGAGGCTCTTCCTCGAGCCCTTGTACTGGTCGGCGCTGGTCCTCGACACGACGCCCAGGCTGGCAACGCCCGATAGCCGACTGGTGATCTCCTCGGTGAGCCCGTCGGCGAAGTACTGGTCACCGGCCGCGCCCATGTTCTTGAACGGAAGCACCGCCAGCATCTTGACCCCCGGCTCCTCCGCCGGCCGCCGGCTCCGCTGCCACAGGAACATCCCCATGGTCGCGGTGACCAGAAGGCCGAGCACGAAGGTGAGCCAGGAGGGGACCGCCGGTCGCCGCCCAACCGGCTTCGAGACGCCGGTCGACAGCGCCGGCTGGGCGGGCATCGCGGCGGCCGTGGGAGTTGTGGGCGTGACGGGTGACAGTGCTTGGGCAAACTGCGCCGGCGTAGTGAAGCGATCCGCCGGGATTGGGGCCAGGGCAGCGAGCACTACGCGCTCGAGCTGCTCCGGCACCGCCGGCCGGAAGCGACGCAGACTGGGGACCTCGCCGGTCATTCTCTTGGCGGCGATGGCTTGCCCGGTAGGACCGCTGAACGGCACCTCACCCGCCAGCATCTCATAGAGCACCACGCCGAGGCTGTACACATCGGTTCGGCCATCGATGTCGCGCTCGGCTACGGCCTGTTCCGGGCTCATGTAGGCCGGAGTGCCGATGGCCATCCCGGTTCCGGTCAGCTGGTCTTCTCTACCTCCTCGCTTCTCCGCCTCCCCGCTTACCCCCAACGCTCTCCCGATGCCGAAGTCGGCCACCAACGCCTGACCATCCACCAGCAGAATGTTCTCCGGCTTGATGTCGCGGTGGATAACCCCATGTCGATGGGCGAAGTCGAGCGCGAGGGCAACTTCGCGGGTGATCCGAACCGCCTCGTCCACCGGAAGCTGGTGCTCCCGATGGAGTCGCTCACGCAGGCTCTCCCCATCGATGTACGGCATGGTGAACCACAGACACCCCGGGCCTTCCCCTCGCTCGGAACGGACCTCGCCCGAGTCGTGGACCGAGATGATGTGGGGGTGCTGGAGCCGGGCGGCGAGCTTGATCTCGCGGAGGAATCGCTCGGTGCCGATGGTCTCGGCCAGCTCCGGGTGGAGCACCTTGAGTGCCACCGGCCGATCGTGGCGGATGTCGTGGGCCAGGTAGACGATGGCCATGCCGCCGCGTCCGAGCTCGCGCTCGATGCGGTAGTGATCGGCAAGTGCAGCTTTGAGGCGACTCAGGGCATCGGGCAAGAGCGATCCGGCGAGAGGCTACACGTCAACGTTACAAGTGTTGCGGGGGAGGGGCCAGAGCGAGGCGGCTCCGCTTCGCCCGGGCTCTTCGATTGGGTTCGCGGCTATTTGGGCCCTGCGGCCCCGCGGCGGCGGGCATCTTCGGTCCAGTTCTGTACCAGCACCATCTCCGACAGAGGCCCCTGGCGGACCATCACAAAGCTCCGGCCATCGGGGGACACGTCGTAGTTGGCATGGGGCGTGGCGCCCTCGAAATCCGCGGCATCGAACAACGTGGTCCGGGAGAGGACTCGGAACTCGGGCGCTGCTCGCACAGCCACCGCAACGAGGGGTGTGCCCTGCTGGCCAAATCCCCGGTAGAACAGCTCGTGGCCATCGCGGGACCACACCGGCTCGGCGCCGCCGTCTTGCGACACGAGCACCTTGGCGCCGGGACCCGGAAAGGGGCGGACGTACACTTCGTTCTGACCTGACTCGTCGGACTGATAGGCGAGCCAACGACCATCGGGTGAGAGCGCCGGCGAGGCTTCGTTGAAGGGGGTTGCCAGAAGCGCCTTCGGCGTTCGCTCGCCAGAGAGGGACAGCGTAACGAGGTCCCAGTCGGCCCCGTTGCTCCCGGCGACGGCGATCAACTCCTTGCCGTCGCGCGAAAAGGCGCCGGCGGTCAGGTTCGTGTGTCCCACGAACAGCGACTCGGCGGCGCCGCTCCCGTCGGCGTTGCGGAGGAAGATCCCGATCGTGCCACCGCGCGCGGTGAGATAGGCGACCCTGCGCCCATCCGGCAGCCACACCGGATCGTGGCCATCATTGTCGAAGGTGAGGCGCGAGAGGGTGTGTTGCTGGAGATCGAGGATCCTCACGTCGCGGCTACCCTGCTGGCTGAAGTCCATGGCGACGCGGCGCCCGTCGGGGGAAACGCGCGGGCTGTGGAACCGGCGTTTGATGTCCGCGATGGCCCGCCACCGCCCGGCGCGGTCGACCAGCACCAAGTCGAACGGGAGCTCGGGAACGTAGACCAGGGAGCCGGCGGGGGAGACGTCGAACTGCGGCGGGCCGCCCACGGGGACCCGTACCCCCTGGGCGATCGTGATGGGGGCGCCCCCCAGGGCGAGATGCTCGGTGTCGAACGAGCCCGCGAGCAGCGTGCCGTCCGGTTGCACCCAGGCCAGGTATCCATCGTGGTAAGCCAGGCCGGACGTGATTCCCTCGAGGATGACTTTTCGCGCGCCGGACCGGAGGTTGATGGCGACGGCCCGTCCGGTGGCACCACCCTGGGCCACGCCAATCGCCAGAAGAACCTGCCCGCCCGGCAGCAGGGCGGCGGGAAACAGGATGGTCTCGCCGATCGCCGAGTCCGGCGCCGCGATCAGTGTCGTCGTGCCATCTCCATTCAGCCGCCGGATCGAGCCGTCGGCCGGCGTCACGGCCAGGGTCCCGGTGTCGAGCCAAATCGCCCCCCGAACGGCGAGGTTGCCGGTCTGGATCGCCACGGGAGCCCCACCGCCGAGGGCCACCTTCTTCAGGCTGGTGCCGGCAAGGTACGTGATCCAGCGGCCGTCGGGCGAAAAGAACGGGCTCTGTCCGCCCTCCGTTCCCGGGATGGGAGACGCGGTGAGCTCGTCCATCCGCCGCAGGTAGAGCTGCTGGGACACGTAGACCAGGGAGGCACCGTCGGGCGAGAGCGCCACCGTTCCGGCGGGTGCACCGGTCAGACGGTTGTCGCTGCCGGCCGTGATGACGAACCGGCCGACTGGGGCGACCGAATGCCGCGCCCCCTTCGTGACCCGTCCGGCCAGGATTCCTGCGGCGAGTGCCGCCGCCCCGATGGCAACCAGACTTCGAATCCCCGCCGCGCGATGGGTCCTGGTGGCGTGGGCCCGGGGTGCCGTGACCGCCAGCGTGGCGCCGGTGCCGGGCGCGCCGAGGGCATCCGCGAACGCCGCGGCGGTGGGGAAGCGGTCGGCCGGTAGCTTGGACAGTGCCCGGAGCACCGCCGCCTCTACGTGGGGGGGCACGGTCTTCCGCTGCATCGTGATCGACCGCGGCTCCTCGGTCACCAGCCGGGCGACGATCGCCTGCGCCGTAGGTCCGGTGAACGGCGGCTCTCCCACCAGCATCTCGTACAGCACGCAGCCGAGCGCGTAGACGTCGCTCTTCCCCGACACTTCGCGCTCCCCCATCGCCTGCTCGGGGCTCATGTAGTGCGGCGTGCCGAGACTCATACCGCTCTCGGTCATCCGAGTCCCCCCGGCGCTGCTTATGGCGAGGGCGATGCCGAAATCGGCTACCAGTGCCTGCCCGTCGTGGAGCAGGATGTTCTCCGGCTTGATGTCGCGGTGGATGACGTGGTGGCGGTGGGCGTAATCCAGAGCACTCGCCACCTCCCGCGCGATGCGCACCGCGTCCTCCACCGGCAACTGCTTGTCGCGGCCCAGGCGGCCGCGGAGGGATTCCCCCTCCACGTAGGGCATCACGTAGAACAGGAAGCTGTCCGCGGCGCCCGAGTCGAAGAGCGGCAGAATGTGGGGGTGCTGGAGGTGGGCGGTGACCTTGATCTCGGCCAGGAAGCGTTC
>JBBQXQ010000113.1:0-10275 GCA_038209515.1 Gemmatimonadales bacterium
ACCGAGATCCACGCGGCCTTGGACGATTCGATCAGCTCCCGCAGCGACTCGGCCGGGCGCACCATCACCGCCCAGATCACGCAGAGTGTGACCGGTGCGGGCGGCAAGATCCTTATCCCGGCCGGTAGCACGGTTCGGCTCACGGTCACCCGTTTGGCTTCCGCCAAATCCAAGGGCTCGCAAGGGAGCCTGGCTCTCAAGGTGGATGGCATCGAGGTCGGCGGACAGCTTCAGAACGTGCAGGCAGACGTGGGGGCGGTACCGCGCGAATTGCGTAGCCGCGGCGTCACCTCAGGCGATGCCGCCAAAGTCGGTGTGGGCGCAGTCGGCGGTGCGGTACTGGGGCGAGTGCTCGGAGGAAACAGCAAGGGCGCGGTGATCGGTGGTGTCGTTGGCGCGGCCGGGGGTGCCGTAGTGGCGTCCCAGACGGCGACACGCGACGTGGTGGTGAAGGCCAAGACACCGGTAACCTTCGTGCTCACCGCGCCGCTGGTCACGCCATAAAGGGCTAAGGACCTCAGCCGGCGGTCGGGCCGAGCTCACCCACACGCTGCTTCTCGCGCCGGACCCGCACCGCGCCCGGCTCCGGCTCGATGCCCTGACCCCGCCGATCGGCCCATGTCTCAGTGAACTCTGCGCCGAAGAGGAGAATCAGCGCCGAGTAGTAGACCCAGAGCAGGAGCACGGCAAGCGAGCCTGCGGCGCCGTAGGCCTGACCTGGGTTGCTCTGCCCCAGATAAAAGCCGATCAGAAATTTCCCGATAACAAACAGAAATGCTGTGACCGCCGCGCCGACCCAGACGCTGCGCCAGGAGATCTTCGCGTCAGGCATCACCTTAAACAGCGCGCCGAAGAGAAGCGTGATCACGGCGAGCGATATCACCATGTTCAGCGCCTCGAGCAATGGAGCGGAGAGGCCGGACGGCAGAAAGCCACTCAGCCTGTCGCCCATGCCGGTGAGCGCCGCGCTGATTACCAGCGACACCAGCAGGAAGAACGCGACGACGAGGATCATCCCCAGGGAGAAGACCCGCTTGCTCAGGAAGTTCTTCCAGCCACCCTGGTTCGGGTCCGGCTCGACATTCCAGGCGCGGTTGAGCGCCTTCTGCAGCTGCCCGAACGCGCCGGTGGCGCCAAAGAGAAGGCCCGCGAGGCCCAGGATGGTGGGGATCAGGCCACTGTCAGGTTTCTGCTCGGCCTGTTGAATAATGGTGCGGATCTGCTCGCCTGCGCTCGGCCCCATCAGAGCCTGCAGCTGGCCCTCGAGGCCGCCTCTCACATCCGATGGATTCATGACGGCGCTGATGAGTGTCAGTATGAGTACCAGAATCGCCGGAAGCGAGAAGATCGTGTAGTAGGAGAGCGCTGCCGCCGAATCCATGCAGTCGTCTTCAAGAAAATCCTTCACGGTCTCTTTAATGAGACCGGTCACGCCCGGTCGTGTCTTGGCCATCGTCGTACCCCGGAGATTGGGCCTCGGGGAACATGGAGTGATAGGCTCGGCGGGTAGGTGATCCTGGTCACCTTCCCTGGTCTGCTCATCTTCATCTCCTGACAACGATCCCGTCCTTCACCACCATCCGCACCCGCCGAAGCGCCCCGACCTCCCGCGTCGGGTCCCCTTCTACCGCGACGAGGTCCGCGAGCAGCCCGGGAGCAATTCGGCCTCGGTCGCTCAGGTGGAAGATCCTGGCATTGCCGCTGGTGGCTGCCCGCAATGCGTCGAGCGAGGTCATCCCGTTCTCCACCATCGCCTCGAGCTCGCGCACGTTGTCGCCGTGGGGGAAGACACCGACGTCTCCGCCGAAGCAGATCGTCACCCCTTCGTCGAGCGCGGTCTTGAAGCTCGCGCGCTTGTCCAGCACGGATTGAGGAGGAACCTCCAACCCGCGGGTCCAGTTTTCGAAATACTGGGCGTACGCCTCGGAGGCGGCCAGGGTAGGACAGAGGGCGACGCCCTTCTTGCGCATGAGCTTGAAGACCTCACGGGTACCATCGTCACCATGCTCGATCGTCGCCACGCCGGCGATCACGGCTCGGCGCATCCCCTCGGCGGTGGTCGCGTGCGCCGCGACTGGCCGGCCGCTGCCATTGGCGGTCTCAACCAGAGCGTTTAGCTCCCCCTGTGAAAACGTGGGCCGGGCCTCGCCGTGGGGACCCCACCGGTAATCGGCGTATACCTTGACCCAGTCGGCCCCGTGTCCGATCTGGCTCCGGACGACTCGCGCGATCTCCTCGACCCCCGACGCCTCCTCGGCACCCTGCCCCGGGTCGAACGAGTAATCGGTGCGACGGGGGCCGTAGCTGCCGGTAGCCACGATCGCCCGGGTCACGGCAATGATCCTCGGCCCGGGCACGACACCGTTAACGATCGCGCGCTTCAGCTGCACGTCGTAGTCGAAGGCGCCTTCGGTGCCAAGATCTCGCTCGGTAGTGATGCCGGCTCGCAGGGTGCTGGCCGCGCTCGCCACCGCCCGCACCATCCGCTGGCCGAGCGGCTCCCGCAGCACCTGGTCGTCCCAGGTGGCCTCATTGTAGGGATGCAGAAAAAGATGAGAGTGACCCTCGATCAGCCCGGGGATCAGCGTCGTACCCTGAAGCTCGATCCGCTCCGCTTCACGGGGCACGGCCACGCTGCTGTCGGGACCGACGGCCTCGATGTGACCGCGCCGCACCAAAACCACCCAGCCGGCTTTCGGCTGATCCGCGACTCCGTCCCACACCGCATCCGGCACGATGAGCATCGGCGCCATGCGGACAGCGCTGTCGGGGGCAGCCTGAGCCGCGGCACCGGTCCAGAGTCCTACTATAAGGAAGGAGAGGACGACCAACAGTCGTGCAGAAATGTTCACCCTGGAGCTCCACGAGAAGTTGCTGGCGGGCCGAAGAGGCGGCCGTCCCAGACGACGTTGAACGAGGGCATCACTCTGATCCGCGCGGCATCGGGATGACCTGGATTGATGATGAAGTTACGCTCGATCGGCTGACCCGGTAATGATGGGACGATGAGGACTGCACTGCGCCTGCCGGCGTGCCATTCGTCGCCGTAGGCTCGCGCGACGGCCGAGTCTTCGGCGTCCCAACCGGCAAACGGGCTCGGATCGAATTCCTCGATCGGTAGATCGTCAGGTATCTCGATCGCGGCGGCGTGGTGCGCGCCAGGCAACTGAGTACGCCCGGCGTGCACCAACTTCTCGAGGATCGCGGTTGCGTAGTGTTCGGAGGTGTAAATCAGGAGCCGTCCCGGCGAGTTCCAGCGAGCGCCTTCGAGCCCGGCGCCGCTCCCGTCATAGATCGGATAGCGGCGCTTGGCAAGACGGTAGACGGTGGGCATGCCGCTGCCGAGCCGTGTCAGACGGGTAGGCTGTGCTCGAGCTTCCAGAGCAGCGTCTCGACCCGGCGGGTGCCAAGGTCGGTGGCCGCAAGATCGAGCGGAGCCTGGTTGTCGAGCTGAGGATGCGGGGTGGTGAGAAACCTCTGCCCCTCCTCCGGCGATTCCCACACCTGCTCCGCTAGCGTGGCAAGGCGGGCGATCCGCTCCAGCCGCTCACTTTCGCCCGGCCGGAGCCGGCCCTCTTCCTCTCGCCGCTGGAGCGTGGAGCGGGGCATGACGATCTGCTGGACCCGGGTCTTCTGCCGCGCGGGGAAGTGCCGGACCACGTACTTGAGCGCGGCGAAAGGCAGCCCCTTCCCGATCACCCGCTCCAGGTCGGCCAGCGTTAACACCTTCTCCCGCAGGGTCTTGAAACCACCAAGCGTCTGGCTGACTTTCAGGACGTCGGGGTAGCTGGCCATCATTGCTCCTCTGGTTGTTCCATTTGGGAGGAATTTAATCCCAAATGGGCGCAAGCGCCAGTGGAACAGGCGAAGGACCTCCCTGACCCAGTAAGATCCTCCGCTTAACCGAGGTCCTGAGACATCGGCCGGTTACTGGGGCGTCAGGACTTCGTCGATCACATGGATGACGCCATTCGTAGCTGGGATGTCGGCCTGGGTCACGGTGGCCTGGTCCACTTTCACCATACCGTCCTTCACCTTGATCGAGAGCTCCTTGCCATTGACGGTCTTGGCCGAGGACATACCGGCGACGTCCTTGGAGCCGACCCTGCCGGCCACCACGTGGTACGTCAGAATCGTGGTGAGCCGAGCCTTGTCCTTCAGCAATGCGTCGAGCGCACCGGCAGGCAGCTTGGCAAAGGCTTCGTCGGTAGGCGCGAACACCGTAAACGGACCCTTGCCCTCGAGCGTCTCGGTAAGGCCAGCCGCCTCGATGGCCTTGGCTAGCGTCGTGAAAGATCCTGCGGCAACCGCCGTCTCGATGACATCTCCCTTGACCGCGGCGGCGGGGGTCTCGGAGTAACCATGAGTCTCCTGGGCCGTGAGCATCCCGGGGAGCGCAAGGGCGGCCGCGAATGCGATGTGAAGTGACTTCATGATCTCCAATCCTTTTCTCGTTCGGTAAGTGAGTGAGGTCAGCAATGCTGCTAGCGAGCTGTGGCTGCCGGCACGAATGACCAGCGGTGTTGAATCGCCTTCCACTGCGCGGCCTGGTACAGCGCAGCGACTCCCACCAGCACGTAAACCAGTCGGCTCAGTGGACTCATGGCTCCGAAGATCGTGGCCACCAGGTCGAAATTTGCCGCGCCTACCAGGCCCCAGTTCAGGCCGCCGATGACCAGCAGAACAGCGGCAGTTACGTCGAGCGATCTCATATCTGACTCCTCAGAGGGGGTTGTTGTCCAACTACTGTCCAATAATGTAGGGCCTGTTTGTCTAACAAGTCAAGACATATGTCTAAACTATTCCTTGACAATACTTAGACAGCGGTTTAGGTTGAACCATGCCCCACGCCCCCTCCACCCCACGGCATCCGGTCCGCCTCACCGCCCTTCGGACCGGACTCACCCCCCATATTCTCCGCGCCTGGGAGCGGCGCTACCAAGTGGTGACCCCGGCGCGCAGTGGCGGAGGCCAGCGACTCTATTCCGATCTGGACCTCGAGCGACTGCACCTCCTCCGCCGTCTGACGGAGCGGGGACACAGCATAGGCCGGTTGGCAAAGACCTCACTAGCCGATCTCGAACGGATAGTGCGGGAGGAGGATGTCGCGAGCGCGATCGCGGAGCCTGCAGTGGGCTCCCGCCCCGAGGATTTCAGTTCGGCGGCGATCAATGCAGCGCGGCGGCTCGATGCGGCCGAGCTTCAAGCAGTGCTCGAGCGTGCCGCCGTTACGCTCGGAGTGCCCGGTTTTCTCGACGAGGTGGCGGGTGCTTCCCTAAAGAAGATCGGCCAGGATTGGAGTGAGGGGACACTGTCAGTCGCCCACGAGCACTTGGCCACGGCAGTATTCCGCCGAGTGCTCGGTTGGATTCTTCGGGTGTACGAGGTGAATGGCGCGGGGCCCCGGCTGCTGGTGGCGACCCCTCCACGCCAGGCTCATGAGTTGGGCGCGCTGCTCGCCGCCGCCGCCGCCGCCGCCGAGGGTTGGGAGGTGACCTATCTGGGAGCGGACCTGCCAATACCCGAAATTCTGACCTCGGCGCGACAGGTGGGTGCCGCCGCTGTCGCTTTGAGCATCGTGTACCCTTCGGTTGACGCCGGTTTGATGACCGATCTGCAGCAGCTCAGGAGCGGGCTCGAGCGCGGCGTGGGACTTCTTATCGGTGGAGCCGCTGCATCGGCCGAGCGTGAGCGGGTCACCGCGCCGGGCGTCGAGGTCGTGGACTCGCTGGCGCACTTCCGGACCGCGCTCCCGCGACTCCAGGAGCAAAGGTGATTCTGGTCACCGGTGCCACCGGATACGTGGGCGGACGGCTGCTCCGGGCGCTCGAGTCCAGGGGCAGGTCGGTTCGTTGTCTCGCCCGCAGACCAGAATTCCTTCGATCCCGGGCGGGGCCCAACACCGAGGTCGTGCAGGGCGATGTGCTCGATCCGGGGTCCCTCCCGTCCGCGCTCCACGGGGTGGAGACGGCATACTATCTCGTCCACTCGATGGCCTCGGGAAGTCGGTATGCGGATGACGACCGGCAGGGCGCATCGGCCTTTGCTGCCGCTGCCCGGGAGGCAAGCGTCCAGCGGATCATATATCTCGGAGGTCTTGGCGGTGGCGAAGAGCTTTCCCCTCACCTTGCCAGCCGGCAGGAGGTCGGCAGGATCCTGCGGGACGCGGGTGTCCCCACAGTAGAACTTCGTGCGTCAATTGTAATCGGCTCGGGCAGCCTCTCGTTCGAGATCATTCGGGCACTGGTGGAAAAATTGCCGGTCATGGTCACCCCCCGCTGGGTGGACACTCTGACCCAGCCGATCGGCATCGAGGATCTGGTTTCCTATCTCGTCGAAGCGCTGGATCACCCTACCTCAGGCAGTGCAACTTACGAGGTCGGCGGCCCTGATCGGATGTCCTATGGCGACCTCATGCGGGAATACGCCCGCCAACGTGGACTCCGTCGGATCATGATCCGGGTGCCGGTGTTGACGCCCAGGCTCTCCAGTCTTTGGCTTGCGCTGGTGTCGCCGGTCTACGCGCGGGTAGGGCGAGAGCTGATAGCTGGTCTCCGAAACGAGACGGTGGTGCGGGACGACTGTGCCCGGCAGGTCTTTCGGGTTCAGCCGCGGGGAGTACGCCAGGCCCTTGAGCGGGCACTGAGGAACGAAGATTCGAGCTTTGCCGCGACCCGGTGGAGCGACGCGCTGTCAGCTCATCGCGCGGCGCCAAGCTGGGGAGGCCTCAAGTTTGGATCCCGCCTGGTGGATTCACGGGTGGCCTGGGTCGCCCGCGCGCCGGGTCAGGCGTTCCGGCCGATCGCACGCATCGGCGGCCAGACCGGGTGGTACTACGGTAACCGGCTCTGGCGACTGCGAGGGCTGCTGGATCGGGTGGCCGGTGGTCCCGGCATGCGGCGCGGCCGGCGGGATTCCGAGGCCTTGGTACCGGGGGACGCGCTGGACTTCTGGCGGGTCGAGGCCTTCGAGCCCGATCACCTTCTCCGACTGGCGGCGGAAATGCGCCTTCCGGGACGTGCATGGCTGCAGTTCGAGGTCACAAGCGACTCGGGCGGAAGTCTGATCCGACAGACCGCGCTCTTTGACCCGGTAGGTCTGACGGGGCTGCTCTACTGGTACGGACTCTGGGCGATCCACCAGTTGGTCTTTCGCGGTTTACTCCGCGGCCTGGTCCGGGAGGCGGCAGCGGCAGCCACATGACCATCGTCGACGATCTCCGCATCCACGCCGCCCAGGAGCCCCCGCCGCGTACGAACGGCGAGTTGGTGCTGTACTGGATGCAAACGACAATGCGCGCGCAGGCCAACCTCGCGCTTGAGTTTGCCATCGAGCAAGCCAACCGACTCCAGCTGCCGCTGTTAGTGTACCACGGCCTGCGTCACGACTACCCTTGGGCCAGCGACCGGATCCATACGTTCATCCTCGAATCGGTGGCAGACCTCTACCGCGACTTCGAGGAGCGCGGGATTCAGTACGCCTTTTACCTCGAGCGGATCGGTGACGACGCGGAAACGCGGCGGACAGCCGAGCAACCGTCGCCCCTTGTCGCCCTGGCCCAGCGGGCGGCGCTGGTGGTCACCGACTTCTTCCCACTTTCATTGTCCCCCGACAGATCAAGGGGCTGAGAGAGAAGGTCGAGACCCCGGTCGTTGGAGTGGACTCGGCCACTGTGGTTCCCCGGCGGTACCACGAACGTGAGTACCGGACCGCAGTGGCGATCCGGCCCACGTTGCTTGCCGCCTTGCCCCGGTGTCTCCGTCCGGTAGATCACGTGGATCTCGAGGTCCGCCGCGCCGTCGAGCTTCCGTTCGAGCCCACTACGCCCACACCGGAGACCGTCCCCGAGCTGGTCGCCTCCTGCGACATCGATCACACCGTGCCGCCGGCCCGGACTATCCGTGGCGGTACCGCCGCCGCCCAGGCTCGCCTGGCCTACTTCCTCGGCCACGGATTGCCACGCTACGCCGATGAGCGGGGCGATCCGAATGTCGACGGCACCAGCATGCTGTCGCCCTACCTGCATTTCGGCAACATCTCGGCGGCAGAGGTGTTGCTCCAGGCCCGAGCGGCCGGGCCCGACGCACAGTTTGCCAAATTCCAGGACGAGCTGCTCACCTGGCGCGAGCTCTCCTTCAACTTCGTGTACTACAACCGGCGCCATCGCACGGTGGAAGCGGTTCCGGCGTGGGCGCGGGACGAGTTGCGGCGGGGCGAAGCCGACGCTCGTGCCGTGCTCTACACCGATGACGTCATGGAGCAGGCGCAAACTGGGGACGAGCTCTGGAACGCCGCGCAGCGGGCCTATCTGGTGGACGGCTGGATGCACAATACCCTGCGAATGTTGTGGGGGAAGGCAATAATCCAGTGGACTCCGAACGCCGTGGAGGCGCTCAGAGTACTGGAGCAGCTGAACAACAGGTATTCTCTGGATGGCCGGGATCCGAACACGTACGGTGGGATTCACTGGATTCTGGGCAAGTTCGATCGCCCGTTCTACCGGCGGCCGATCTACGGCACGGTGCGCTACCAGTCGCTCAAAGCGGCGGTAAAGAAGTTCGATGTGCCGCGCTACATTCGCCGCTATTCAGAGCCTCAGCCTGTCCTGGCGCTATCATCCTAAGGGTGTCATCCTGGGCGAAGCGAAGGAGCCATAACCCAACATCGGACACATTGCCTAAATTCCGGCCGATTCGCGCGCTCAGAGTGCCAGCGATCTGGCACAATAGCGATAAAGTGCCCTTATATTTTGGCGATGCCGCTGTCCTCGTTTCACCCCATCGTCGCCCGCTGGTTCGCGCACCGTTTCGGTGAGCCCACCGCCCCCCAACGGTTTGGCTGGGAGGCTATCCGGGCCGGCCGGGACACCCTGATCTCCGCCCCCACCGGATCGGGAAAGACCCTCGCGGCCTTCCTCCACTCGCTGGATCAGCTCTTCCGCGAGGGACTCGAGGGTCCGCTGCCGGACGAGACCCGGGTCATCTACGTCTCGCCCCTCAAGGCGTTGAGCGCCGACATCCATCTCAATCTGGCGGAGCCCCGGCGAGAGATCCGCAGGCTCGCGGAGGAGATGGGCTATGAGGCCCCCAGAATCACGGCAGCGATCCGCTCGGGCGATACCCCAGCGGCCGATCGCGCCGCGATGATCCGGAAGCCGCCGCACATCCTGGTCACGACCCCTGAGTCGCTCTACCTCCTGCTCACGGCGCAACGCAGCCGGGAGATGCTCAGGACTGTCCGGACGGTGATCGTGGATGAGATCCACGCCGTGCTCGAGTCGCGCCGGGGTGCGCACCTTGCACTAACGCTGGAGCGGCTGGCTCATGTCGCGCAGCAGCCGGTTCAGCGCATTGGCTTGTCCGCAACCGTCAAGCCAATCGAAGAGGTCGGTGAGTGGTTAGTTGGATCAAGTGCCGCCGTACCGCCGTACCGCCCTACCGCCGCCATAATCGACCAGGGCCACCGCCGCACCCTCGATCTCGCGCTGGAGCTCCCCGGCTCTCCACTCGAGGCCGTCATGTCGGGCGAGGTCTGGGACGAGGTGTATGACCGGCTGGCCCAGCTGATCGAGGCCCACCGCACCACGATCGTCTTCGTGAACACCCGGCGGATGGCGGAGCGAGTGGCCCGGCACCTCGCCGAACGGGTAGGCGAGGAGTCGGTCACGGCTCACCACGGCAGCCTCTCCAAGGAGCACCGGCTTGACGCCGAGGAACGGCTCAAGGGCGGCAAGCTCAAAGCGCTGGTCGCGACGGCGTCGCTCGAGCTCGGCATCGACATCGGCCATGTGGATCTGGTCGCCCAGCTGGGCACTCCCCGCCGGATCGCGACCTTCCTGCAGCGAGTGGGACGCTCCGGCCACACCGTCCGCGGAACTCCCAAGGGCCGGCTGTTCCCGCTCACCCGTGACGAGCTGGTCGAATGCACCGCGATCATCCGCTCGGTGCGGCGCGGCGAGCTGGATCACATCATCATCCGGGAGAAGCCGCTCGATGTGCTGGCCCAGCAGATCGTAGCCGAGGCCTCAGCGGAGGACTGGGACGAGGAGGCTCTCTACAGCCTCTTCCGCCGGGCATATGTCTATCGGAGGCTCGAGCGGGCCGAGTTCGATCAGGTCGTGCGGATGCTGGCGCAAGGCTTCTCCACCCAGCGGGGACGCCGGGGCGCCTTGATCCACCACGACACAGTGAACGGCCGGATTCGCGGCCGCCGAGGCTCGCGGCTGCTCGCGATCACCTCCGGCGGCGCGATCCCCGACAACGCCGACTTCCGGGT
>JBBQXQ010000114.1:0-10220 GCA_038209515.1 Gemmatimonadales bacterium
GACTCACACCTCGGGCGTCCCCCAGGACACAGTGCCCGACTGGCGCCGGGACTATACCGAGACCGAGTTGGTACGCTCGGCCGCCGCCCAGCCACTCGAGTTCACGCCGGGAGACCGCGAGAGCTACAGCAGCACCGGCTATGCGCTGCTCGGCATCATCATTCACCGGGTGACCGGCCAGTTCTACGGTGATTTTCTGCGGGAGCACATCTTCCGTCCCCTCGGCATGCGCACGGCCCGGGTCAACTCGGACGCGGACATCGTGCCCAACCGTGCGGCCGGATACTACATGGTGAATGACACGCTCAGGAACCAGGAATGGGTGTCACCCTCGATCAATTCCACCGCTGACTGCTGCCTCAGTTTTACCGTGGGTGACCTGGCGCAATGGGCAATCGGACTTAACCATGGGAAGGTGCTCGGCCGTGCCGGGCTGGAGATGAGCTGGACGCCGGTCCGGCTCAACGACGGTGGCACGTACCCCTATGGTTTCGGCTGGAATCTTACCCAGCAACGCGGCTATCGCCGGATCGGACACAGCGGTGCCTGGCTGGGCTTCCAGGCCACCATTCAGCGTTATCCCGACTTCGACATTACCGTCATTGTGTTAGCCAACCTGGCGCAGGCAAAGCCCGAGGGCATCGCTGTGGCCATCGCGGGTCTACTCGAGCCGGTCTTAACCCCGCCGCATCTCCTGCACACCCGACTCCCGGGTGCGACTCCGCCCACACCGATCGATGAATTGCTGAGCGACATTGCTTCGGGGAGGGATTCGGCGGAGGTGACGCCCGAGTTCAAGGCCTCTTTCCCCGGGCCCAGACGGGAGCTGATCGCTGGTTTGCTCAAGGTGATCCACACGTGGACCCTGCTGGGTTGTGAAAGTGTCCGCGGCCGCGGCATTGCACGACTCCGTTCCCGAATCGAGCACATCTGTTACGCCAAGGGAACCGCAAAAGAAGGGAGCCTGCTCTTTACCGTGCTCTACGGGAGCGGCTGGCGTGCGGCAGGCCTCGATAATGTGTTCGGCATCTAAAGACGTGCCTGGAACTCCAGGCTCTGAGGGGCGAGTTGCATCTCCAGAAGAACTACATGACGCACCAAGGCGAGGGGGTAACTGCATCGACTCTGCCGGCTCAGCAGCAGTGGCTTCAGCCTGGTTAGCACCATCCCCCCATAAACCAAGATTCGGGTGTTCACCCCGACTGAGTCCCGAGGAGCCGCTCGAACTCTTGACGGACGAGCCGATAGCACTCGCAGGCCGCCCGTTCCAAGCCACGTCCATTCGGATCGTAATCACACCGCGGTAATAGCTGATCAGCTTAACTCGCTGGAGTGCCGCCGCGGCCTCGGACACAGTGGCTCGCCTCACGCCGAGCATTTGCCCCAAAAACTCGTGGGTGAGCGGAAACTCGTTCCGATTCACGCGATCACGGACGATCAGAAGCCAGCGCGCGAGGCGCTGCTCGACCGAATGCGCGCGATTACAAGCGGTGGTCTGCGAGACTTGCGTCATGAACGCTTGCGTATAGCGCTCCATAAGCTGCCGAAGTCGCCCTTCCCTGTGCGCCTCTCGGCCGAAGACCGCGATGTCCAGGCGCTCGCCGTGACCAGCGACCTGGACCATGGCCCTTCCCGGGGAACTGGTGGCGCCGAGGAACACCGGGAGTCCCACTAACCCCTCATTTCCGATGGTGCCGACCTCGACCGTGTGGCCGTCGGTGAGGGCGAGTATGGAAGCGACGGCATCGATGGGGAAATACACTGCTTCGATAGGCCGGTTCGGCTCCCAGAGAATCTGCTTCAGTTTCATGGGCACCGTCGCCAGCTCGGACCGGAGTCGTGCGTAGTCCCTGGGCGGAAGGGCAGCCAGGAGTTGGTTTGCGTTCTGCTTGTGGCGGAGTGGTGGTTTGGTGGTTGACCTTGCTCTGGTCCTGGGCATCCTGTTGCTCCCGTCGGTACGCTAGCGTACCGAGCTCCGAAGGCGTATTATATCGGCAAACGTACCGTTCCCCAGGGCAGGCGCAATATGCAGCACGAGCCTACCAGCCGTATGCGAAGCATCCAGTTGCCCCGCTTTCGATGTGATTGCGAAATCGCCCCACGGCCCTGACGCGGGAAGTCAGATGACGGCCGCTCCGGTGGCCCGCAAGCAAACCATTCTTGTAGTGGACGATGAAGAGATCGTCCGCTCGCTCACTACGCGGATGCTTGAAGCACACGGGTACACTGTTGTTGAGGCCGGCGATGGGTTTGACGCGTGGGCCCTGTTGGAAAGCGAGGGCGAGCACATCGATCTCGTGATATCCGATGTCGTGATGCCTCGTCTCGATGGGCTCGAACTGGCCGGATGCATGGGGATCATGCCCCATCCACCACCGCTCCTGCTCATGTCGGGCTGGGGGCTCAGTGCGCTGGAATTTGAGCGGCCATTCCTGGTCAAGCCATTTCATGCGCACGAGCTGCTGGCGGCAGTGGACCGCCTTCTCAAAGCACCAGGCCAAGGCGATCGGGGGAGCTCAGATGCTGCGCCGAGTTAGCTGGCAACTGTCTTGTCCAACAGCCGGCCCCCCATTGGATCTGGCTTATGTCCAACTCAAACTACATTCCGCCTTTCCAATTCGGCAAATACAGCGTGGAGGCGTGGGGTCATCGGTCGGCGGGAGGGGACGGAACCCTCGAAATGGTCTGGAGTATCCGGGTGGACGATGCGTGGCTAGGCTCTTTCACCACCCCGATAGACCTGACCGCAGCGGAGGTCACGAAGAGAGTCAAGCACTGGGTCACGCGGAACCTTCCGCAATAACGCACAGGTTCTTCCGAACGCAGCCGATCGCTTCCAATAGCGCCGTGATCAGGGAGCGGCGCAGGTGGGCCAGCTCCGCCTTAAGGCGAGCACTGGAGCCTATCAGATCGCGACCAGCCCGCGTAGGGATCCCTCTCTGACATCTGGTCGAAGCTACCGGCGACCCTCAACACACCGTCAAACCCGAACTGAGCCCCTCTAGCGGGGTACACCCTGCGGCGGTACCATGGGCGGAGGTCTATAAGAAGGGTCCGTGACCACGCCGTCCATTGCCCCCGGCTGCCTACCGCAGCGTCCCGTGAAGGAGAGAAGAATGACCTTGACCACTCTGCTCATCATCGTCGTCGTGGTGCTGTTACTCGGCGGCGGCGGATTCTTTTTCCGCCGGCGCTAGAGGGCGCGGCGCGGCTCAGGACCGGGCGCGCGGGGGATTGGTCGTGGTAGTTTGAACGTACGGTAGAGAATCAGCGCGAGAGCAACAGCTTTGGGATGGGAAAAGCCCAAAATGACAGACCCTGCGAGTCAGTGGGAAGCGAATCGCGTGGCGGCACTGTGCAGCTATGAGATCCTGGACACGCCACCCGACGGAGCCTTCGAGCGGGTGACCGCTCCTGGCGGCACGCCACTTCGATGTGCCGGTTGCCTCGCCTCTTTGGTGGACGAGGAGCGGATCTGGTTCAAGTCCCGGTACGGTTTGGACGCGGACCAGATTCCCCGCTCCCCGGGGTTGTGCGCCTCCGTCATCTTCAGTGACAGCGCCTACGTGGTTAAGAACGCCATCGAAGATCCCCGGACCCTCGCGAACCTTTGGTCGCCTGGAACTCCAGGCAGCGTGGCGGAGCCACGCGAGTGACGCCTCCACCGCTACCGGAAGGTGTGGCGTTGACGCTGATCGTCCGGAAGAACCGGCTGGTGCAGCCCCGGCCCGGCACCACGCTGGAGGATGTCCGCCAAGCGTTCCAGCTATCACGGAATGTTGCGCACCTCCCCGTTCTCAAGCGCCCAGAAACGGGGGATTGTGGGATGCGCCTCCACCAGAATCTGGCGTAGGGAGTCCGCGGCTTCATGCTCGCCGTCGTCACCAAGCTCGAACGTCCCCCAATGCAGCGCGATGTTCGTCTCGGCCCCGAGCAGTTGCGCGGCGCGCACCGCGTCGAACGGCCCCATGTGCTTGCGCCGCATGTACCAGCTCGGCCGAAACGGCGCGATCGGAAGGAGCGCGAGCCGCATCGGTCCAAACCGCGCCTTGACCTCTATTAAGAACCGCCCAAAACCCGTATCGCCGGCGAAGTAGACGATGCCGTCTGGTCCCTCAATGACGAAGCCGCCCCAGAGCGTCCGGCGGTGGTCGGTTAAACCCCGTCCGGACCAGTGTTGGGCCGGGACAAACGTCACCCGCACGCCGGAACCGATGTCCAGCCGCTGCCACCAGTCGAGATCCATCTCTTCCCCACTCATCACCACATGCTGTTGCAGCAGGTAGGCTTCGATACCGAGACCCGCGACGACCCTGGGATGGAAGGTGCGAATCAGCCGCCGCAGGGTCGGCACGTCCAGATGGTCGTAGTGATTGTGGCTCAGCAATACTACGTCGATGGGCGGCAGGTCCTCGAAACGAATCCCGGGTGGGCGGTGTCGCCAGCGGCCTGTCTCGATATCGGGGCCGACATATGCCGACCAGACGGGATCCGTCAGGATGTTTAGACTGTCCATTTGAATAAGGACCGTGGCGTGGTTGATAAACGTCACGCGGAGTTCACCGTTCCCAACCCTCCGCCGAGGCGGCGGCCCCGCGGAAAGGTTATCGGTCGGCCACGACCCCCTCCGACGGTGCAGCTGCCAGCGCAGTAGATCCCCAAACCGCTGCTCCGGGAACGGCTCCTCATTCTGAAAGCGCTTGCCGTCGAAATGATCGGACCGGGGGCCGCGATACCCGGGGGCCGCGAAGGTGGCGCACCCAACCAAGAGACCTGAGGCGACGAGCAGCGGACGCAGCGACATCGTCTTTGCCTTCGTAGGTGTATCGCGATCCTCTCCCGCCATCCACCCTACTGTAACGAGTAACTCGATGCACTCTAGCTTACTGGTACAAGCCGCTCTTTACTTCAGGTCACTGAACTCTTGCGAGACAGAGTTGGTTACAGGAGCATGGCGCCTCTTCTGGACGCTGCAGTTCGCCGCTCTGGCCTTGCCCACGCGTGCAAGGGCGCAAGGAGCGAGCTCCGTTGACAACGGTGTCGCGCTGGATTCCCTCTCGGAGATTGCCGCCCGAGTGTTCGGGCAGCGCATGGCGCGCATCAGCCTACCCACCGGTGCTCCAGACCTCATTCTCCTCGAGCCTCGCCTGATCGGCGATACGCTCGAGTTTGCCGGCGATGCCCCAGGATCGTGGACCCTGGACACCGCCCTAGGCCGACATCAGATCTCGCTCACTGAAATCACCCGTCTCCAGGTTCGGAGCAGCGCCTGGGATCGGGGTGCCATCATTGGATTTCTCGTTGGTGCCGCTGCCATCGAGGCGGCAAACGCTGCAGGTAAGTATCAGATCGACCGGGGAGAGACATTGTTCATGGGCTTGCTAGGTGGGACCGGCGGTGCGGTGCTCGGCGGTCTCCTGGGAGCCCCATTCCACCGATGGAAAACCGTGTACGAGGCACCTTAACCAGCAGGCGGCATGGTCAATACGTAGCTCGCCTTCCGTCGAAGCACCTCCAGCCCTGAGATACAAACAGCCAGCCACACGGTACCGGCCGCATACCCCGCCACGACGTCACTGAAAAAGTGCACCCCGAGAAAAATCCGGGTAAAACCGATAAGGAGCACGAGCACGATCGCACCGGCGATGACAGCTTTCCGCGCAGTGGTGGAGCGCAGGTGGAGAACCAGCACGTAGGCCAGCATCCCGTACGCGACGAGTGAACCCATCGCGTGTCCGCTGGGGAAGCTCCATCCACGGGCGACAAGGTAGGGTGCTTCCCAGGTGGGGCGGTGGCGACGAAAGGCGAGCTTCAGACCCAAATCGAGGAGACCACCCCCGGCAATCGCTCCGATCCAACCGACCAGCAACGCGCGCTGGCGTTTCCTCAGGAGCACGACGCACACAACGACGCTCCAGGCTGCGACGAACCCGGGAGACCCCAGCAGGCTTATGACTTTCGCCAGCTGGATCAACCCCGGGGGGCCGTGTCGGTGGAGGAGATCCGCCACAGTCAAGTCGAACTGGGTGAGAGGGTCGTGATGGATCACATCTTCGGAGATGCCGGCGAACAGCCAGAGCGCGCCGAAACTGAGCAGGAGTCCAAGAGTGAGATGGAGTCCCAGGTACTCGGTGCGAGAAATGCGTTGGGCGAGGAAGAGCCAGGCTCGCGGGTGTCGCGCCCGGGAGCGCCGCACGACCCCAGATGCACTGATTCGCGTGATTTGACGCCTTGCCCAGGCGAGTATCTCGTCCTGGTGGTCCTCGAACCAGCGGCCGAGGAGAGCGAGCGCCACGATGATAGCGAGGAGTAGGACCAGCATGGCACCGACTTGTCCCACTGCGCTCTGAAGCTGGGGCAGGCTCCGTCCGAACAGATATCCGAGAGTCCCGAACAGGGTAGCCCAGCAGACGCCGCCTGCGACGTTGTAGAGCGTGAATCTCCCGTACGGCATCCTGCTGACACCGGCCAGGACCGCGGCCCACATCCGGAGCAGAGAGATGAACCGCCCGAGGAATACGGTCTTGCCGCCGTGACGCTGAAAAAAGCGCTGCGCGCGATCGAGTGTCGTATCACTGAGATGCAGCAGCTTGCCGTACCGCCGAACAGCAACGAGTCCACCCTTTCGCCCGATCCAGTACCCTGCCGCATCTCCGACGATGCCGCCGGCCGCGGCCGCAAGGATCACTCCGACGATGGAGAGATGCCCTTGCGCGGCGAAGGCCGCGGCGGTGAGCAGCGCGGCCTCGCCGGGTAATGGTATGCCGAGGCTCTCGAGCCCGACCAGGACGAAGAGGCCGACGTACCCGTATGTTTCCAGTAAATGCCGAATCATGAGGTGCCCGCACGTCAGGCCAGCTACTGGAAGCTGAACGAGACCGCCAGCCCTGGTCCCACTGGGTCGAGTAAAAAGCGCGGTGGGTGAATGCCGAACAGTAGCCAGTGCCCGTCTACCAGTTTGGCAGTAGTAACACCCAGGGCAGCTCCGAGAGCCGCGTCGCTGAGCCAGTGCCGGTCGTCGTTGAGCCGGGAGAAGGCGGTCCCGGACGCCAACGTGTAGAGACCAACCGTCGCCCACGGCCGGTGTATATCATCCGCCAGTGACGCGGCCACCGTGAAGGCGACGCTCACGTGGCCCGAAGGAAAGGACTCGCTAGAGCTGAAAGGGTCAAAATGGAAGGCACCGAGACCGGAGTCGGGCCGGGCTCGGCCGGTGAGACGTTTGATGGCCTCGAATTCAGCAGCCGTGAGCACGATAGAGACTGCCAGCCGGCCGCCGGCCCGGGTGAGGTTTGGCCGGTGCGCTATGAGACCGCCTCCCATCAGTCCTAGGCTCAGGGTGGCATAGACCTCCGGCTGGCCCATGTGGCGAAACCCGGTTGCCACATCGTCCGACGTGTTGCTCCGGTGGCGCTGCAAGTATCGCTGCAGCGGTTCATCGACGAGGAACGTCGTCGATATCGCCCCCGCGACCGCCAGTGCCTCATACCAGCGGATGACGTGTGGGGCGGCCGCCACCGCCGGTGGCAGCTCGGCCGGCCGAAGGCTCAGGCCTTGAGCAGGGAGGGCCGCCGGCAACAGCATCACCATCAACACAGAGATCGCTGCCGATGTGCGAGGCGTGTTCGTTTTCAAAAGTCTCCCCCTGGATGCGAGTCTTTTCTCTTATCGTATCTTGCGGCTCTTTCCTCCCGGCACTTCTCCTTTGCCAGAATGTGCCGCCGACAGGCGTGCTTGTCGCTACTGTCCGCGACGAGTCGGGGGCGTCGCTCCCTGAGGCGGAGGTCCGCAGCGAGTCGCAGGCGGCCCAGACCGACGCGCGCGGCATGGCGCGACTCACCCTCCCCGCCGGTGGTCACCTCCTCACCGTCGCGCGAATCGGCTTCCGGCCCGCCACGGCCCGCGCCGACGTCATCGCGGCCCATGAGGCACGCGTCGCGGTCACGCTGGAGCCGACGCCGTACCTGCTCGACTCCGTCACGGTTGTTTCGACCCGGACGGGGAGCCATCTCGAAGATACCCCGCTGAAGGTCGACGTTGTCGCCCCCGAGGACGTCTCGGAAAAAGTGCAGAGCGCGCCCGGCACGATCGTGGCGGTGCTCCGGGAAGCGAGCGGCCTCCGCATCCAAGCGACCGCACCGTCGCTCGGCGGCGCCGCTGTTCGTATCCAGGGCCTTCGTGGACGCTACACCCAGATCCTATCCGATGGCCTCCCTCTCTATGGCACCGCGGCGGGAGAGCTGAGTCTCCTCCAGATCCCACCGCTCGACCTCGGTCGCGTCGAAGTGATCCGCGGCGTTGCCTCGGCCCTTTACGGCGCCCAGGCGCTCGGTGGGGTCGTGAATCTCATCTCCCGTGACCCCGTCCGTCGTCACGAGGTGCTGGTCGACCAGGCCTCTCGCGACGCCTCCGACCTCGTCGGCTTCGCGGCTGGCCCTCTAGCAAACACGAGCGGATGGGCCTACAGCGTGCTTGGTGGCGCCCACCGGCAGCACCGTCAGGATCTCGATCATGACGGTTGGACCGACCTGGCCGGCTATCGTCGGCTGACCCTCCGGCCCCGCCTCTTCTGGTCCGATCCGGGCGGCTCCAGCCTACTCTTAACGGCAGGCACAACGCTGGAGAATCGTGAAGGCGGTACGGTACCGGGCGGTACGACGCCGGCCGGTACCGAGTTTCTCGAAGCGGTGGACACGCGGCACGTCGACCTCGGCGTGAACGGGCGACGCACTCTCGCCCCCGGCTGGACCCTGAGCCTCCGCGGCGCGGCGCTCCACGAGTTCCAACGGCACATCGTTGGCGGGGTGGCCGAGCGCGACCGCGTGCGCTCCGGCTTCGCTGAGGTTGCTGTCGTCAGGACCGCGGTCACCCCAACATGGAAAAGCGCGAGCTGGGTAATGGGTGTGGGACTCACTGCCGAGGGGTTCCGGGCAATCGACGTACCGCGCTTCGACCGGACAACGGCGACGCCCGGGGCGTTCGTACAGTACGACCGGCCGCTCACGGCGTGGCTCCGCACCTCGACCAGCCTTCGTGTCGACTACTCAGACCTTGTGGGGACGATTCTGAGCCCGCGCCTCTCAGCCCTTGCACGCGTATCCCCGAACTGGTCGGCGCGGCTGAGCGGCGGTACCGGATTCGCAGCGCCGACGCCGCGCTTGGAAGAGACCGCTATCACCGGGCTGCATGTCGTCGCACCACTCGGCGAGCTTGTCCCTGAGCGTGCCCGCGGCGCTTCGCTCGACCTCACCGGACACCTCGGTGCGTTTAAGGTCGACGGTACGCTCTTCGGGTCGGTGATTGACCACGCCCTGCAGGTTGCGCCCATCCCACCGTCTGCCGACCCCAGTAGTCCCATCCTACGCGTCGTAAATGCCCTGACGCCCACCCGCACCTGGGGCGCCGAGCTCCTCGCTCGGTGGCGGCACGCCCCTTTCCTCGTGACAGGGACGTATTCCTACACCCACGCGACCGAGGCCGATCCGGAGGGGGCTCCAGCGACCCGCCGGACAGTCCCGCTCACGCCGACGCACACGCTAAGCTTTGATGCCATCGTTGAAGAGGAGGAGGAAGGGCAGGTAGCCGTCGAGCTCAGTTACGTCGGGCAGCAGGCGCTGGGGGAGGACCCGTACCGGCGCACTAGCCGCCCCTACGTCCTGCTCGGAGTCCTAGCGATGAAGCGTATGGGCCCGTGGGCGACGCTCTTCCTCAACGGTGAGAACCTGCTCGATATCCGTCTTAGCCACTACGAGCCACTCGTGCGCCCGCAACCCGGACTTGGTGGGCGCTGGACGGTCGATGCCTGGGCGCCGCTGGAAGGCCGTGTGGTCAACGCTGGGGTACGCCTCACCATACCCTGACAGTTCTCGCTCCGGCCATTATGTCCTCGAGCCCGCCTTGCAAAATCCGCTTCGGCCGAGTCGGAAAACGGTTGCACGACGAGATGCAATCGGACGTTAACTAGCTGAAATCTCACTGGTTGGCGAGACGACCCGGGGTCTGGCATACGGGTTGCCTTCTTCCAGTGTGAGCATCGCCTAACTCGCGGCCCCTGATATGAGCGATGGTCACGGCACCCAACTGGAGGAAGTAATGAGCAACCGCAAGGGCTTTACCCTGATCGAGCTTCTGATCGTGGTCGTGATCATCGGCATCCTGGCTGCGATCGCGATTCCGAAGTTCGCCAACACGAAGGAGAAGGCGGTCGCGGCGTCAGAGAA